>JAZLHW010000076.1:0-36418 GCA_045617105.1 Selenomonadaceae bacterium | reverse complement strand
TCGGCTGACTCAACGGATTATTACATCGCAACGGGACGCAACTTGAATAAGATCATCACGAGCAGCGTCGGAATCGAGTATATGAAGGACAAGGTTCTCCCAGAGCTTAAGAATGACCGTTTTTCAAAAGCAGCTGTAGTTTTTGCTGAGACGACAGAAAAAGAGATGGCGTATTATGCAGAGACTGGAAAACCTTTTGATCCATCGAACGAATTTAGTCCGTTAGCGGCAGGTTTGGCAGTGCTTTTGGCTCTCCTTGGAGGCTATGGGGTGAGATCCTATTTGATTGGGCAGATGAGCAACGTGCATCGTGAAGTTGCTGCGGATGCTTATTTGGAACGGGATACCTTTTCTTTGACAGAAAAGGAGGATACTTATCTGTATACCGATGTGAAGGTTGTTCCGAAGGCAAAGGATTCGGATACGACCTCCAGCGACAGTGGCTCTACTGGAGGCGGAGGCGGAAAATTTTAGTGCTTGAAATAGTTCCTGAGGAAATGCTTCCATAAATTTTGACTGCGTTGAGCTTTTGCACAACGCAGTTTTTGTTTTTTGTGTTGAAATGGAACAGAGAAAACTGACAAAAAATCCTGAGTACTCTGAAACACATCATAACGCCTTGAATCAGGAAACTTGCGTCAGCGTTTCAACGAAGCGGGGGACATGCCCGCCACTTGTTTGCTGCATAAGGTATCTGCCACCATGGAGGTGGTTGCATCTGTGCTGAGTTATATTTTTAGAAGTTGCCTATGTAAATTATGCTGTCCGATTTTTAGGAGCATTGACATTGATATTTTGCTGTTATAGTATAGTGAATAAGGTTTTGCCAGTTTGATTTTGATATCTCTGGCTTGCTGCAGAAAATAATACAGAAAGCAGGAATGGAATGTCTGAACGTAGTCGTCAAATTGGTATATTGTTTCTTCTGGGTTGCAGTTTTTTTCTTGGAAATTGGATGATGCCTGTTACAGATCCCGTGGAAGTGAATTATGCACAAACGGCAGTAGAGATGCTGCAGTCGGGCGATTGGATCTCACCTCGGATTTATGGGCATTTTTGGTATGATAAGCCAGTATTTTTTTATTGGGAGCTGATCGCTGCATTTTCTATATTTGGCATTGCGGATTTTGCGGCACGTTTTTTTCCATCGCTTTTTGCAATGGCAGGACTCTTCCTGGCTTATTTTTTTGCAGGGAAGCTGTACGGAAGGCGTACTGGCTTTTGGTCTGCTGTTATTTTGGGAACTTCCCTGATCTATTGGTGCTTGGCAAAATTGATCATTACGGATATGACCTTGTTTTTCTTTATGAATGGAACTTTGGCATGTTTCTTTTTGGCATATCGGGGAACGAATAAATGGATGTATTATCCGGCGTATATTTTGGCTGGTTTGTCTGTTTTGACAAAAGGCCCTGTTGGGTTAGCATTGCCAGGTCTGATTATTCTCCTGTTTTTGTTGTGGGACAAAAATTTGGGAGAACTGAAAAGAATGAAAATTTTTTCTGGTATGGTTCTGTTCTTGCTGGTCTGTGCCCCTTGGTACTATCAGATGTATCTATTGCATGGAAGTGACTTTTTGGATACGTTCCTTGGCGTTCACAATTATTTGCGTGCAACTGTGTCAGAACATCCCAAATGGGATGTGTGGTATTACTATACTGCTATTTTGTTTTTGGGTATTTTCCCGTGGAGCTTGCATTTTCCGTGGGGATTTTGGAAGTGGAAAAAGGAAGGGCGTTGCATAATTTCTTCCGATATGAAATTTTTGCTTCTTTGGATCTTTGTTATTATTGGATTTTTTCAGTGTATGGCAACCAAGTATCCGACGTATACGTTTCCAAGTTTTTTCCCCATTGCTGTGTTGTTGGCACGGATCTATGAGAATAATGAGAAGGTGCTGCGCCGCATGGCTCTTGCCGGAGTGATTTTTTCTTTGGCAGTTATGGGCTTTCTTGTGACTGGCGGACAGGGAAACGGTCATTTTGCAGGAAAGTATATCGCAGAGACACTTTCGGAACGTATCAAGGATAATGATTTATTGGTGAGTTTTGGGGACTATCGTGCATCTGTGGTCTACTATACCCAACATCCAATGTATTCTTTGGATTCTGCCGAAAGTATAGAGAAACGCAGAGAAAAGGTTATGGACTGGAGTGCGAAGAATGTTATGCCATTCCTTGCCTATGAGGAAATTCCTGCCGATAGGGATGTTTATTTGGTGGTGGAAGATCATCGTGCCAAGGAATTTGGTCGCTATTTCCAAAAGGAAGAATGGCAGTTGCTTGCCAAAGCGACACCCTCGGATGAGATTATGTGGCTGTACTATCGACCAGCAAAAACAGAATAAGGAGGAGTTTTTTTGCTTGAAAAAATGATGGAACAAATTCGGTATCATTTTTTTACGCGGGAGTTTATCCTTTTTGTTGTAATTGGTACGTTTAATACTTTTAATTGCAGTTTCATTGCATGGATGATCACCCAAGTAATTCCCAATAGCAACGTAGCTTTTAATATCGGGTATCTCCTTTGCAATATTCTTGCGTATGTACTGAATTGTAAGGTGGTATTTTTTGAATCAATGACTATGCAGCGGTATATTAAATTTTTTGTATCGTATATACCGAATTACATCATACAAAATGTAATCGTTGTTATATTTTACAACATGATGGGCTTTCCTGATATTGCAAGCTTTGTTATTGCTGCAATTTTAGGAGTTCCAGTTACCTTTTTGTTTGTCAAGATATTTGCTTTTGGGAAAAAATGAGATAAAGGAGCTTTTATCGTGAGAAATTTAATTGTCAATGCAGATGATTTTGGAATACATTCTTCGGTGAATGATGCTGTTTGTGAGGCATATGAACATGGATTGCTTCGGAGTACCTCCTTGATAGCTACTGGTGCTGCGGCGGAGGAAGCAGCGGAAATGAGCAGGGAGCGCAAAGGTCTCAGTGTGGGAATACATATTACTCTAGTAGCAGAAACTCCCGCTTTACCAGCAGATCAAGTAAAATCACTTGTTGGGGAAGATGGGAAGTTTTTGCCGGCCTATGGTGCTTTTATGAAGAGGTATTTTTCAGGGGGATTTGACAAGGCTGAGTTGTATGCGGAATGTGAGGCACAGATTCTCCGTGCCAAGGATCTGGGCGTGAAGATCTCACACTTGGACAGTCACCAGCATTTGCATGTACTGCCAGAAGTTCTTGAGGTCTGTTTTGAGTTAATGAAGAAATATCATATTCCTTGTATGCGTATTCCGGCAGAACCTTATATGTTTACTGGAGAATATCCTGTTTCTTTTTTCCGTTGGGGAGCTAAATGTGCTTTGAGTTTTCTCGCAGGACAGGCAAAAAGCAAGGCAAAGCAACAAGGTTTTCGTGTTCCGGATGCTTTTTTTGGAATGTCTGCTGGGGGGCATATGGAAGAAAAGTATTTTTTTGGCGTTTTAAAGAATTTGCCGGATGGCGTAAGTGAGATTATGCTCCATCCTGGAACGGATAATAAGGCTTTGGCTCGAAAGTATGATTGGGGCTACCATTGGGAGGAAGAACTTTCATCTGTGATATCGCATGGTGTATTGCAGTATACGTTTAGTCACGGAATCGTGCCGATATCCTATCATGATCTTTGAGCCGTAAATTGGAAGGGAGTTGTTGTTTGCGTGCAACGGTTGCTGATTCTCTGCCTTGTGATGTTTTTTGTGGGATTGAATTTTTTACCGATTACAGATCCTGTGGAATCGAATTACGTGCTTACAGCAAAGGAAATGGTTTTTTCAGGAGATTTGTTTTCCCCAAGGATCTATGGAAACTATTGGTTTGATAAACCGATTATGTTTTATTGGGAGTTGATTGCTTCATTTAAGCTGTTTGGAATATCAGAAGCCTCTGCTAGACTTTTTCCGGCAATTTTTGCATCGTTTGGCGTATTTTTGACATATTTCTTTGGAAAACGTATTTATGATAAAAAAACTGGAATGGTTGCAGCAGTTATTTTAGCAACTTCCCTGGAATATTGGTATATTGCCCATGCAGTCATTACAGATATGACTTTGTTTGTTTCATTTTCAGCTGTTCTGATAGCTTTTTATTTAGGATACAGTGAAAAGAAACCAAATTATTATTATATATCCTATGCTGCGGCAGGGATTGCAGTTCTGACAAAAGGCCCTATTGGATTTCTGCTGCCTGGTACCATTATTTTGCTGTTTTTGCTTTGGCAGGGGGATTTGCGGTATTTTTTGAAGCTTCGATTGGCAAGTGGGATGATTCTCTTTCTTGCTATTATTTCTGTTTGGTATTACCCAATGTACTTAATGCATGGGGAGGAATTTATCTCCGTATTTTTTGGTACGCACAATGCACTTCGGGCAACGGTATCGGAGCATCCGCAGTTTGATGTTTGGTATTATTATTTAGTTATTTTTATAGCGGGCTTTATACCTTGGGTATTCATGGTGCTGCCTGCAATGGTTCGCAAGTATTGGAAGCAAAGGACGCTTCCAGCCTTGGATATGCGTCAAAAATTTTTATTGGTTTGGGGTATTACTGTTCCAGTAGTGTTCCAATGTTTTGCAACGAAGTATATTACCTATACGTTTCCATACATGATGCCAGTTGCTATTTTATTTGCTCTTTATTTTAAGGAGCATGATAAAGCGTTTCAGCGTTTAGCAATAGGAACGGCGGTCATTTTTAATATTCTTTACTTTGCTGTGGCTGTCCCACTATGCGACCAAAACTCAGAAAAGAGATTGGCACAGGAAACGGAAAATTTGTTAAATGAAAATGATTTGATCGTCAGTTATGGAAGACGCTATCCAACTTCCTTTGTTTTTTATGCAGGGCGAGAGGTTTTTCGTATGGAAGATGCCAGTGCTATTGAAACATTAAAACCGCATGGTTCTACTTGGTCGAACACGAATGTCATGCCATTCATTGCGGCAGAAGAGCTTCCACAAAATCAGGATATCATTGCTTTTGTTGGAAAAAAGAAGTTGGATGATTTCAAAAGCAGGGTATCGGGCAAATGGGAGTGTTTGAAGGAAGTGGAGGATACACTTGTATTTAAGCGATGCAAATGAATGAAGGGAGTCCATCCGAGATAAAATGAAATTAGTATCAATTGTAGTTCCCGTTTATAACGAAGAAGCTAATATAGAATATTTTTATAATGCCGTGAAAAATGTTATGTCATCATTGCCGTATGACTATGAAATCGTATTTGTAGATGATGGTTCCAAGGACACAAGCAGGGAAATACTTTTACGATTGGAATCGGAAGATGATCGTGTTCAGCCTATTTTTTTGGCAAGAAATTCCGGTCACCAGTTGGCATTAACGTGCGGTCTTGATTATGCTGATGGAGAGGCTGTCATTACAATGGATGGAGATATGCAGCATCCGCCGGAGCTTATACCAGAGCTTTTGCAAAAATGGGAAAATGGTTTTGATGTGGTTCAAACGGTTCGCATGACAACGGAAGGTGTATCATTTTTTAAGCGAATGACATCAAAGTATTACTATAAAATGCTGAATATGATCTCTGATGTTCCTATTCAACCAGGCGGTTCAGATTTTCGTCTGATGGATCATCAAGTGGTTGCAGCATTTCGCCGTTATCGGGAGCATGCACGTTTTATACGTGGAATGGTTGGTTCTATGGGATTCCGGCAAACTAAAATGGAGTTTATTGCCCCGAAACGTTTTGCAGGAGTCTCAAAGTTTTCCTTGAAAAAAATGGCTCATTTTGCGTTAGATGGGATACTTGCTTATTCTTCGGTTCCTCTTCGCTGGGCATTTTATCTTGGAATTATGAGTGGAATAGCAAGCATTTTACTTTTATTCCATGTTTTTTTCGAGAAACTGCAAGGAAATGCAGTCGCTGGATGGGCAACGATTACGGTATGTATTTTATTTTTCGGTGGATTGCAAATGGTATTCCTTGGAATTATTGGAGAATATGTCGGGCGAATATTTGAAGAAGTAAAAAATCGTCCGCTGTATCTTGTAGCGAAAGAAAAAGGAAAATCTTTTAAGCAGCTTTGACGGACAGGGGCAGGGGAAATGGTTATGCTGAAGAAATGGGAAGTATATCATGCAGATAAAAAGAAATCTGCGCAGCTTGCCAAGGAGCTTGGCATATCTGAAATGTTGGCAGGGATTCTGTTGTATCGTGGTATTGATACAAAGGAAAGCGGCAAAAATTTTCTTTATCCAGAAACAGAACAAATGCTTTATGATCCATTTTTAATGAAGGACATGGAGACTGCGGTGAATCGAATTTGCCGGGCAATTTCTTTGGGTGAAAAGATAACTGTCTATGGTGACTATGACGTTGACGGAATTACAGCAACAGCTATTTTATTCAGGAATTTATGTCGTCTTGGTGCAAATGCCAGCTTTTATATACCGAACCGTCAAAGGGAAGGATATGGTTTTCATCAGGAGGCACTGCGTCTCTTGGCAGCAGAAGGGACGCAGCTGCTGGTTTCTGTAGATTGCGGTATATCTTCTGTTGAAGATGTGGAGAACGTAAAAGATTTGCTGGATATTATAATTACAGATCATCATATTCCGGGAAAGACCATTCCAGATGCAGTGGCAGTGCTCAATCCGCATCAAGCTGATTGCAATTATCCCAACAAAAATTTAGCGGGTGTTGGTGTTGCATTCAAGCTATGCCAGGCTCTTTGGAAAAAAATGAAGCAAAAAGACTTTTTAGGAGATTTGGAGTTTGTGGCATTTGGCACCATTGCGGATGTTGTTCCTCTGTTAGGTGAAAATCGAAAACTTGTAAAGCTTGGCTTAGAAAGAATATTGCATACGGAGTTCAAGGGAATACAGGCATTGATAGAGGTGTCAGGACTTGCAGGGAAGAATATTACATCTACCCAAGTAGGTTTTATGTTGGCTCCGCGTCTTAATGCAGCAGGCAGAATTGGCGATGCGGTGGATGGAGTGAAACTGCTTCTTGCAGATACTTCGGAAGAAGCAGAAGAATTAGCACAGATGTTGCATGAAGAAAATTTATATCGGCAAGAAATCGAACGAGAGATCTTGGATCTGGCAGAAGAAAAGCTTTTTCAGGAAAGTGGCAGCAGCCGCCATAGTATTGTGTTGGATGGGGAAGGCTGGCATCCAGGGGTCATTGGTATTGTTGCATCTCGGTTGGTAGAAAAATATTATTTGCCGACCATTATTATTTCCCGCAATGGAAATATGTGCAAGGGTTCTTGCCGCAGCATAAAGGGAATCCATATCTATGAGGCTTTACAAGCATGCCAAGAGCATCTTTTAGGGTTTGGCGGTCATGAACAAGCAGCAGGAATTACCTTGCAGGCAGATTGTGTGGACAACTTTCGGAAAGCTTTTGACAGTTATGTTGCAAAGCACCTGTCTGATGAGGATTCTATTCCGCATATCCCCATAGAATTTGAAATGCTTCCGCAAAATATTACTATGGATCTGGTAGAGGAATTGGCTCGATTGGAGCCGTATGGCATGGGAAATCCAAAGCCTGTTTTTGGCTGCCGTAATATTCGTGGAGAAAATGCACGTCCTATAGGACGCAATGGGCAGCATTTGTCGTTTTTGCTTAATGGGACGGATTTGGCAGTAAAAATGATTTGTTGGAATAAAGGTGATTATGCGGGTATTGTTAATGCAGAATCTATGGATATTGTCTACGTTCCTGAAATGAATGAGTGGCAAGGCCGAAAATCGGTGGAGTGTTTTTTGCAGGAGATGGAACCTGCGGAGTGTGAAAGGATTTTTCCCAATCGAGATATGTTAATAAAAATCTATACATTTTTACGAGGTTTGGAGAAAGCTAACAAGAAAATACCGTATGACAGTATTTTGTTGACAAAACAGTATGTATCTTTTTATGGTCATATATCGCTTTATACTATGGAACAGGGATTGCAGGTGTTTCAGGAGTTAGGGATCCTTTGCAAAGACTTGCAGGACAAGGAATATATCATGAAGGTTCCAAAAGCAAAGCTGGATCTTCAACAATCATTGCTTTATCGGTCACATCTGGCAGCCAAATGATCGTGCTTGTTGAGGGGTGGTACACATGAATGACAAGAATCAGAAACCAGTAACAATTGACGGTATTATAGATGCAGTACAGAAATATCAGCCGAATGCAAGCGTGGGATTGATGCGCCGTGCATTTGAGTTGGCACAAGTAGCACATGCAGGACAGGTTCGGGCATCTGGTGAGGCATATATCATACACCCCCTTAATGTTGCTGAAATTTTGACGAAATTGCATATTGATGATGTGACTGTAAGTGCTGCTTTTTTGCATGATGTGGTTGAGGATACGACCTATACAATTGAACAGATGCAGGAGCTGTTTGGCCAAGAAGTTGCTATGTTGATCGATGGCGTTACAAAGCTTGGAAAAATTCAATATAAATCCAAGGAAGAGCAGCAGCTGGAAAACTATCGAAAGATGTTTTTGGCAATGGCAAAGGATATACGCGTTATTATGATCAAGCTTGCTGACCGCCTGCACAATATGCGCACATTGAAATATATGCGTGCGGATAAGCAGATCCGTATTGCACGAGAAACGATAGAGATTTATGCACCGCTTGCCAATCGACTGGGAATCTCCAATATCAAATGGGAATTAGAGGATCTGTGTTTTCGTTACTTAGAGCCTGAAAGATACTATGAGTTGGTAGAGGGAGTCAGTAAAAAGCGAAAGGAACGTCAAGCGTTTATAGACACTGCAACGGATAAAATTAAGGAAAAGCTGTTGCTTGCAAAGATAGATGGTGAGATCAGCGGACGAGCAAAGCATTTTTACAGCATTTACAAGAAAATGAAGCGTGATAAAAAGGATATCAGTGAGATTTATGACCTTTCAGCGGTGCGTGTTTTAGTACACACTGTAAAAGACTGCTATGCTGTTCTGGGAATGATTCATGCCATGTGGAAGCCTATTCCAGGGCGCTTCAAGGATTATATTGCCATGCCAAAATCCAATGGGTACCAGTCGCTTCACACAACGGTTATGACGGAAGGCTCGCCGCTTGAAATTCAGATCCGTACTCTTGCTATGCATCAGGTTTCGGAATATGGTGTTGCGGCACATTGGAAGTACAAGGAATCGGGCAAGAGTGTTGGCGCTAACAGTGATATGGACCAGAAGATGAGCTGGCTTCGCCAATTGGTTAATCTGCAGCAGGAACTTAGTGATCCAAGGGAATATTTTGAAGCATTAAAGGTAGACGTATTTTCGGATGAAGTTTTTGTCTTTACACCAAAGGGCGATGTGATTGATTTGCCAAAGGGGTCGATACCCATAGATTTTGCATATCGGATCCATACAGAAATAGGGCATCATTGTATTGGTGCAAGAGTCAACGGTAAGTTGGTCCCTTTAGAGCATAAGCTAAAGAACGGAGATATTGTTTCTGTTATCACGAACAAGGCAAATAATGGACCGAGCCGAGACTGGCTTAATATTGTTGCATCATCAGAAACTAGAAGTAAAATTCATTCTTGGTTCAAGAAGCAGCGCAGGGAAGAAAACATAGAACGCGGTCATGACATGATTGTGCAGGAAGCAAGGCATCTTGGCTACAATCCAAAAGACCTTTTGAAGGAAAACCGCTTACAAATGGTGGCTGATAAGCTGAATATCCAGAATGAAGAAGATCTGCTGGCAGCACTTGGCTATGGAGGAGTGGCACTTCCGGGAATTTTGTCTAAATTGATAGAATTTCATAAAAGAGAACTACAGGAACATTCCACACCAGATGTGTCCCAGCTTTTAAGCAAGCTAAAACGTCCAGTGGCAGGAAAGCCTAAGAGTGGAAGCCATGGAATCCTAGTAGAAGGAGAAAGCGGGCTTTTAGTGCGCCTAGCTCGTTGCTGCAATCCGATTCCGGGGGATGCCATTACCGGATACATTACGCGAGGACGTGGTGTTTCTGTGCATTGCTCAGATTGCCCAAATGTATTGAACGATACGGATTTTTCTAGGATGATCGAGGTGACATGGGATATTGGGGTTGACAAGGAGTATACAGTGGAGCTTGAAATTATTTGCAATGACAGGAGCGGCGTACTTGCTAATATCCTCGCAATGCCATCGGAAATGAAGCTGAATATTCATTCTGTTAAAGCCAGTCCTAATCGCAGCAACAAAACATCTACTGTTCTCTTGGGATTGGATGTACATAATGCTCAGCAGGTCCAGCAAATGATGAATAAATTGCGGCGTGTGAAGGATGTTTACAGTGTTTCACGTACGATAGGCAATGTTCCATAAGAAATAGAGGTATTTAAGTATACCTAAATGAAAATGTTGGTATGTTGGTATGAAAAACATAAAATTTAATGGAAAAATAAGAAGCGATCGTTGTCGTGCCAATGGTATAACATGTTACGTGTTTTTGGTTTACAGCTGTACATATAGGGTGTATAATAGCTTTAGTTTGTAAAATTTGGCCTATTTTGTGCAATGCTGAGAAAATCTGATAACTCAGCATAGATGTCCTCCACCTCCATGGCTGGCGGGTATCTTATGGAGTAAACAAGTGGTGGGCATATCCCTCGCTTTGTTGAAACGCTGACGAAGAAGAAAATTTGCTGATGCAAGTTTCTTGATTCAAGGCGTTATAAGAAAATTTGGGCCAAAGCTATTTGCTTGTAACTTTATTTCATGAGGAGGTAATTCAAAATATGAGCAAAAAGATGAAAACAATGGATGGAAATACTGCTGCGGCGTATATATCTTACGCATTTACCGATGTTGCGGCAATCTATCCGATTACGCCATCTTCGCCTATGGCTGAGCATGTTGATGAAATGGCGGCAAAGGGCGTAAAGAACATTTTTGGACAGAAGGTTCGTTTGGTTGAGCTTCAGTCTGAGGCAGGTGCTGCAGGTGCGGTGCATGGTTCTTTGCAGGCGGGTGCTCTTACGACGACGTATACGGCATCGCAGGGATTCTTGCTGATGATACCGAATCTTTATAAGATTGCAGGTGAGCTCCTTCCAGGTGTTTTTCATGTAAGTGCTCGTGCGCTTGCGGCAAATACCTTGAATATTTTTGCGGATCATCAGGATGTTATGTCTGCACGTCAATGCGGTTGTGCTATGCTCTGCGAGGCAAGTGTTCAGGAA
Organism: Selenomonadaceae bacterium; assembly: GCA_045617105.1. Lineage (GTDB taxonomy): Bacteria > Bacillota > Negativicutes > Selenomonadales > Selenomonadaceae > CALELM01. The sequence goes on along the minus strand of JAZLHW010000076.1, from coordinate 25,268 downwards.
GTTATGGATCTCTCTGCAGTCGCTCATCTTGTAGCGATCAAAGGACGTTTGCCGTTTATCAATTTCTTTGATGGCTTCCGTACTTCTCATGAGATTCAAAAGATTGAGATGATCGATTATGCTGACCTCAGCAAGTTCCTTGACTGGGATGCTGTTAAGGAATTCCGTCGTCGTGCATTGAACCCAGATCATCCGGTAATTCGTGGTACGGCACAGAATCCAGATACCTACTTCCAATCCCGTGAGTCGGTCAATCGCTTCTATGATGCACTTCCAGATCTTGTTGAGGAAGCTATGGCTCAAATGGCAGAGATTACGGGACGTGAGCATCATGTCTTTGATTATTATGGTGCTGATGATGCGGATCGTGTTGTCATTGCTATGGGTTCTGTTTGTCAGGCACTTCAGGAAACGGTGGATTATTTGAATGCAAACGGTGAAAAGGTAGGTCTTCTCTCTGTGCATTTGTATCGTCCGTTCTCGATAAAGCATTTCTTTAAGTATCTGCCTAAGACGATAAAGAAGGTTGCTGTTCTTGACCGTACGAAAGAACCAGGGTCGCTTGCAGAGCCTTTGTATCTTGATGTTAAGACTGCATTCTACAATTCGGATATGCATCCAGTGGTTGTAGGCGGCCGTTTCGGTATCGGTGGAAAGGATACGACTCCGGATCAGCTTCTTGCTGTTTATGAGGAACTCAAAAAGGATGCCCCAAAGGATAACTTTACGCTCGGAATCGAAGATGATCTTACCAATCATTCGCTTGCTTCTTATGCTGGTGATGTTAACTTTACTCCAGAAGGAACAACAGCTTGCAAGTTCTGGGGACTTGGTTCTGATGGCACAGTTGGTGCAAATAAGAGTGCTATTAAGATCATTGGTGATAAGACAGATCTTTACGCACAGGCATATTTTGCTTATGATTCCAAGAAATCTGGCGGTATAACGATGAGCCATTTGCGTTTCGGTGCAAAGCCTATCAATAGCCCATACCTCATCAATAAGGCAGATTTCATTTCTTGTTCGCAACAGTCTTATGTTTATAAATATGATCTGCTTGCAGGGCTGAAGAAAGGCGGCAAGTTCCTTTTGAATACCGTTTGGTCGGATGAAGACCTTACGAAGCATTTACCTGCTGCAATGAAGCGTTATATTGCAAACAATGATATTGAGTTCTATACCGTTAATGCTGTTGAAATCGCTAAGGGGCTTGGGCTTGGCGGACGATTCAACATGGTCATGCAGTCTGCGTTCTTTAAATTGGCTGCTATTATTCCTATTGATGAGGCTGTCAAGTACCTTAAGGAAGCAGTTGTGACATCCTATGGAAAGAAAGGTCAGAATATCGTTGACATGAACAATGGTGCAATTGACCAAGGAATCGACAAGCTTCATAAGGTTGCAGTTCCTGCTGATTGGGCAAATGCCCAAGATGCAGCAGAGGAACAGAAGGATGTTCCGAAGTTCATCAGCGAGATTCAAAATGTAATCAATCGTCAGGAAGGAGACAAGCTCAAGGTTTCGCAGTTTACACCAATGGAAGACGGTACGTTCCCTGTTGGAGGTGCTGCTTATGAGAAACGCGGCACGGCAATCAATGTGCCAGAGTGGCAGGCTGATAAGTGCATTGGCTGCAATCAGTGCTCCTTTGTTTGTCCGCATGCAGCAATTCGTCCGGTTCTTACAACTGCAGAGGAAAAGGCAGCTGCTCCGGAAGGAATGGAATTTATCGAGTCAAAGGCAGCTAAGGGCATGAATCTTTCCATTGCTGTATCAACAATGGATTGCCTTGGCTGCGGAAACTGTGCACAGGTTTGCCCAAAACAGGCACTTGTAATGAAACCGTTGGATGATGCACAGAAGGCTAAGCAGGCTTACTTTGATTATGGTGTAGATTCTTCCAAGGTTGTTCCGAAGAAGAATCCGCTGAAGAAAGAAACTGTTCTTGGAAGCCAGTTTGAGAAGCCATTGTTTGAATTCTCGGGAGCATGTGCAGGATGCGGTGAGACACCGTATGCGAAGTTAATCACGCAGCTTTTTGGTGATCGTATGTTGATTGCGAATGCTACGGGATGCTCTTCTATTTGGGGTGGCAGTGCTCCTGCAATGCCTTATACTGTAAACCATCGTGGTCATGGACCTGCTTGGGGCAACTCACTTTTCGAGGATAATGCAGAGTTTGGTCTTGGCATGTTCCTCGGAACAAAAGCAGTTCGTGAACGTTTGGCAGATGATGTAAAGGCTGCTCTTGACAGCGGTAAGTGCAGTGAGTCGTTGCAGGTTGCTTTGAAGGACTGGGCTGATAATCGCGATAATGGCACAGAAACGAGAGAACGTGCTGATAAGCTGATTGCTGCTTTGGAAGCAGAAAAGGGCGATGACGAGATTCTGAATAAGATTTATGAGGATAAGGACTACTTCGTTAAGCGTTCCCAGTGGATTTTCGGCGGTGATGGTTGGGCATACGATATCGGTTATGGCGGTGTCGATCATGTGCTTGCATCTGGCGAAGATGTCAATGTGTTTGTGTTTGATACAGAAGTTTATTCCAATACAGGCGGTCAGGCTTCGAAGTCTACTCCATCTGCTGCAATCGCTCAATTTGCTGCAACGGGCAAAAAGACGAAGAAAAAGGATCTTGGTATGATGGCGATGTCGTATGGCTATGTCTATGTCGCTCAGGTTAATATGGGTGCAGATCATAACCAGTTGATTAAGGCTATTGCTGAAGCTGAGGCATATCCAGGACCGTCCCTCATTATTGCGTATGCACCATGCATCAATCATGGTATTCGCAAAGGTATGGGAAATAGCCAGCTCGAAGGCAAGTTGGCCGTTGAGTGCGGATATTGGGCAAACTTCCGTTATAATCCACAACTCAAGGGTACGGACAAGAATCCGTTTAGCTTGGATTCCAAGGAACCAGATTTCAGCAAGTTCCAGGAATTCCTTCAGGGCGAGGTCAGGTACTCTTCGCTTAAACGCAATTTCCCTGAAGCAGCTGAGGCTCTCTTTGAAAAGACTCAGCGTGATGCAGAGGAAAGACTTGCTGGTTACAAGAAGCTTGCTGGTAAGGGATAAGTTTGTCTTTATGTTTGGGCGCTGTCACTTTCGTGGCAGCGCTTTTTCAATAAATTTTAGGTATCAGAAAAGATAGCAGAAAAATTTATCGGAGGTGAAAATTTTATGCGTATTTTATTAGCAGAAGATGACAAAAGACTCGGAAAACTTATCAAGTATATGCTGGAACAAAATGAGATCTCTGTGGAATGGATAACAAGTGGAAATGATATTTTTGAGTATGCCATGTATACAGATTATGATATTTTAGTACTAGACTGGATGATGCCAGGTGAAAGCGGCGTAGATGCATGTGCTAAGCTTCGTAAAACTGGCTATGAAAAGGCTATCTTGATTTTGACGGCACGAGATTCTGTAGAGGATCGGGTAACAGGATTGGATGCAGGCGCTGATGATTATCTTGTAAAACCGTTTGAATTTGCGGAGCTTTTGGCACGGCTGCGTGCATTAGGCAGACGCAGTACCCAGAAAATTCAGCATGAAATCATTGAGGTAGGAGATTTTTCCCTCAATCGAACGGCAAAGGTCTTGAAAAAGAAGAATCAGGTAATTCAACTTTCACCAAGAGAGTTTCAGATTTTTGATCTTTTAGCTCAGAATATAGGAATTGTCGTGCCGCGAGATATTATTTTAGATCGAATTTGGGGCATGGAGTCCGATGTCAGTTCCAATAATATTGATTCTTATATGAAAATTCTTCGCAAGAAACTGGATGTAGACGAAGATGGGCAAAGCATCATCAGGACGGTACGAGGCGTAGGATATAAGTTGGAGGCAGGAAAGTAATGTTCGGCAGAGGTCGGAGAAGATTAACGATTTTTTATTCGAGCATCATGTTTATTTTTATGGCAGTTCTCATATTGCTTACGCATCGAACTATGGAATGGTCAATTGTTTCCGAACAGGCGCATGAGCTTTTGGATACGACAAACAGTATCGTGGAAGGGCAAGAATATTTGAATCAACATCCGGAAATAATATTGGATGATGCTACTATTTACAAAAGTTCGCAAGATCGATTGTTCTTCTATGTATTTGACGATACAGGAGGCTTGATTAAATTTTCTAGGGCATCGCTCCAAATTGAACCATTTGTTCTTGAGATTATATCGACCTGGAACGGAACGGAAGGGGATGTAACTCTTTACGGGAAAAGAGATGAGGGAGAACATGCCGTTAAAATAATGATGACAGCACAACAGGTTCATACAGGATCTGGTTCTATTCAAACCGTTTATGTCGGCAAGGATGTTACTGTTACCTATAATGGCATACAGAAATCAATTTATGCGTTAGCGGTTCTAGGGCTCATATCTTTGTTGTTTTCTGCAGCAATAGGACATTTTATTTCTGGCAAGGCATTGGAACCATTGCAGGAAGCTTATGAGAAACAGCGTCAATTTGCAGCAGATGCCTCACATGAGCTTCGTACTCCGTTGGCAGTTGTTTTGGCATCTGCAGAGCTTTTGGACAATGATCCTTCAATTCAGTCTCCCTTCTTAAAGCAAATTATCGAAGATGTGCGTGATGAAGTAAGGAAAATGACAAAATTGGTCAGTGACTTGTTAGTTGTCGTTCGTAGTGATAATCAAGCTTTAAAATTGAAACTTTCGAAATTTGATTTGTCAAAATTATTGCAGCAGACGATTCGTGTCATGCAGCCTCTAGCGGAAAAAAAGGAAATTTTGCTCTCAGGGTTGAATCTGGAAGAAAAACATGAAATTCAAGCTGATGAGCAGAAAATTAAGCAGTTAATACTTATTTTTGTGGATAATGCCTTGAAATATACTGCTTCTGGTTCTGTTGAAATAGGATTCTTGCCAACAGAAAAAGGCTTTGTAAGATTTTTTGTTCAGGATACTGGCATTGGAATTTCGGAAGAGAATCAAAAGAAAATTTTCGATCGCTTTTATCGTGTGGATAAGGCTCGTTCGCGAGAAATGGGGGGGAATGGATTAGGTCTAGCTATTGCCATGGAAATAGTTAGTCTTCATAAGGGAAAAATCTTGGTAGAGAGTGAATTGGGAAAAGGGACAAAATTTATTATCGAACTTAGGGTTAAGTTGAAAAGCAGAATAGGATGATTTGCTATAAATGGTATCATGAATAGTAGTCAGTAGAAAAAGGAGAGGATAGAATGGCAAAATTTTTACCAATAATTTTTATACTTGTTTTGGCTGCAATACCAATTTCTTCCTATAATGGAATGAAGAATGCGGAGATCAATGTCAATGCAGCATATGGACAAGTGGAGAATCAAATGCAGCGGCGAGCGGATCTGATTCCCAATTTAGTATCGACTGTTAAAGGATATGCAGCCCATGAAAGCACGGCGCTGAGTGAGGTATCAGAGGCTCGTTCGAAACTTGTCGGAGCTGGCAGTGCTCAAGATAAGGATGCTGCCAATACGGAGCTTTCTGGAGCGCTCAGCCGCCTGTTGGCGATTTCTGAAGCCTATCCCGAGTTAAAAGCTGATACGCAGTTTTCTGCTTTAACGGCAGAGTTGTCCGGTTCAGAGAACCGCATTGCAGTAGCCAGAAGAGATTATAATGATGCTATCCGGGAATACAACAGCCATGTAGAGACATTCCCAGGTAATATTATTGCTGGTATTTTTGGTTTTAAGCCGATGCAGCAGTTTAAAGCGGATCCCAAAGCAGCTGAAGTTCCTAAGGTGGCATTTTAAGGCGGGCTGATAATGAAGAGTTTTTTTTCGTGGATTTTTAATCTGATAATCTATGTCATAAAGCACATGATAGTTTTTGGCTTGTTGGGAGTTGTCTTTCTACTGATTATTTGCGCATTATGTGCCGTTGGATTTATCGGTGATGATGATATGGCGGTGAAGTCAGAGGAAGTATCACTACCGACGCGACCGACGCAGAATATTTATGTGACCGATCTTGCAGGCATGATCAGCGATGAGGATCGAAAGATTATTCTGGATATCGGCAGCGAACTTGACCGAAAGCACAAAGCTCAGCTGGCGGTAGTGACGATAGAGTCACTTCATGGGGAAAATATCGATTATTATGCCAATAAATTGTTCAGAGAATGGGGGATTGGTGATAAAAAGCTAAATAATGGTGTATTGTTCCTGATTGCCAAGAAAGACCGCAAGTTTAGGATCGAAGTTGGATACGGATTGGAAGGGGCTTTGCCAGACAGTACGTGCAGTGAAATGTTAAAGCAACTGGTGCCGTATTTTAAGGTGGGGGATTATTCACCGGCAATTTCGAGCGTTTATTTCCAGATAGCACAAAAGGTTTATGCGGAATATGGTGATGAGATACCATTTGAGAGGTTAGATTTGCCGCCGCCTAGCTACTCTCGAGGTGAGGAAGTCGAGGCACAGCATAAATCTGAAATGAACCAGGAAAACGGCAATGTTGACGATGAGGATACTATTTCTCCTATTGAGTGGAAAATCTGGTTGATCGTAATAATCCTTCTGATCGTTACCCTCTTTGTGATGTACAAATTACCCATCGATTGGGGCAGCGGTGGCAGTGGAAGCGGGAGCGGCAGTTCTGGCGGAGGTTTCGGCGGCGGCAGTTCCGGCGGCGGCGGTTCGTCTGGCGGTTGGTAAATTTGAGTAGGTGACGGATACTTTATGGAGTAAACAAACGGCAGGCATAGTCTCCGCTTCGTTGAAACGCCGACGAATCAAGGTGTTATAAAAGCTACAGAGCTAGTTTAAAAAAGTAGTTTACAATATTTTGGTCAGGTGGTATAATCACAGTATTGAATTATGTTTTGATGCTGAAGAGTGGGTGCAAACCCACTCTTTAATCTTATGTGCTTTTGACTCGTCGTGATAAAGAAATGGAGGTGGTTGTTTTGTCTGCGAGGCAAATTGAAAGCAAGGTAGAAACAATAGTTCTTGAACTTTTAAAAGATCAGGATGTTATTGAACTTGTGGATGTGGAATATGTAAAAGAGCATGATTGGTATTTGCGTGTTTATATTGACAAGGAAGGCGGAATTGACATTGACGACTGTCAAAATCTCAGTGTGCGTTTGGAAAAAGTTTTAGATCAAGAGGATTTTTTGTCAGAAGCGTATACTTTGGAAGTGTCTTCACCAGGTTTGGATCGTGTATTAAGAAAAGACCGTGATTTTGTACGAGAAATGGGGAAAATGGTAGACATTTCCCTTTATGCACCGATAGAGGGAGAAAAAGTTATCATAGGCACTATGGTGGCTTATGATGGAGAGAAAATTGTTTTGGACGATGGCAGGAGCATTTCAAAAGAAGATTTTTCTCAAGTACGTCTGCATATTGATTTTTGAACATAAAGTATTGGAGGATATAAATTGATTAGCAAGAAACGCAAGGAAAATGACAATGGGCAGGGCTTCCTTGAGGCATTGAAGGAATTGGGAAGTGAGAAAGGAATAGCCTCTGAGGTCCTTTTTGAAGCGATTGAGGCAGCACTGATTTCTGCTTATAAGAGAAATTTTGGTTCTGCACAGAATGTTCGAGTAACATTGAGCCGTGAAACAGGAAGTTATCATGTCTATGCCATAAAAAAAGTTGTAGAAGTTGTGGAAGATGAAGTTTTACAAATTTCCATCGGGCAGGCACGAGCTATTGATCCGAAATATGAAGTGGATGATGAACTGGAAATAGAGGTCACTCCTGCAAATTTTGGCCGCATTGCAGCACAAACAGCAAAGCAGGTCGTTGTGCAGCGTATCCGTGAAGCAGAACGCGGTATTATTTATGACGAATTTATTAGTCGAGCCAATGATATTCTTACAGGTTTGGTGACTCGTGTTGAAAACCGAAATGTATTCATTGATTTGGGAAGGACGGAAGCCGTTCTTGCACCAACGGAACAGATTCCGATGGAAACCTATAATCATGGAGACAGAATAAAGACCTATGTAGTAGAAGTGAAAAAAACAAACAAGGGACCTCAGATCGTTGTGTCTCGCACGCATCCTGGCCTGTTGAAAAGGTTGTTTGAGCTTGAAGTTCCTGAAATTCAGGAGGGGATCGTTGAAATAAGATCTGTGGCTCGTGAACCAGGGATGCGTTCCAAGATAGCAGTTCATTCTAATGATGAAACTGTGGATCCTGTAGGAGCTTGTGTCGGTCAAAAAGGTATGCGTGTACAGTCTGTTGTAAATGAACTTGGCAGTGAAAAAATCGATATTGTCAAGTGGAATCAAGATTCGGCAAAATATATTGCAAATGCACTGAGTCCGGCAAAGGTCGTTTCTGTTGCAATCAATGAAGAAGAAAAAGTTTCTCGTGTTGTAGTGCCGGATTATCAACTTTCCCTCGCTATTGGGAAAGAAGGTCAAAATGCACGTCTTGCCGCAAAATTGACAGGTTGGAAGATAGATATTAAGAGCGAGTCGCAGGCTGCTAATGAAACCCTGGCTGATGGTATGAGTGAGATTGAAGTCACGAGTGATGAATCTTTTACTGCAGAGGGTGAGTGAGTTTGAAGGGAAAGAAAATTCCAGAAAGAATGTGTACGGGTTGTCAGGAAGTACGACCTAAAAAAGACATGATAAGAATCGTGCGGAGTCCTGAGGGAGAATTTTTTGTTGATCTTACAGGAAAGAAGTCGGGACGAGGAGCATATATTTGCAGAAAGAAAGAATGTTTTGATGCAGCGAAAAAAAATCATGGATTTGAACGTTCCTTCAAGAGTAATATCGATAATCGCATATATGATATTCTTGAGCAGCAAATGGCAAGCCTGGAGGATTTGCAATGATATTTCTGCCAGAAGATAAGCGGATCATGAATCTTTTGAGCATGGCACAGCGTGCTGGAAAAGTTGTTTCTGGGAGCTTTGCTTCGGAGGAAGCAATGAAAGGGAAAAGGGCAAAGCACATCTTAATTGCGAAAGATGCCTCGGAAGAATCAAAGCATACTTTTACTGAATTGGCTGGCAAACATAAGGTATCTTTTTCGTTTTGTTTAACAAAAGAGCTTCTTGGTAAGTGTTTAGGCAAGGAATACCGAGCAGTTGCTGTCTTATTGGATGAGGGATTTAGTAATTCCTTAAAAAAACTTATCGAAAAAGGTGGAATTTAATGGGGGTGGCTCGATGTCGAAGCATGTAGTGTATAAAATCGCAAAAGAATTTAATACAGATACGAAAGTAGTGCTGGAAATATTGGAAAAAAATAACGTCAAGGTGAAAAATCATTTTTCAAGCGTAGAAGATGATGTTTATGAAGTAGTGAAGAACACTTTATCGCCTAAGAAGACAGCAGTGCAGGTAAAGAAAGCTGAGCCAGTAAAGAAAACAACGACGAAACAAATAGAGAATGTAACGTCGGATAAGAAAGAAGAAAAAAAATCTGTGAAAAAAGAATCTTTAAAGAAAAATACAGAGCATGAGAATCACGAAAATAAAAAAGATCGCAATCATGCAGGAAATGGTCATCGCAATGATAAGAATGTGCAGGAATCCCAAGGGGCTGGTCGTCAGCAGAATCGTAAAGATTTTCGCAAGGGGACTGCACAATCTGAAGGTAACACGCAGGGACGTTCTGCTAATAATGAGCGGGGAAGTGAACGTTCTGCTGGAACGGGCGAGCGATCGGAGCGTTCCAATCGCGATCGGCGTAATCGTGATGACAATGCTCGTAACGAAGAACGTAACGGGGGACGAGGCAATCGTAATCGTAACCATCGTGATGGCAATGATCACCATGATATGCATAATGAGCATCGTAACGGTATGCGAAAGGATCGCCGCAACAAGAAAGTACAGCCTGTTGTAAAGGCAGAAATTGCACGTCCAAAGCATATTAAGCTAGGTGAATCCATTACCGTTAAAGAACTTGCCAGCAAGATGAGCTGTACAGCTGCAGAAGTAATCAAAAAGCTGTTCTTGATGGGAGTTATGGCAACGATCAACCAGGAGATCGATTTTGATACAGCTTCGGTGGTGGCGTCTGAGTTTGGAGTAACGACGGAAGAATTGCCGCCAGAAGTAGATCCAACGGAAATACCGGAGATTGAGGATGATCCAAAAACTTTGAAGCACCGCCCCCCTGTTGTAACAGTTATGGGACATGTCGATCATGGAAAGACCTCCCTGTTGGATGTTATTCGCAAAACCTCTGTATCAGCACATGAGGCAGGCGGTATTACTCAGCAAATTGGTGCATATCAAGTGATTTGCAAGGACAAGAAAATTGTGTTCCTTGATACGCCGGGACATGAAGCCTTTACGGCTATGCGTGCACGAGGTGCTCAAGTTACTGATATAGCAATTCTCGTTGTTGCAGCTGATGATGGCGTTATGCCGCAGACAATAGAAGCCATTCATCATGCTAAATCGGCAGGAGTTCCTATTATTGTTGCTGTCAATAAAATTGATAAGCCAGGAGCGAATCCTGAACGTGTCAAGCAGGAATTAATGGAACATGGTCTTATTTCAGAGGAATATGGCGGAGATACTATCATGGTTCCGGTTTCTGCAAAACAAAAACAGGGCATCGATGATTTGCTGGAAATGATTTTGCTGGTTGCTGAGGTTCATGAGTTTAAGGCAAATCCGAATCGTGCAGCACGTGGAGTCATCATTGAGGCAGAACTTGATAAGGGCCGCGGTCCTGTAGCAACGGTTCTGGTTCAGAGTGGTACGTTGCGTATTGGTGATTCTATTATTGCTGGAACGACGTATGGAAAAGTACGCGCAATGAGCAATGATCGTGGAGACAGTGTTAAGAAGGCTGGTCCATCGGTTCCTGTTGAAGTTCTTGGATTCAATGATGTTCCAGCAGCAGGTGATATTCTTGCTGTATTAGAAGAAAAGCAAGCGAGATCGATTGCTGATGCACGTGTAGAACGCCAGCGTACAAAGCTGATGAAATCAAAGAAGGTTTCCTTGGATGATCTTTTCCAGCAAATTCAAGAGGGAAGCATCAAGGATCTCAATATCCTTGTGAAAGCTGACGTGCAGGGGTCTGTAGAGGCACTGAATACTTCATTGCTCGCACTTAATAAAAATGATGAGGTTCGTGTCAATATCGTTCATTCCGGTGTTGGTGCTGTAAACGAATCCGATGTGATGTTGGCATCTGCTTCCAATGCACTGATTATTGCGTTTAATGTCCGTCCTGATGCGAATGCACGTGCAAAAGCAGACGAGGAAAACATAGATATTCGTACTTATCGTGTTATTTATGATGCTTTGAATGATGTTAAGGCTGCTATGAGTGGTATGCTTGCTCCAAAGTATAAGGAAGTTGTGCAGGGTCGTGTGGAAATTCGTCAGGTTATGAAATTCTCCAAGGCATTGGTTGCTGGATCGTATGTTCTTGAAGGAAAAATTTTCAATAACTCCAAGATTCGTATTATCCGTGACAACATTGAAGTATTCGATGGTGAGATCGATTCGCTTCGCCGTTTCAAGGATGAGGTCAAGGAAGTTGCTGCAGGCTACGAATGTGGTATTTCTATTATTGATTTCAGGGATTTCCGAGAGGGAGATATCATTGAGCCTTACACGATGGAAGAAATTGAAACTTCTATTGCGGAAGTGAACAAAGCCGCAGCGAAACGTAGGGAAGAACAAAATAAGGTTGACGAAAAGAACGACTGATATGAAGGAGTTATTCATGGGAAAGGTGGGAAAATTTTCTTATGAGTCAGCTTCGTGTGGAAAAGCTTCAGGTTCTTATGAAGCAGGAGATTAGCCAAATTATTCTGCGTGAGCTAAAAGATCCACGGATTGGATTTGTTACGGTTACTCAAGTAGAAGTTACCAGGGATTTGCGTGAGGCAAAGGTTTATGTCAGCCTCATGGGAGATGAACAGCAAGCGAAGGATTGCTGGAATGGTCTGCAAAGCTCTTTGGGGTATATTCGGAGGGAAATCGGACAACGTATCCGACTTCGATTTACTCCAGAGCTAAAGCTTGTAGTTGACAAATCACTGGATTATAGTGAGCATATTCAAAAATTACTTCAGTCAATTCAGAATGACTAGCATCAGAAGGAAGAATGTACATGAAGATATCATTGAAGGAAACAGTGAGCAAACTGCTTGAGGCACAAACTTTAGTTTTGACAGCGCATGTTAATCCTGATGGTGATGCCATTGGATCATGCTTGGGATTGATGTACATTTTGCGGTCTATGGGCAAAAATGTACAAGTTTTCATTGATGATGATATCCCAACAAATTTTTCTGTACTGCCGGGGTATGATCTCATTGAGAAACCAAGCAAAAAAGTTCAAGCAGATCTGCTTGTTGTTTTGGATACCTTGGATGACCGTATTGGTGTTGTTTCTGATTTTGTAAATGCTTCCCATGTATTGAATATTGACCATCATACAACGAATCAAGGTACTATGGAGTTTGCCTACATAGATCCTGCTCGTGCTGCTGTGTCGGCAATTTTATTCGAGCTGGCGCAGGAAATGGGGGCTGTTTTTACAAGGGAAACTGCTGTATGCTTGTACGCAGGAATTGCTGCAGATACAGGTTTTTTCCGTTATTCCAATACGACTTCTTTTTGCATGCGTGCTGCGGCAGATCTGATGGATATCGGTGTACAGCCTAATGTGATATCTGAGGCAATGGAACAAAAATCCTACGATGTAATTAAGGGAATGGCAGATGCCATGCAGACGATTGAGCTTTTTGCAAAGAATCGTGGAGCAGGTATTTTCTTGGATTTGGAACAGATGTCGAAGTTGGAACGGACAGATAGTTTTATTAACATGATACGTGTCATTGAAGGCGTGGATGTTGCTGTTTTGCTGAAATGCAAGGAAGAAAATGTATGTCGTGTCAGCATGCGTTCCAAAGGGATCGATGTTGCAAAGATTGCATCAGCGTTTGGTGGTGGCGGTCATGTACGTGCCGCTGGCTGTACGCTTGCTATGCCATTTGACGAAGCAAAAGACGTAATCAAGAAGGCGATTTCCGCTGCATTGGAGGAAAATGCATGACAGATGGTTTTTTAAACATCTTGAAACCACCTGGCATGTCTTCCCATGACGTGGTTTCAGCAATACGACGGATACTTCATACGAAGCGTGTTGGACATGCAGGGACATTAGATCCTGGAGCAGCAGGCGTGCTTCCTATAGCCGTTGGACGTGCTACGAGGATGATTGAATTTTTGTCTGGAGACAAGTCCTATCGAGCCGAAGTAAAGCTTGGAATGGCTACCGATTCTGGGGATTTGTTTGGAACTCCAGTGGAACAGGTTATGAACTTTTCTATGCCTGCTTTCAGTGAGATTGCCGAAACCATGGAAGGTTTTCAAGGAAAAATTACGCAGGTTCCTCCGATTTATTCTGCCATTAAAATCAACGGAAAGAGGGCATGTGACCTTGCAAGGCAGGATATAAAAGTAGAAATTCCGGCACGGGATGTTGAAATTATGCGGTTGGAACTTTTGCAGTTGAATGAACAGGCGCAGACCTTTTTAATGGATGTGGATTGTTCCAAGGGAACCTATATTCGCACTCTTTGCATGGATATAGGAAGTCGTTTAGGAATACCTGCTGTCATGTCTTTTTTGCTTCGTACAAGGGTCGGAGCGTTCCAGTTGGAGGATTCTTATACGTTAGAGGAATTAAGACAAGCAGGAGAAGCTGCAGTTTTATCAGCAGAAGAGTGTTTTTTGCATATTCCACGTTATGATTTGTCGGAGCATCGTGAGAAAGCATTTTGCAATGGACTCTCTACGAGAGAGCTTTCACTAAAAACAAATCAACTTTTCAGCGTATTCTGCAATGGAAGGTTCTTGGGTATGGCTCGTTACGATCAATCCAAGAAGGCTGTTTGCCCAATAAAGGTATATAAGAATTGACATGAAAATTTATACAAAGATAACAGATATCAAGAATAAGTACAAAAAGATTGTTGTGGCACTTGGAATGTTTGATGGTATGCACATTGGTCATCAGAGTATTGTACATCGTGCCATGGAATTGGCACAAGGAATGAATGGGCAGTGCGTGGTGTTTACCTTTAGCAATCATCCACTTTCCGTAGTTGCTCCAGAGCGTATGCCTCTTCAAATAGGAAGCCCAGACCTTAGAAATGCTATTCTCGAAAGGATGGGTGTGGAGGTAGTTTTTAATATATTCTTTACGAAAGAGTTTTCTCGCATATCTCCGAATAAGTTCATGGAAATATTGCAGGATAATCTAGCACCTCTTTATGTAGTGACAGGTGCTAATTTTACCTTTGGATATCAAGGAAAGGGCAATCAGCGTTTGTTAATGCGTGCAGGAAAAGATTATGGTTTTTGTGCCGAAATTTGTCCGACTATACTCGATTGCGGTCGTGCGATAAGCAGTACGCGAATTAGAGAATTGCTGAAAAATGGAGAGTTGTCTGTTGTTAATGAATTTCTTGGCCGCCCGTTTACTTTTTTAGGCAGAGTAGTTCATGGAGACCGCAGAGGTCGTACCTTGGGATTTCCTACGGCGAATCTTATGATTCCAGATTATTGTGCCATGCTCCCGAATGGCGTTTATGCGGTAAGGGTTCTTTATGACGGAAAAATTTATGATGGGGTTGCCAATATAGGAAATAATCCTACTTTTGAAGGCTGTTATCATCGTTTGGAAGTACATATTTTGGATTTTCAAAAGGATATTTATGATAAACTGATTCATGTATTTTTCTTGCAGAAATTGCGAAATGAGAAAAAATTTAATTCAGCGGAACATTTAGTTAAGCAACTGCATAAAGATAAAATGGCTGCATCGTTGGTATGTAAAGAGTGGAAAACATAAGACAAGCCCCTGCAAAGAAGAAAATTCGTTTTCTTTGCAGGGGCTTGTCTTACTTTTTCAGAACAACTTCTTTTAGAATTTCAGTAGTTGCTTTTTGTACTACGTTGAGAACATCCTTTAGAAGTGCATTGTAGAGGTCACCGCCATCGGTTACACCACGACCATTTTCTGTGATGAAGAATTTCTTAGGGTGCTCTACTTCCTTGCATGCCTCAGTTATTTTCTCTTGAACCAGCTTCTCCAGTTCCTGTTCTGTCATGAAAAACACCTCTTTTCTTATTTATTTTTAATTTCAGGCTAAAGACACTCTAATTCCTGTCTCCTATAATAATACCATCGAAAGTCGATAAAGAAAATATTTATTTTTGAAAGGCGTTGATTTCTATGAAAAAGTATGTAAAAAAAGTAGCAGCAAGCATGATCGCAGGCACGATGTTGTTGGCAGGCAGTTTAACAGTTAGTGCTGCACAGAGTGAAGAAAACGTTCCACAGCATCAATTTGAGCAAAAAAATATGCATCGACCAATGCCTCATATGAAGATGGACAAGGAAAAGGCAGCTCAAAGGATAGCAGATATCTTCCAGGTCAATAAAGATGAAGTTCTTGCTGCCATGAATGAAAGGAAAAACTTCAATGGAATTGGTCAAGCGGCAATGTTTGCAAAAATTAGTGGAAAGTCCTTCCACGATGTGATGGAAATGAAGACAACCAGCAATCATTGGAAGGATGTGCAGCAGGAGCTTGGTATTACGCAGGAGCAGATTACAGCAGAACGATATGGTTTTGTAGCTGGTCATTTGGCAAAGCAGGGGAATATTGACAAAGATACTGCCTGTGACCTTTTGAAAAAAGGATATCAGTCCAAGGATATTAGGTTTGCAGCTATGCTTGCAAAACAAGCGGGGAAGGATGTACAAGAAGTTCTTGATATGAAGAAAATTAACAATCACTGGAAGGATGTTGCAAAAGAATTGGGTATTGACTTGAAGAAATTTGAGGGGAAAAAAGGACATGGTCCAAAGCACAAAGGGATGCAGGATAGAAAAGACTGCATTATGATGAATTGCAACAATTGATTTGACGACATCGAGAAGCTTATTTGAGAAATGAAATACATTGGTCTGCCACACATTACTGTTGGGTGGCAGACTTTTTTTGTAAAATATTTGTTTATAACGAAGCTAAGATGTCCCCTTCTTCAACAGCTTGCTGTAAGTGAGGGAAGCCAAATTTTAACAAGCGGTGAGCATATCTCCCGCTTCGTTGAAACGCAAATTGGAGGGAAAATGCTTATGGCATTTTCTTGAACAATGGCGTTATAATAAGATATACTATGTTGAATATATTGTAAAACAATCAAAACGATTGAGGATAACTGAGTAGGTAAAGGAGATAATTTCTTGATTTTATTGAGAAAACTGTTGTATGATAGTAGGAGTATGAAGAAGATGGGGGATTGGATGCTGGATGGTGAAGCAAAGACTGATTGTGATTTTAGGACCAACTGCAGTTGGAAAGACCAGTCTTTCTGTGAAGCTGGCAAAAATTCTTCAAACGGAAATCGTGTCTGGAGATTCCATGTTGGTGTACCGAGGGTTTGATATAGGCTCAGCGAAACCAACTGTGGAGGAACGTCAGGGAATACCTCATCACCTGATTGATATTCGTGAGCCTTGGGAACATTATAATGTGTCAGATTTCAAGCAAGAAGCCGAACAGCTGATTTTGAAGATCAATGAAAAGGGAAAGATACCGCTTCTTGTCGGTGGTACAGGGCTTTATACAAAATCTCTTTTGGAAGGCTATCAATTCAATGAAACGGCAGGGAATGAAGCATATAGAGAATACTTGCAGAATTTAGCGGAGACGCATGGCAAAGCATACGTCCATGAGATATTGGAAAAAATAGATGCAGAGTCAGCAGCAAGATTGCATGAGAATGATTTTCGCCGTGTTATTCGTGCACTTGAAGTAGCAGAATTGGGAGAAGAACGAATCTCAAGGGAAAAGAAGCTTACAAACCAGAACGAGTTAGTTTATGATGCGTATGTAATCGGATTGCGGCGTGAACGACAACAGCTTTATGAAAGGATCAACCTGCGAGTAGATTCGATGATGCAAAATGGACTTTTGAAGGAAGTACGTACATTGCTGAGTCAGGGAATTACTCGGGAAATGCAAGCTATGAAAGGAATTGGCTATAAGGAAATGGCAGCGGCGCTTTTGGGTGAGATCTCGGTTCAAGAGGCTGTGGAATCTGTTCAAAAATCAACGCGTCATTTTGCAAAACGTCAGTTTACATGGTATCGAAAGATGCCGTACATTCATTGGTATGACATGGATCATATGTCAGAGAATGATGTGTTTTTTAAGATTTGGAATGACATTGTTTGTTATTTTCATGGTGTTGAACTTGAAACACTTAATATGAAACCATTTACTGAGGAGTGATTTTTATGCCATCGAAAGTAATCAATTTGCAAGATAATTTCTTGAACCAAGTACGCAAAGAAAATACGGCTGTTTCCATTCATTTAGTCAATGGGTTTCAGCTGAAGGGAAACGTGAAAGGTTTTGATAACTTTACGGTCGTTTTGGAATCTATGGGAAAGCAGCAACTGGTGTATAAGCATGCAATTTCCACGATTACACCTGCAAAGCCCATTACTGGGAATTTTATAGGAGAAAAAAGAGAAGATTTATAACTTTTTTGAGTGAACGTTCGTATTTGGAAGGTGAATTTTTTGCAAACTCGCGGATTTGAAATAGTAAGCAAATATACGGACAAGCAGATTCAGATTCCAGAAAGGAATACAGAAAGAAGTGCTGGATATGATATTGCTATAGCTGAAGATGCTGTGATTGCTGCGGGTGAAATCAAGATGGTTTCAACAGGCTTGAAAGCGTATATGAAATCAGACGAGGTGCTGATGCTTCATATTCGCTCCAGCATGGCAGTACGTTATTCGCTTTGTCTTGCCAATAATACAGGAATCATTGATGCGGATTACTATAATAATGCAGACAATGAAGGTCATATCATGCTTGCTGTTTGGAATTTTGGAAAGGAATCGATTCATTTAAAAAAAGGAACACGGATTGCGCAAGGGATCTTTCATGTATATTTGATGACAGACAATGATATGGCAGGAAATGGGACGATACGTCAAGGCGGATTCGGTTCAACAGGCAGGTGAGCCATTGTGATAGAAAATATGGATTTGTTTGCAATGACGAAAGATTCGTCAAATAACTCTGGCGTAAAAAAATACTTTGAGCCGCTTGCACAAAGAATGAGACCAAAGAATTTTTCAGAATTTATAGGTCAGCAGGAAGCGGTAGGAGATGGTCGTTTTTTACGAAAAATGATTGAACAGGATCAAATTCCATCTTTGATTTTCTATGGACCGCCGGGAACAGGAAAAACGACACTGGCTCAAATGATTGCAGGTCTTACGGAGAGTGCATTCAAGAAGTTGAATGCTGTTTCATCAGGCATTCAAGAAATTCGCCAAACTGTTAAGGAAGCTGAGGAGCAGCGAAAATTTTATCAGAAACGAACCATCGTGTTCATTGATGAGATTCATCGTTTTAACAAGGGACAGCAGGATGTACTTTTGCCGTATGTGGAGGACGGCCGCTTGATTTTGATTGGCGCAACAACAGAAAATCCATTTTTTGAAGTGAATCATGCATTACTTTCCAGGGTTCGTATCATTAAACTCTCCACTTTAACGGATGTACAAATCGTACAAGTCATGAAGCGAGCTCTTTTGGATCGTGAACGAGGATTGGGTGAGCGAAATATTCATGCGGATGACAGTATGCTTTTAAAAATTGCTCAATTTTCTGGTGGCGATGCGAGAATTGCATTAAATCTTTTAGAGGAAATGTCTGCTATGCTATCTTCAAATGGTGGCGAGCTTACGGAGGAGATGTTTCAGAGTCTTGTAGGAGAACGCATGCAGTCCTATGACAAGCAGGGTGATAACCATTATGATACGGTGTCGGCATTTATCAAAAGCATGCGTGGAAGTGATCCGGATGCGGCACTCCATTATTTGGCAAGAATGCTTGCGGCAGGGGAAAACTTGAACTTCATAGCTCGTCGTATTGCTATTTGTGCAGCAGAGGATGTTGGTAATGCGGATCCGATGGCTCTCGTTGTTGCGATGTCTGCGGTGCAGGCAGTGCAGTTTCTTGGAATGCCGGAGGCAAGGATACCGCTTGCAGAGGCAGTTACGTATGTAGCTTCTGCACCCAAAAGCAATGCAGCATACTTGGCGATCGACAAAGCCTTAGCAGATGTGAGAGGAAAAAATTGCGGTCAAATACCTCTTCATTTGAGGGATGCGCATTATAAGGGTGCTGAAAAGCTGGGGCATGGATTGGAGTATGTTTATCCACATAATTTTCCAAATCACTTTACGAAGCAGAGGTATCTTCCTCAAGAAATGCAAGATGTCGTTTATTATGTGCCAACAGAGCTTGGTGCAGAAAAGAAACATAAGGAATATTTAAAATTTTGTTGGCCGGAAAGGTACACCTAGAGGGCCGTTCTTAGTGCATACGGGACAGTGGGGATTACATAATGCGAAAGAAATCATTGTTGTTATGGATTATTGCGATATTGTGGATGATGTCCTCTATCGTATTTGCGGCAGGGTCACAAGGTCATTTGGAGGATTTAGATTTTTCCTGCAAGGGCGTTATGCTGGGAGCAACGGAAAAGGAAGTTTTTCAAGTTTTTGGAGAATCTCTTTATGATCAGCAAAGGTATGTGCATGGCAGGGTTGTACTTTATTATATCTATGACAAAGGTTATGAGGTAGGAATTTCTGTAAAAAATCGTTGTGTTGTTGATTTTATTATTACGGATGAAAACTATCAAGCTCGTGATGGAATCAGATATGGTGCAACTCCCTACAAGATTACTTCGACTTATGGAAAAAACAAACGTCAGCAGCTGGAGGAGGGTGTCTATTATATTTATGAACGACCGTATTGCTCCAAGGAACGTTTAGTACTGGAAATGGATGATGACAACAATTTTTTAAAATCTTTCCGCATTACAAGCTTGCCGTTGAAAGAAGATGATTTTTTGGAGACGGAGGAAGCTTTATCCAATGATGTGGATGCAGACGTTACGAGTAAACTAGATTTAGGAAGTTATCCTCATCAAGATATCGTAAAAATTCGAGGTTGGGAGAAATGATACAGCCTGGGATATTTTATTATCGGATGCTTCGTTATCTAGGCATTTTAGGAGGCTGTCTCATAGCCAGCTGTTCCATAAATCTTTTCTTGGTTCCTTCCCATTTGCTTACGGGAGGTGCCACGGGAATTGCTATCATTGTTTATTACTTGACAGGATGGCCAATTGGAATGCAAACGTTTTTCTATAATATCCCTCTTTTGCTTCTTGCCTATAAGAAGCTTGGCAAGGGCTATGTTGTGGATGTAATTTTAGGGACGGTATTCTTTTCTGTTTGTTTAGATGTGACTAGATTCTTGAATGGATATGCACCGTTGGATGATTTGATGTTGGCAGCTGTGTTTGGCGGCGTGTTTAATGGAATCGGTTATGGTATAGTCTTTCGTATGAATGGAAGTACCGGCGGATTTGACATCATTGGTGCGATAGTCAAGAAATATTATTCTTTTCAAATGGGTGGAGTTATATTTTCCTTTAATTGCTTAGTTATGTGTGTAGCTGGACTCCTTTTTGGGGCGGCACCTGCGATGTTTACCTTAATTTGCATGTACGTTAATTCACAAGTTACAGATAAGATTATTGCAGGTTTCAACAAAAGAAAAGCCGTTCTAATCGTATCGGATCAGGCACAAGCTATTGCTGATGGTATCATTACGGAGGTCGGTCGCGGTGTTACCTTTCTGCATGGGCAAGGCGCATTTACAAAAAAGGAACGAAATGTTATCTTTGTGGTAGTAAACCTTACGCAGATTTCAAAAATTAAATTATTAGCGGATGCCATTGACAAGCATGCGTTCATGATCATTATGTCAGCAAATGAGGTGATGGGGCGTGGCTTTAGTCAGCCAGGAATCGAAATTGAGAAAATGTTAAAGCAGAAGAAGGATAAGTAGTGTTTCATGTAGAAAGGAGATCTTATAGATGAGTGGGAAAAAAGTTTTGTTTTTAATCACTGCATTGTTGGCAGTGTGTTTGACTGGAGGATGCTTTGCATCTGATGGAAATATAGGTACAGATAAAGGAGAGAGGGCATTGGAGAATCGTATTGCAGTAATGGAAACAAACAAAGGCATCATTGAAATTGAACTCTTTGAGGACAAAGCTCCTATCACAACAAAGAACTTCATTACTTTGGTGGAAAAGGGATTTTATGATGGATTGATTTTTCATCGGGTCATTGATGGTTTTATGATCCAAGGAGGTTGTCCAGATGGTACGGGCATGGGTGGTCCTGGGTATCAAATTCCAGATGAATTTCACAAAGATTTGAAGCATGATGCTGAAGGGATTCTTTCCATGGCAAATGCTGGTCCCAATACTGGTGGCTCGCAGTTTTTCATTACATTGGCAGCTACGCCGTGGTTAGATGGTCATCATGCAGTTTTTGGGAAGGTTGTTAAAGGAATGGATGTTGTCAAGGCAATTGGCAAAGAAGATACGGATTTTCAGGATCGTCCTTTGAGTAAGGTCGTTATTGAAAAAATAACCATTAACCCAAAGAAATAAAGAGCGAGGCTAGACGAAAATCTGTATAAATTGAGTTCATTTCAGTTCGTAAGGTCTTCTATGATATGGTATGAACGATCATAGGGGACCTTTTCTCATAAAAGACCAAAAATAAATGTTGTATATGGATTCATCATGTTAGCAAATTTGTATTGATGGATGTTAGAAAAAATGTTATGATTGTTGCATAAGTGTTATTCCTAAATACATTTTAGAAAGGACGCAAGCGCATTATGTTTAGCTTAAAGCAAAAAGATACTGAGTTTTTTGACCTGTTTGTTGAAAGTGCTAAATATTTTTATCAAGGAGCGCTCATGTTGGATGAGGTGATGCTGAATTACAGCACTGCTGCAACCAAAGTAAAGCAGATTATTGATCTTGAGCATGAAGCAGATGCTGTGAATGACAAGATTATTGATAAATTAAATCTGACGTTTATTACTCCAATTGACCGCGAAGATATTTATGCATTGGCAAATGGATTGGATGATGGTGTAGATTATCTGCAAGGCACGTTGCAGCGTATCGTCATGTATCGTACCGGCGAAGCAATGCAAGGTGCAGTTACTTTGACAAAGCTGTTGATTGAGAGTACCGAAGAAATAATAAAGGCATTTTCGCTTTTGAAGGATATCAAGAAAAATCAGGTTCAAATTCTTGAAGCAACACATAAAATTGAGAATTTGGAAAGTGAAGGGGATCGCGTTTATCGTCATGAGGTGGCTTATCTGTTTGATCAGGTAAAAGATCCGATTGAACTCATTAAATGGAAAGATATTCTTGAGAACTTGGAAGATACCTTGGATCATTGTGAAAAGGTTTCAGACATGATACGAGGTGTGGTGATGAAATATGCATGAACTGCAATATTTGATCTTTACGGTTATTGGTTTGGCATTGCTGTTTGATTTTATAAATGGCTTTCATGATACAGCAAATGCCATTGCTACATCGGTTTCTACACGTGCTATTCACCCAAGCCATGCGATTATTATGGCAGCTGTATTAAATTTTGCTGGAGCGATGTATAGCACAGGCGTTGCAAAAACAATTGGTGCTGACATTGTAAAATCTGCCCAGCATGTAGATGAACATATATTGATTGCAGCTCTTGTTGGTGCTGTTGTGTGGAATATCTTGACGTGGTGGCTGGCAGTACCATCCAGTTCTTCTCATGCATTGGTTGGCGGTGTCATAGGTGCTGTGCTTGTTTCTGTTGGTTCCGATGGATTGAATTTGTGGGGAATAGAGAAGATCGTTATCTCTCTGATTGCTTCTCCTATTGTGGCTATTTGCAGTGGTTACGTTATTATGCTTCTTTTGTATCGTTTTTTTGGAAATTTCAGTCCGTCTGTAGTGAATGGGAAATTCCGTAAAATGCAGATTTTATCTGCTGCATCAATGGCATTTTCGCACGGATCGAATGATGCGCAAAAATCTATGGGTATCATAACTCTTGCACTTTTGTCAGGCGGATATATTGACACTTTTGAAGTTCCAAGTTATGTCAAGATTTTGGCTGCTACAGCAATGGCTTGCGGTACGGCTATTGGCGGTTGGAGGATTATTAAGACGATTGGAGGCAAGATATTCAAGTTGGAACCAATTAGTGGTTTTGCGGCAGATTTGAATTCTTCCTTCGTTATTTTCACGGCAACTTTGTTGCACTTGCCTGTTAGTACTACGCATGTTGTTTCTGGTTCCATCATGGGCGTTGGAACAGCCAAGCGGGTGAATGCTGTCCGCTGGGGTGTTGCGCAGCAAATGGTGATGGCATGGGTACTTACCATCCCCTGTACTGCCCTTATGGGAGCGCTTGCGTATCAGGCGGTACTCGTCATCTACAAGTAAAATATGCTATGAAAAGACATCCTTTTGGATGTCTTTTATGCAATTTGTATAAAAAATATGGAATGAGGTGATTTTATGTTTTTTATTCATCGTAAAGAAAGCTATGTTGGCCCAACGATTCAACCTCGTGAATTTGTAGGTGAATTTCAAGGTTATTATGAAAGTGAAATCGTAGCCGTTAAGCTTGATAATATTATTCGAGACTTGCAGACACAGGTTGGAACTTCTCGTAATATGGAGTTTATTGAGTTAAATACAGAGGAAGGGTGGCGTGTTTATCGTCGCTCTGTTGAATTTGTTTTGATTGTTGCGGTATATGAACTTTACCCCAATTCTGAAGTAGTTGTAAAATTTCATTCCAGTGGTGGATTGTATTGTGAGATAAATGTTCCGGATAAGCCTTTGACCGATGAAATGGTTAAGGAAATTGAAGTATACATGCGGAAAATTGTACAGGAAAACCGTCCCATTGTAAAAGAAGTTCGTAAAAAGAAAGATGTTGTGAAGATGTTTGAAGGTTTTAATCTTGCCGAAAAGGCATCTTTGATTGATACATTGGATAAGGAGTATGTCAGCATTTATCGTTGCGGTGAATTTTATGATTATTTCTATGGTGCTATGATGGGATGTACCGGTCATCTGGGTAATTTTGCAATCGAACCATTTAATTCCGGAATTTTATTGTTCACACCAGATATGAGATCTGGAGGAAAAATTCCTAGATTAGTGAAACAGCCAAAACTTTCCCGTATGTTAGCAGAAGCAAAGAGCTGGGGAGATATCTTGCATTGCAACTATATTACAGACTTAAACCGTTTCATAAAGGATGGTACAATTGGAGAAGTGATAAGGATTTCAGAGGCACTGCAAGAAAAATGTATTGCTGAAATTGCTGACCATATAGCTATTGACAGTGATAAGCTTCGCTTGATTCTGATAGCAGGACCATCATCGTCCGGAAAAACATCTTTTGCACAACGTTTGCGGATACAATTGCGAGTGGTTGGATTGGAGCCAATATCGATTTCCTTGGATGATTATTTTTGCAATCGAGAAGATACTCCTAAGCTGCCGAATGGGACTTATGATTATGAGTGTTTAGAAGCATTGGATATCAAGCTTTTTAACAAAAACATACTTTCCTTGATGCAAGGGGAAGAAGTCATGCTTCCACGATACAATTTTATTACTGGCAAGAGAGAGTGGGACAAGTGCAATACGATATCATTGCCATCAGGCCAGCCAATTATCGTAGAGGGAATTCATGGGTTAAACGAAAAATTGACTGCCGCAGTTCCAAGGGATATGAAATATAAAATATATATATCTCCATTATCCCAGTTAAATATTGATGCACATAACCGTATTCCCTCTACAGATGCAAGAATGCTTCGTCGATTGGTTCGAGATTACAAGACACGTGGTGCAGATGCTTTAAAGACATTAAATAAATGGCCTGATGTTAGGGCAGGGGAAGAGAAATATATTTTTCCGTATCAAGAAGAAGCAGATGTCATGTTTAATTCAGCATTGATTTATGAGATAGCAGCTCTTCAAAAATATGCTGTTCCTCTCTTAAAGACAGTTACGCCAGAGTTTCCTGAATATACAAAAGCAAGAAGAATTTTAGATTTTTGTGAATACTTTTATGATCTCCCTAATGAGGATATGATACCTAACAATTCTATTCTGAGGGAATTTATCGGGAACTCTGTCTTTTTTTAAAGTGCTAGATTATAACGAAGCTAAGATGTCCCCTTCTTCAACAGCTTGCTGTAAGTGGGGGAGACAAATTTTAACAAGCGGTGAGCATATCTCCCGCTTCGTTGAAACGCAAATTGGAGGGAAAATGCTTATGGCATTTTCTTGAACAAT
>JAZLHW010000075.1:0-19119 GCA_045617105.1 Selenomonadaceae bacterium | reverse complement strand
AGCATTTTCCCTCCAATTTGCGTTTCAACGAAGCGAAAGTTTGCTCACCGCTTGTTAAAATTTGGCTTCCCCCACTTACAGCAAGCTGTTGAAGAAGGGGACATCTTAGCTTCGTTATAACGCCATTGTTCAAGAACATGCCGTAAGCATTTTCCCTCCAATTTGCGTTTCAACGAAGCGAAAGTTTGCTCACCGCTTGTTAAAATTTGGCTTCCCCCACTTACAGCAAGCTGTTGAAGAAGGGGACATCTTAGCTTCGTTATATTACTTCTCAAATAACAGATTGCTTTCGCTGGATCTGTTTGCACAATGGCTATGCAAACTCCATACAGCAAACAAGCTACACAGTATCTATATTCTATTCTTTTGCAAAAAAACCTTCTTTCCTTCTCACCCGTACTGCCTCCATCAAGACTTATCTTGCAAAAGCTCCACGATGACCGGCTTCATTTCCTTTTTTTTCGCTAAACGCCTGTCAAACCACCGAACGACCGCCAAGGAGAGAAGGAAAGCGGCAGCCGCACCCCCTAGAATACAATCGTTTTCCTCTGCTCCCTGCGCA
The DNA here is from genome assembly GCA_045617105.1 of Selenomonadaceae bacterium. Lineage (GTDB taxonomy): Bacteria > Bacillota > Negativicutes > Selenomonadales > Selenomonadaceae > CALELM01. The sequence continues at coordinate 18,557 of JAZLHW010000075.1, read as the reverse complement.
AGTGCCGCCTGCCAGCCAAGGAACGCACCCATACCGGCAGAGATCAAGGGAAGCCAGAACACAACAAACGCTCCCAAAAAAATATGCTCCTCCTGCATCTCGAGCCGAACCCTTTGCCCTGCGGCTGCGCCCACTCTGTTCACTGCATCCACGGTTGCCTGCCGTGTTGCAGGACATGCACCGCAGCCTGTACATTCCTCATGCCGTCCCACTTTGACCCGTGCCATATCACCCTCTGCAAACAGAACAATGCCCTGTTCCCGTCTCATCTGTCATCTCTCCTTGCTTTCAAAAAACTTTTCCCACGAAGCCTCCATACAAAAATTGTCCGCCCAAGCACTTGGGCACACAATTCACCTTTCAAAAGCAAAACGGTATCACTTCACAAGAAAACGCTTCAGCTCTGCCAAAAGCTTCTGCAGCTCGATAGGTTTTCCGACAAATCCATCCATTCCTGCTGACAGGGCCCTTTGAGCATCTTCATCAAAGACATTTGCCGTTACTGCAATGATTGGAATTTTTGACTTTTCTATATCCTCGAACTGGCGAATCATCTTCGTCGCCTGATAGCCGTCCATGTTCGGCATCTGGACATCCATCAATACAACATCGTAATACCCATCCGGCGAGCTTTCCAGCATATCAATGCAGGCAACACCGTCCTCCGCATGCTCCACATAGAAACCTGCGTCCTCCAGCATTTCATAGGCAAACTCAGCATTCAAGGCATTATCCTCTGCCAAAAGCACACGCTTCCCCTTGAAGAAAGACGAATCCGGCAGGCTCTCCGCCTCACAGGCCGCAGTTCCCTCTGCCAGCCGCATAGGAAGGACGACAAAGACCTTCGTTCCCTTCTTTATTTCGCTTTCGATGCGGATAGAACCGTCCATCGCATCCACCAAATGCTTGACAATGCCCATTCCCAAGCCAGTTCCCACGATCTTGTTCTCCGTAAAGGTACGCTCGCGAGCAAAGCTCTCAAAGACATTCTTCAAAAATTCCTTGGACATTCCAATCCCGTTATCTTCCACAACGATATTGCAGTTCATCCAACCCTCACGCTGCGAAGTGAATTCCCGAATCTTGACATGGATCTGTCCCCCGTTCGGCGTGTACTTGACGGAATTGCTGACGAGGTTCATCACGATCTCTCCGCACTTGGTCTTATCCGCAAAAACATTCGGGTGCTGCACGTCAATATCCAGCTTCATCTGCAGTCCCTTGTTCTTGCAGGCATCAAGGAAGATAAGCTCCATAGCACGGGAAAATTCATGAAGGTTCATGTTTTGCTCATCCATGAACAATTTTCCGCTTTCTATTTTTGCCATTTCAAGGACATTATTGATGAGGTCCAGCAAATATTTTCCTGAAATCTGGATATTTTCCACATACCGCTCACGTTTTTCTGCATTTTCCCCGTGCTTTTTCAAAAGATCAGCAAAACCAAGAATCGCATTCATCGGTGTGCGGATATCGTGGCTCATATTGAAAAGGAATTTGCTCTTTGCCTCATTTGCCTTCTCTGCCTCCTGCTTTGCCTGCTCAAGATCCTGTGCCTGCTTCTTTCGCTCAGCTTCATACGCCAGCATCTGTGCCTCACGCTGGCGAATGCTCTTTCCATTTTGCCACATCCAAAATGCACAGAAGATCCAAAGCACCCAAAGGAATGCCAAGGCACTGTAAACGTCCCGGTTCACTAGGAGTATGCCCTTTAAGCTCCAATGATGCATATAAGGAAACAGCCATTTCTTGCGGTATTCCTGCAAAGTTCCGTCCTCCCGCATTTCTTGGATCACTCGATTGATCTCAGGAATCAGTTCCTTTTCCTTGATCGCACCATATCCAAGATAGCTGACCATGAACGCAGGTCCTTCACGCAAGCTGATATCCAGCCGCCTCATAACAGCGTTTGCTATCGTCCTGCGGCAAAGTACATAATCCAGTTTCCCTTCATTGCAAGCCTTGAAAAGCTCGTCATAGGAATGCATCTCTGCCAATTCACAACCGGAAATAATGCGTACCCTGTTATCATAGGTCGAGGCTGAAATAACCCCCACACGCTTTCCTTGAAGCTGGTCTATCCCCAATGCCCTTGACTTGCCCCATACCACCATGGTCTCCTCTGCCGTCGGCACCGTCATAAGAATGCCATCTGCTGCGTTCAGCGGCGAAATTTCCTTTCCCATGATGATATCTGCATAGCCGCCCCGCAGAGATGTGACCGCCTCCGGCCAAAGCATCAAGCGAACATCCACCCGATACCCAAGCCTTCTGCCGATCTCCATAATCGTTTCCACATCATATCCGACAGGTTCTCCATTCTTGTCCAAGTAGCTGTACGGATCAAAATTGCAATCTGCCGAAACATGAAGTACCTTGTCTGTCTCCAGCTCTGGGCGCTGCTCCAATTCAGGTTCTGTCTGAAACATTCCTGCCGCCCTCATCGTATAGAGAATGGGGAAAATAATCAAAACCGCCGTGAACAGCATAAAGATTGTTTTTTGCACCAGTTTTTTGGATTTCATCGTTCTTCCTTCTTTGCACTGCACAATTATGGATTAAAGTAGACTGTAATTTCTGCCCCTTGATCTATCAATGTATTCGCCGGTATGCTCTGCTTGGAAGCAAAGCCCGAACCTTGGGAATCCAATTTTAACCCATTTTCAGAGGCAAGCCGGGCTGCCTCCCGAATACTCTTTCCTGCAAAATCAGGAACGACAGCCTTGCCGCTTGGTACCTCGCCCTGGTAAGTCTGCTTGGGCTTCGCTTGCGGAGCTGCTTTCGCATTGTTCCCATCCAACTCTGCCAAAACATCACTGGATGGCTCAATATGGAGATAGCGGAAGATCTGGGAAAAAATATTGCCTGCCACTGGAGCAGCTATCTGCCCTCCATAAAAGATTCCCATAGGATCGTCTATCATGACAAGCACCGTAAATCTGGGATCCTCCACGGGTGCAAATCCGCAAAAAGAGGCAATATACCGACCATCCATATAGCCTGCGCCATCTTCACGGATCTTCTGCGCCGTTCCCGTTTTTCCTGCAATGCGGTAGCCCTTGACTGCCGCCTTCATGCCGCCGCCCGTTGCAACGACCTCCTCCAAAAGACCTACCAAGGTCTTGTCCGTTGCGGATTCGATCGTGCGCCGTACCTCTTTTTTCTCGGTCTCGCTGTAAACCGTGCCATCTGCATTCTTGATAGATTTCACGATATACGGACGCAAAAGCATTCCATCATTCGCAATGGCAGACATTGCAGTTACCAACTGGAGAGGTGTCACGGCAATAGACTGCCCAATCGACATCGTTGCAATATCCGAATCTCCCATTTCCTTCGGATCAAAAAGAATACCCGATTCCTCACCCGGAAGCTCTATCTCCGTCGGAACCCCAAAGCCAAAAAGCTTGGCATACTCCGTCAGCTTCTGTGCGCCAATTTGCAGCCCAACCTGAGCGAATCCCGTATTCAGCGAATTCTTCACCACATCCGTAAAGGTAACTGTACCAAAGCTCTCGCCGTTCCAGTTCTGGATACGCCGTCCCGACACCATGACATAACCCGGATCGACAAAGACCTGATTTGGCGTGACGATTTTTTCCTGAAGCGCCGTTCCTGCAACCACGGACTTAAAGGTAGAACCAGGCTCATAAATAAAGGACACTGCCCGATTCTTCCACGTTTCCTGCGAATATTCCCAGAACTTGTTCGGATTGTAGCTGGGACGGGAAGCCATCGCCAAAATTTCCCCGTTCCTTGGATCCATCACAATGCAGGTAATTGCTGCTGGATTCGTTGTTGCCATCGCCTTGTCCAGCTCCTGCTCCACAATGAACTGGATCCCGCTGTCGATCGTCAGCTCAATCGTCTTGCAGTAATCGCCATGGTAAGAGTGCCGCTCAAAAATAGACTCCAAAATCGGACGATTCCTCTTATCCGTATAAAGGAACTTGTCCGTGACCTCTCCCTTGATAAACTTGTCCATCGACTGTTCAATGCCGTCCAAGCCCTTGTCATCCGTCCCAACAAATCCGAGGACGTTTGCCGCCAGCACGTCATTGGGATAAAAGCGTTTTGCCTCATCACGAAGTCCCAAGCAATCGCCATAGGACTTCTCAAGAATCAGCTTGCGCACAGCCTCAGACTCCGAGTAATCCATGCGGCGTTTAAGCCAAACAAAACCGCCGCCCTTGGCAACGGCATCTAAAACGTCCTGTTCCTTCAGCCCAACCAAGGGAGCCAGCTCCGCTGCCAAGGTATTGGCATCCTTGACATGGCTTGGATCGATAAATAACGATTTCGTAAGCGTACTGATGGCAAGCTCTCGCCCGTTGCGGTCAATGATTGCCCCTCTCGGCGACTGGAGCTTGTAATCCTCCCCAACCTGAAACCGCATCCTCTCCGACATCTGCTCTCCCTGCACCAGCTGGATCCACGCATAACGCAGGACAATAAGCAACAAAGAAGCCACAAATACGAAAAAGAGCCACTTGACTCGCTTCCTCACAATCTTTCGAGCATTTTCCATAACCAAAACCAACCCCACAACAAATAATGCGCGCCAAACAAAATTCCCATACGCTCTATTTTACCATACATCTGCATCGTCTGCGGGATTTTTTCATCACGACACTATCAATTGCTGTGCGCCAGCAAGGTCTGCTTCAAGCGATCCTCGATCTGCACCAGCTGCTGCTCAGCTGCCTGCCGACGTGCCTTCCCCTCCTGCTGAATACGAAGTGTCTCCTCAATCGTTGAGATTAAGTCATCATTGACCTTCTGAACCGTTTCGATATCAACAATGCTGCGCTCATTCTCTTTTGCAGTCTCGATACTATTTTGCTTCAAGAGCTCCGCGTTTTTGCGCAGGAGGTCATTGGTCGTATCGTTGACCGCCCTCTGCATCTGGAGCACCTGCTGCTGCCGCTGAAGCCCAAGCGCAATGATCATCTGATTCTTCCAAAGCGGAATCGTGTTGTAGATCGCCGTCTGCACCCTGTCTACCAGCACCTTGTCATTATTCTGGATCAACCGAATCTGCGGTGCCGTCTGAATCGCTATCGTCTTGCTGATTTTGAGGTCATGCACCTTTTTCTCAAAGCGATCCACGTTATTCTCGAAATCGCTGACGACCTGCACCGCCATAGGATCGGAGGACGCGGCTGCCTGCTGACGAAGCTTCGGCAGTGTCACAGTCTTCATCTCCTCCAGCTTTTCCTCTCCCGCACGGATATAGAGCTGCAATGCCTTGAAATATTCCAAATTCTTTTGGTAAAGCCCATCGAACATGACGACATCCTTCATCATGCGCATCTTGGCGTTTTCCAGCTCCTTCTCAATGCGATCCACCTGCGTAGAAAGCTTCGTATAGCCCTCCATCATGTTCTGCGTTTTCTCCACGAGCGAGCCAATGACCGGCAGCTTGCTCAAAAAGCCTTTTTCCTCTGCCGGCGTAAATCCCTTGACCTTCGTGACAAGCTCTCCCAAAAGCTCTCCCACAGGGCCGCTGTCCTTCGTGCGTACCGAGGAAAGGATACTATTGGAAAAGGTAGCGATTTCCTTTTGGGCATTTGCCCCATAGGAAAGCCCCGTCGTGGAATCCATTAGGTTGATACCTTCCTTGATCTTCTCCACCTGCTGCCGTTCCGCAGGAGAAAGTGTTTCCACCTGTCTCGTAACCTTCTCCACCTCAGCCTCAGGAGAAATCTCCGCCACAGCAGTCTCTGCCGCAGTTTCCTGCTGGCGCTGCTTCATCAAATCTTCCAAATTGATCTCTGCCATTACCTTCACTCCTTGACGAATTTACATTTCTCTCTATTTTTTCAAGTAATAATCCAAATAAAAATCATCCATTTTCATGAAAAGATACCGAAGCCCTTCTATGAACCCAATAAAACCGGGAATCGCCGTCCAAAAAAAGATACAGTACAAAATACCAACTGCCGTACGTCCCTGATAAAACTTATGCGCCCCAAAAGAACCAAGAAAAATAGCAAGCACAGACTGCAAGATCTTCGTAAAAAGGACATCTCCCCATACTTCCTTTGGAATCACGCTGCCGCCATTTCCCAGCTTGGAGACCACATTCCTTTTTTTCGGCGGATACGGCTGATTGGGACGTGCACTCTCCAGCATAGCATTCAGCTGTTCGTCCTCCAGTCTTCCTCCAGTATGGGAGACCTCCTCCACGGACGGCTTGATCCCGTCTGCATCCATCGTCTGCTCCACGACCTTGAGTTCCGCATTCAAGTCAAGGAACTGATCCTGCAAAATATGCTCGAACTGCTCCTCGTATGCTTCATCAAAACCGAAAAGCGTTGTCTTCATCTTCGCCTTCATCTCTGCTGTTGCCTGCGTTTCCAGTCCCGTCTTTTCCAGCTCTTGGTACTTTCTCGCCAGCAGAACTGCACGATCTTGGTAATAGTCAACGAACTTCTGTGCAAGGGGAAGCTTCTCTGGGTGCTTCTCCAAATATTGCAGCATGTTCCCCGAGATCTCCTGCATCTTCCCGATCTGCTGCACGACCTCCTTGTCCTGAATCGACTTGGCTGCAGCCTCAAGCTCCGCATAATCCGTCACAGCCTTGCGGTAGCTTTCCTGCAAGAGATCTGCACGTTCCTGATCCAATTCCTCAGAAGCCGAAAAATCCAAATTCTTGGATATCGCAGATTGCTTGCCCCGCAGCTCTCTCGCTCCCTTGACCGCTGCAAAAACTCCGAGCAAGATTCCAAGTGCCGGCAAAGGCAGGCCGCCAGCCAAAAAGCCAACCAGCCCATATATCAAAAACACGATTCCTGCAACTAAATATTTCATCTGCGAACCTCTTCCTCCATCCTTGCCCGCAGCATATCGCCAACACTGTCAAAAACTTGACTTGCCGCAGGCTTCACTGCATCATTTCCTCTTGCCACCGCAAAGCCATGAAACCGCTCTATCATCGAAAGATCGTTGCGGTCGTCTCCAATCACGCAGATCTCCTCATCCTGCCAGCCCATTTGCTCCAGCAAGCGGGCAACTCCCGTCCCTTTGTCATTGCCTGTCATGCAAATATCCACAAACGTCCGATTTGCCACGGCAGACAGCTCTCCTGCAAATGCTCGGCAGACTTCCTTAGCACAACGTGCCGCACTCTCCATACTCTCTGTATCCAAGCAGACCTGCATGACCTCTGCAAGCTGTGCCGTTTCCTCCTCAGAAATCACCTTGGCACCCTTCTTGATCCATTCCTGTGCAAAAGGATTGTCATGATCCCGAACCTGAATACAATTTCTTTTTCCCAGCATGATTCCGATATAAGGACGCTTAGCGATCTCCGGATGGGCGCAAAGCCTCCGAAAAAGCTCATTTCCCATAGATACGCCGTACAATTCCTTCCCCTCGCCGTCATAGACTGCCGCTCCATTGAGCGCCACGCAGAAATCCAGCCTTATGCCAAAAGCACTTGCCCCTTCCAACGCCATATCAAAATTCCTGCCCGTTGCCAAGCCAAACTTGTTCCCAGCTGCCTGCCAAGCACGAATACTCTCCTGATCTTCCTTCGTAATCCCATCCGCTTTCGTATACAGCGTTCCATCAAAATCACTCGCCGCAATCTTCATAACTTCCTCCATAACACTAAAACTTACCAGTTTATTGATTCGACAGGAAAATGCAACATTCCTTTTTTCTTTTAGAAACTTTTGCTGGGACTCAAATTTTACATAAAATACGGAGGGACTGTTGAACGCAAAAATTGGGGGACGAATCACCCAAAATATTGCTGCATTAAGCTGTCAAATAATAATTGTGTTTCTGTTAAAGCCTTTTGCACTGCAACTTTTGATTTATCGACTTGTTTGACAAAATCGGCAAATTTGTTTTGAAGGTCAATTGGCGGTAAAGGTAACCTAAAACCTTCTACCTGTACTCTATTTACCTTAGGAAGATTTGTGCGATTACTGAAAGCCAAAATATAGTCCAAGAAATAACTGCTTCTCATTGTATATCCCAAATACTCTCGGTTGCAAATACCAGCTTTAACCAAGATTGGATAGGCATCAGCGGAGCATAATCCATAAAAATCAGGCAAAGCAACTTTATTTAAATTAGGACGGATTTTGCTATAAATAATATGTTGTGGACTAAAAAGATACTTGCCACTTATTACACCATCTTCAGCAATAGACCTGTATCCAGACAATCGTCCAGTTTCTTTCTCTATACTATCTGTACCAATATGTGGATATTCTTCATAACCATCAAAGACATGAATCATATTTGTATCGATGGTTGCACATTCTGTAAATGAAACCACAGTCCAATGATTATTGTTTTTTTTCAAATCACCAAACATCTCGACAAATCGGGATTTGATGAGGTTATCTAACAACTGGAGTTCTTGCTGTCTGAGTTCTATGACTTTCTCAACACAATTAAGCTTATCAACTATTTCAACTTGTTCCTCATGACTACAAACCAAAATATGTATTTTATTCATACCCTGTCTTGTTATTTGTGGTTGTGCTGAACCACTAATAACATTGTTAAAATCATAATGTTTCAAGCAGTAATATAAGTATTCCACTTCAATGTTACTACTTACATCATCTAAGCACATGGCATTTCCAGTCACATAAGCTTTTGGTTCAGTTATATTAATCGACCCACAAGTTGCACCTCTACAAGTAACAGCCACAACTGGATTTTCATGATTATACTCACTGTAATATCCAATTATTCCATTTGCTCCATAAACTGGATAACCTTCATCTAATAATTCACTCGTTGGTATAGTTTTCCATTGCTTAGGATTACATATATCTACTAACCTAACTTTCTCCATCTACATCATCCCTGCAAATCCGAATTTATTTACTCCTTGAATTTCGTTTCCCTGTTTTGCCATAATAAAATGTCTCCTATGATTTGTTAATATTTTATCATAGAAGACCTCATGATTCGATAGGATATCCATTTACAGAGATTTTTCACTCACTCGTTGCATGAGTGAGAAATCTCTTATGCACAGCTTCGTTATAAATCACGATTAGTGAACGCAATATCTTAAATTGAAATCATACGTTCTTCCCTTACCCAAAACTACTGCTTCAAATAAGTTTCACTTGTTTTATTATCTCATCTCCATAATCGTATTTGTGTATAATAAAATTTTCATTGCCTGATAACATAGCAGAAAGCTGCGTTTCTTTTGGACGATAAAAAATATGTATTTCCTTCCCAAGTGATTCAGCATATGCCAATTCATATCCTACGCCAAGGGATGCCTGTGTACATTCAGCTACTACAAGGTCACATTCGCGCAGCCAAGCCGTATCCTGTTGGTAAATACTTCTATCACCTTCATTTTCTGTTGTTGAAAGACTTAGATCACCTACATGCTCGGTCAATACTCGGTGCTTCTCCTTTAAGGCTGCTATGATTTTGCAGTATAATTCCCCATCTTTCCTGCCTCCACGGATAGAGCCTGCAAAATATATTTTCATATGTCTTCTCCCCTTTACATTCTTTTTGATACCAACGAGTAAATAGTTATTTAGCAGAAATGCCGTAAAGCCCATACCTGTAAGGAAAGAGGCTTTACGGCACTTTTAGCAGATCCAACCCTTCTGCATCTGCCTGCTGTTTTTTCCGCTGTATCTCACAAACTTAGTCAAATGCCTTGCCTGTGAGCAGTTCAAACGCTTCCTTGTACTTTGCAATCGTCTTGTCAATGACCTCCTGCGGAAGGTCGAAGTCGCTGTCTGGGTGTCCCTTGAGCCAGTCACGGACGAACTGCTTGTCATAGGACGGCTGAGACTTTCCTGCCTCATATCCCTCCAACGGCCAGAAACGGGAGCTGTCCGGCGTAAGCACCTCATCGCCAAGGACGATGTTTCCGTCTTCGTCCAGTCCGAACTCGAACTTCGTATCTGCAATGATAATGCCCCGTGTCAACGCATAATCTGCGCATTTCTTGTAAATAGCGATGGTAAAATCCCGAACCTTCTCAGCATATTCCATACCATGCCCCGGGAATGCCTTTTCCAATACCTCTGCACCCTTTTCGATGGAAACATTCTCGTCATGGTCGCCAATCTCTGCTTTCGTACTCGGCGTAAAGATTGGCTGCGGCAGTTTTTCAGACTCCTGCAAGCCCTCCGGCAGCTGAATTCCGCAGATCGTGCCGTTCTCCTTGTAGCTCTCCCAGCCGCTTCCCGTGATGTAGCCGCGCACGATACACTCCATCGGAATCATGTTGAGCTTCTTGCACTTCATGCTGTTGCCCTGAAACTGCTCCTGCTGGAAATATTCCGGCATATCCTGATTGTCCACGGAAATCATGTGATTCGGGATAATGTCCTTGGTAAAATCAAACCAGAATTTCGACATCTGCGTAAGGATCGCGCCCTTTTTCGTAATCTGGTTCTTCAAAATATGGTCAAACGCAGAAATTCGATCGGTTGCCACCATGATAATGCTGTCTTCCGCCTCATAAACCTCACGAACCTTGCCGGACTTAAACGGTTTGTACTCCTTCATTTTTCTGCCTCCTAAATTATATCCTAAAATTTATCCACATATATGTTAACATCATAATCAGAAACCCAAAGAGTGTCAATGAAAAAACTTGCACCCGCAAAAAGCCTCCCCAAGGTTCAGCCCTTCCCAGCCACTTCATTCAAGCTGCCCGTGCGATAGCCGCGCAGATCCACGGCGGCAAACCGAAAGCCCATCTCCCTGAGGGAAGATTCTACACGCTCCCGCATGGGATCCTCCATGAAAAGCTTCACCTCCTGCGGAAGCACCTCGATTCTGGCAAGCCTTCCCTCCTCATGGCAGCGTACCCGCACCTGTGCAAAGCCAAGCGAACGCAGAAATTCTTCCGCCTGCCTCGTTCGTTCCAGCTTTTCCTCCGTGATACGTTCTCCGTATGGAATCCTTGTAGCCAGACAGGCACGCGATGCCTTGTCCCAAACGGGAATCCCAAGCTCCCTCGCAAGCTGGCGGATCGTCCTCTTGCAAAGCCCTGCCTCCCGCAGGGGACTTTTCACGCCAAGCTCCTCAACCGCCCGAAGTCCGGGGCGGTAATCCTTCTCATCGTCCAGATTGGAGCCTTCTGCAAGGCAGTTCATCCCATGAAGCCGCACCTCGTCCATAGCTCTTCCCAAAATTGCCTTCTTGCAAAGGTAGCACCGATTGCTGGGATTTTCTGCCACGCCTGAAACCCGAAGCGTATCCACCTCCAGCACTGCCTGCGGAATCCCCCACTGACGGCATATTTTCTCTGCCGCCTCCCGTTCCTCCACAGGGAAAAACGGCGATACTGCCGTAATCGCCATCGTCTTTTCTCCCAAAGCTTCCCTTGCCGCATACAAAAGGAGCGCCGAGTCCACGCCCGCCGAAAAGGCGACCCCCACGCTCCCCAACCCCCGAAGGGATTCCTTCAAGTCCTCATATTTTTTCTGAAGCCCTTCCTCCATCACCCTGCACCTATATCCCCTTCTGCAAGCAATCAGCCTGCCCATTTTTTCAAGCAATAAATCATCAGCAAAGCCGCCAAAACGAAAATGTATTCCGACACAGAGCCAACCGAAAACAGCTTTATGCCCATCTTGTGATTTGGTGTAAAAACAGGAACCTTCCCGCATACTGCATCCTCCAGAATATGCAGGAGCGCACCCACGCAAAAAAAGCCTGCCATGCCCTGAACATTTTCCGCCTTTAAAGAAACCACCGTTTCCCCAGAGGAAGACACCAACGAAAAATCCCCCAGCTGCATGATGAAAAACAAAAGTGCTGCATAAAGGAGCAGCCAATGCGACCAGCCACGATGCCGGCTGCGCCAGCCAATGCTCAAAAGACCACGCTTTGGATTCCCTTCCGCCTTGTCCGGAAAGATCGATCCTGCCATACCACATGCAGTAAGCAGCAGATCATCTGTCAGGGCATAAACAGCGACCCCTGTCAGCACCTGATGATTCAGCCATTTCATGACATCTCCCCCCTGTAAATCGCACGATTGCCCTCAGTCATCTCTGTTTTGCCATGATAAAAGGTCTCCTATGATTTGTTAATATTCTACCATAGAAGACCTCATGATTCGATATGATATCAATTTACAGAGACTTATCCATACACTCTCCGCACCTCCCATTTACACAATGCTTACAACTGCAATAGTAACTAAAGTCACTAAAGGCAGTTCATTTTTTGAATCGCACCTGCAAATTCAATTTAATAAACATATTACCAGCATCTTGATAAACTTTTCCATAACCATGCCTGCTTGAAGAAGAGCGCTCCAGCTTTGTGTGTTCCAGTAAATATGTTTCAAAGAAATCCCTGTTATATATGTGATAAGCAACGACCTTACCACTTTTAGTCACTATGATATAGCCCCCATTTGCTTCATCTCTGCCATCCCATACTTTTCCGGGATCCATCCCAAGTGCAGAGGAACATAGGAATTTTTTTATTTTGTATGTATAAAGTCTTTGTGGGTTAGTGAAGTTTTGCGGGTTTTTAGCGGACACTAATTCTATGAGTTTTTGGCAATCTGTTTCTCGGCTCAAAAAACTCTCCAGCAGTATATCAGCTACCATAGAATCCATAGCGGTGTCAATCAGAGACAAATTTTCCTTAAAGGTTTTATTTTCCATGTCGAAGTAGGTTAACGATCCGTATTCATATATTTTTGCTGCTCTGTCAAGTAATTTGTTCCTTGTTTCAATTGCATTGATCTCTGCCATGTTTTCGGATGTAAGTCCAGTGGCACGATATATGAAATTTGTCGTTTTACCAGCATTAAAAAGAGTCGGCGGACTTCCAAGTTCTGATTTTATGCTGAATCCGCAAATATTGTCTATCCCCGTCTGTATATCATGAATTTCCATCTTTATGTCGGACTTGTCATCGGTCGATGCCTTCACCTTGGTCAGCGATAAATCCTGCATAAGCATTTCCGCAGAATCAATGGCAAAGGAACGCTCTGCTCCGTTTAAAATACTATGATATAGCCCAGCCGCTTTTTGTGAAAGATATTCCATACTGAGTGTGTTAACTTTTTCTCTATTAAGTTCAACATTGACACTATCACCGCTAATGTGAAATTCGATATGCCTGTCCTGCAGTTCATCCCGTAATATCCTCAGTATGGGAAAATACACATCCTCAATTACACGCAATTTATCATCGGCAGCATACAGTTTACCCGTAGCCAAAAGATATACGAGTGCATAAAGCTCGCTCCACTCGCCCTTATTCTGCGTTATCATTGTCCAGCACCTTCTTAATGTTTTCTGCAATTGACTCGATCACATTTACCGTCACGCTGTTTCCCAATTGCTTATACAAATGCGTGTCGGCTTGGGATAATTTGTAATCATCGGGGAAACCTTGGAGACGGGCCCATTCTCTCGGTGTCATTTTTCTGATGCCTTGCCGATTTACTTCACCTTTTATATGTGTCACCGGTACAAAATTGGTGAGGCGTTTATCGACTATTAAGTTTCGCTCACGTCCCATACCTCCACATACAAGTGCACCTGCCTGTCCCGAAACATCCCGAATCTCATAACCAAATCCATGACCGAGTGCCTCGTGCCTTGCACGATGTCGCTTGAGCGTATCAAGATAGGTCGTTGAGAGATAATATTTGACACTTACTTCATTCTCTTCCATGATGTCACTTATTTTTGTATCGGAATCATGTCCCTTGGGAAATACAAATCCAGAACTGTTTATATCATTGCGAAAAGCCACGATATAAATGCGTTCTCTGTTTTGCGGAACTCCGAAATCTTTGCTGTTAAGGACTTTTTCATATACTGTATAGCCAATTTGTTCAAATGATTTTTTTATTACCTTATAAGTCCTGCCTTTATCATGAATCTGCAAGCCTTTTACATTTTCGCAGAAAATCACTTTTGGTCTGTGGTATTCACATATTCTCGCCACATCCATGAAGAGTGTTCCCCGACATAAGCCCTTATAGTCATCATCAAATCCCATGCGTTTTCCCGCCATAGAAAATGCCTGACACGGAAACCCCGCAAGACAGATATCGAATTGAGGAATGTCACTTTCGTTTATTTGAGTGATATCTCCAGCTATCTCAAAATCATCGTCAAAATTTTCTTTGTAGGTCTTTTGCGCATACGAGTCCCATTCGCTCACGAATACCGTGGAAATATCATCACCAAAGGCATCGTCAAATCCTTTTCGTATACCGCCAATTCCTGCAAATAAATCAATTGATTTTAACATAACTTCCTCCAAATGTTCTCCCAAAAATAATTTTTAATCTCCGTAATTCCTATTTTTGCATCACAGCCAATATATTTGTTGCTATGCGTCTCACAACAGGAACGCATACTGTGTTTCCGCATTGCTTATAACGCCATTGTTCAAGAAAATGCCATAAGCATTTTCCCTCCAATTTGCGTTTCAACGAAGCGGGAGATATGCTCACCGCTTGTTAAAATTTGGCTTCCCCCACTTACAGCAAGCTGTTGAAGAAGGGGACATCTTTAGCTTCGTTATCAGGGCAGTTCCAAGCCTCCCTTATGCAGCTCGTCTGTAAAAATTAAATTGTGTCGTTTTCTGCGTGAATATATCATCTTCTCTCATCTGCACGCCATCAATTGTATTTTATGATGTTGTCCTCTGGTTGGCAACAGATTTTTCCAAAGACAGCTGCCAAAAAGCCAGAACTGCCAAACAAAACAGAGCCATACGGCATAAAACCAACCGCCGGCACTAAAAATTTGACATGTCAAAATAAACTGTTAAAACTTGAAAAAGCACCAAAAATAACATAAAATAAAGACATAAGGAGTGATATTTTGACAGACGAACAGCAGCAGCAATATTTAGACAGTATCAAAAAATTTTGCCTCATGGACGACACATTCATGACAACCGTCTTTGCTGACAACATAGAATGTACGGAGCTTTTACTGCATATCATCCTGAACCGTCAGGACCTCAAAGTGCAGTCAGTAACGACTCAACATGAACTGAAAAACCTTCAAGGCCGCTCAATCCGCCTTGACATTCACGCCATTGACGCTGACGGTAAAGAATACAATATCGAAGTGCAGCGCAAGGACAGCGGTGCAATACCACAAAGAGCCCGCTGCAACAGCAGTCTTTTGGATGCCCAGCTCATCAGTCCAGGCGACAACTTTGACAAACTGCCGGAAACCTATATAATATTTATTACAGAACATGATGTGCTTGGGGAAAATCAGCCGATATATCTTATTGACCGAGTGATAAAAGGCTCACATAAAGACTTCAATGACGGCTCGCACATCATATACGTCAACGGCGCTATGCGTACCGGCGATACACCGCTTGCGATGCTGATGCACGACTTTTTCTGCACCAATCCCGCAGACATGAACTACAAGCAGCTATCCGAAGGAACAAGATACTACAAAGAAAGTAATAAGGGGGTATCTGATATGTGTAAAATAATGGAAGATTTGACAACAGCAGCTGAGGCTAAAGGCAAAGCTGAAGGCAAAGCTGAAGGCAAAGCTGAAACCTTAAAGAATTTAGTAAAAAAAGGATTGATTTCTATTTCCGTTGCCGCAAAAGAAGCTGGCATGACTGAGGAAGCATTTAAAAAAATCGCCTGCCTCTGATAATTGCCTTGGCGGGCAGAAAACAGCCTGACAAAATTGATACGTTACTAACACCAATCTCCGGAGCACAAAAGTGTTCCGGGGATTTTTTGACGTCAAAAATGTTTTCCTCAACCCGCCCTGTTGACGTGTCAACTTGCTGCACTGAAAAAACACTGCGGAATGGCAGTTACTTGACACATTATTCCGCCGCCTATGCGGTTGAATATTTTTTAGTTATCATTCCGCAGGAAGCTCGTGGTCATGACGACTGCAGGCTTTTCTGGAAGCTTGCATCTTCCTTCGTCAACGTTCAACGAAGCAGGAAATATACCTGCCGCTTTTTAAAGGCATTTTCCTTTTAGAGCCTGCACGTTGCTTTTTCAGTGCAAGGTTCTCTTTCATGTAAATTTATAGTATAATGAACACAGAAAGATTTTAAAGTGAGGTTTGTATGAACGACATTGATTGGACTATCACATTACGGAAACGCAAGCAACGCCAGCAACGGCAGAACATTCTTTTGGCGATTCTCCTGACGCTTCTGGCGACATGCTCCATTTGGTACTTCTTTTTCTATACCCGCACACCGGAATACGCCCTAAAGCAAGCCTTTGTCGCCCTAGAGGAAAAGAACAGCACCCATTTCCAACAATACGTCAACCTAAAGCTGCTGACCAGCAAAGCTTATGATGACCTGACTGTTGACCTCTTTGCCTACGATGCAACACTGACTCCTCAAAGCAAGGTACTCTTCGAGAAATTCTATATCCTAGTAAAACCAGAACTGACAAGCGGCAGCATAGATACCATCCTGAACCGCATCGAAACAGGAGTTTGGGTACTCCCCAACGGCACGGATATCCTAAAGGGCAGGCAGCTCGGCATTGACTTCGAGCGTTTCCTTGAAAGAAGCCAGCTCCGCAACACTACACTCGTCTCCCTCGGCAGCATTGAACGCAATGGAAATTCTGCCATTGCCCACCTGTCGATCCAAGAGGACTACACACAAACTCCCTTTACTATGGATCTTGCCATGGAAAAAAGCGAGGACGGATACTGGCAGATCGCCTACATCATGAACTACAAGGCATATCTTAACACTGTAGCGCCCCTGCAAAACAAGGACATTGCAGAATACATTCATGCTACACAGGACATCGTAGACACGAACAACCTCATCCTTGCAGAACAGCAGGAGCAGTTCAAATCTATCATGGAGACCTCAGACGGAGTTCTCTCTGAGACTCAACGAATATCTGCCATGGAGCTTCTGCGGGACGAAGTCATTCCAACGCTCAAAAAGCGGCAGAAGGATCTGGACGAGATTCCTGTTCCGCAAGGTGCCGCCTACCTCTCCCGCCTGCGCCAGCAGTCAACAGAAGCAACGATCAAGACATGGCAGCATCTCATCAAGGCACTCAAGGGAAATAACCAAAAAGAATACGAGACAACGGAAACCCTCCACAAGCACCAACTGGAGATCGAGCTTCGCATTGAGGACATCATCAAACATACTGCTGTCAGCAAGAACATTCCAAACGTGCCATAAAATCCTCCCCAGAATCCACAGATTCTAAGTATTCCGTCCCTTGTAGGAAATAGAAAAACAGTGTAAAATAAAAGAAGGATGTTTTACGAATATTATTTCAATTCAAAGGCAGGTGAAATGCGCCTACCCATGCAACGAAGCAATCGACAGCGGGATGCGCAGTATATCATGGCAAAGCAACACTTTAAGCTCATTGCACCAGTCAGCGGAAAAACCATCCATCTGGATCAAGTTCCAGATCCTATCTTCTCAGAACGTCTCACAGGTGACGGTCTTGCAGTCTTAGCAGACAGTGCTGAGGTCTTAGCTCCCTGCGATGGCGAGATCACGCTTTTCTTTGAAACGAAACATGCCTTTGCCATCACAACAGAGGATGGCATACAAGTTCTTGTCCACATCGGTCTTGACACCATTCTCCTAAATGGAGAAGGAATCACTGCACTGCACAAGCAAGGCGACTATGTAAAGGCAGGTACACCAATCCTTCGCCTGAACCTCGATGTGTTCCGCCAGCACAACATCAACCTCATATCGCCTGTCCTCGTTGTCAACCAAGACAAAGTAACAGGTCTTTTTCATCCAGATACCGATATCTATATCGAAGCAGGCAAGGACACCATTCTGGAATTTGCCATTTGAGCCTCCTGCAAATATGGAAACCCTGCATAGTCCAAAGGGGCTGTTGCATGAGCGAGAATTCGCTTGTGCAACAGCCCCTTTTTGCGTTTGTTTCGTATGTTTAGAATGCCCAGTTAAGTCCTACGTTAGCAGAGATTCCCCGTTGTTTTCCTGCATAACCCGTGAGGTTCACGTCAATCGCTACAGGATTCTTTTCGGAGATGGGACGTTTCCAGCCAAGTTCAAGAAGTCCGCTCGATCCCTTCATGCTCGGTGTCGGGGTGGAAAGCCCATGGTAGCTTGCCCTTGCTTCGCTGCCGAATTCGTAGTCCCATGCAAGTCCCGTGTAGAAGGTGCTGTCCTCGGAGACGTTATGGTTGTAGCGGAAGCCAAGGCGTGTGCGGAAGGAGTTGATGGCATCAAAGTCCATTTCGCCGTACTGCTTTTGGAGATCCACGCTGTCGCCGTTCTGGTGCGTGTAGCACAGCTTGCCGTAGTAATCCATGCTGGACTTGTCATTCACGGGAACGACCTTGCCGATTTTTCCTGAAAATTAATTTGTTGGCTCATGTTGTTTGCTCCTAATACCACAAATATATTTCTGCTACTATTTTATCATTTTTACGGATATATGGTACTTTATAACGCCATTGTTCAAGAAAATGCCATAAGCATTTTCCCTCCAATTTGCGTTTCAACGAAGCGGGAGATATGCTCACCGCTTGTTAAAATTTGATTTCCCCCACTTACAGCAAGCTGTTGAAGAAGGGGACATCTTT
>JAZLHW010000074.1:0-30789 GCA_045617105.1 Selenomonadaceae bacterium | reverse complement strand
CTGATTTCATCAAACGAATAATAGCCCTTCTCATTCCGTTCCAAATCAGCAAGCACAACCTCGCAGCTCATAGGAGGATTCTTTTCGCCCAGCGGTGCCTTTCCGCAAATTTGGCTCATTCCTGGATAGACTGCATACAGGTGTACATACTTTTTCTTGTCAGAACCCTGCCATATCTCAAAGACGACCTTCATGCCAATGGGACTGTTTTGAATGAAGGTATCCTCCAGCCTCATGCGTCCTGCCCGAAGTACGGAAAACATAAACAGCACAGTCATGTCATGACCACTAATAAATGTAAACTTGCGTTTTTCTTCCTGAAGCTCCGAAAGAATTTCTTGAAGCAGGTCATGTGCAAATACACAGGACAATTTCTCCGAACCGCACAGTGTTTCCAGACAGCCATCTACGATTCTTGCGAGCTTTCTCCAATCTTCCCCTGAAATCTCTTTTCCAAAAGCAGCCGCTTTTCCATCCTGCAATTCATAATACTGCATGAAAAGAGCATCTGCCAAAAGATGTGCATTTTCATAATCCCCAGCAAAATATATGCTTTGGTCTCGATACACGCATCTTGATGTCTCCGGCAGAAAGCCCGTCTTTCCCTTTTTCCCTTCTTCCGAATCCTGCAGATCCAAAAGGTCAGCTAAAAAGCGATATTCCTCCGTCATTGCGGCAGCGATTCCCCGCAGTCCGTCTTCCCTTCCCTTTTGATTCCTTCCAAGTTCACGTTCTGCCAATGCACGGTATTTTTCACTCTCATCTGGAAAGGTCGGCATAAACATAGGCTGATAAGAATTGAATTCTCCTCGATACTCTACCTTCACGTCCGACACGGGAAGAAAGCCACAGGAAAAAGCCCTTGCTGTTGCGATCGTACGCTGCAAAGCATTGGAGAAAAAGCGGACCTCGCTCTCCTTTGGCATCCAGTTCCTCGTGATCAATCCCTGCTGTTCCATGTAATTTGCAAAATATCGTCCTATCTTGAGTTCCATCTCTGCACCATGCTGCGTCAGCTCACCTGCCGCAACACCCCAATCTACCCATGAATGGGGCGTCATTCTTTCTAATATAGATCCCTTTCCCATTAACGGCGCACGAATGTTATGCCTGCTGACTAGAAGCACCTGTTCTAAAGTATATTCCATGAAGCCTTGCCTCCCAACCAAAACTTATTTTCTTTCTGAATTATTTTACCCATCCAAATTATGCCATATCATCAAAGAGAACACTATCTCCCCTGCTATACAAAAATCCTCGGAATAGTACCACTACTACACCGAGGATTCCTAGGAACAGATCTGCTTAAAACAGTCCCTTTATTTATGCAACCTTATTTTTTCTAAAGCGATTTGAGCAGCCCTTTGCTCCGCCTCCTTCTTGCGATGCCCTCGCCCTTCTCCCAAACAGCTTCCATTGATGTATACAGCAACTTCAAACAGCTTGGCATGATCAGGTCCAGACTCACGCAGCAACTCATAGGAGATAACAGCATTCGGATCCTTCTGCACCATTTCCTGCAAAAGTGTCTTATAATCCTGCAGATTTTCTCCACGCTCTGCCTTGGCAAACTCCGGCTTCAACTGAGAAAGGACATACTCCCTTGCTGCCTCCCAGCCTTGATCCAAATAAACCGCACCAATAACCGCTTCAAAAGCATCCTCCAGATTCGTGACGCGCTCACGTCCCCCGCAAAGCTCTTCTCCATGCCCCAAAAGGAGACATTCTCCAATACCCAGCGTTTCCGCCAATCTTGCAAGCGTATCCTGGCAAACAATGCTCGCTCTCGTCCTCGTCAGCTTTCCCTCCGAAAGAAGAGGAAAACTTTCAAACAAGTACGTACTCGATGCAAGCTCCAGCACCGCATCTCCCAAGAACTCCATTCGCTCGTTATTGGAGACTCTTTGTTTTCTCTCATTGGCATAGGAGGTATGCGTCAACGCCGTATCCAAAAGCCGGATATCCTTGAAGGACACATGCATGCGTCCTTCAAGCTCCTTCAACTGGCGTCTGCGTTTCTCTGACATCTGCTCCATTAAAAATCACTTCTCAAACTTTTTCAGCAACAAACATGCATTATGACCGCCAAAACCAAAGGAATTTGACATAGCCGCACGAACCTTCTTTGCCTTCGCCTTGTTCGGTACATAGTCAAGATCCATGTCATCATCCTGTGTCTCATAGTTAATGGTTGGAGGCATCATATCATTTTCAATCGTCAATGCTGTTGCAATGCACTCCACACCGCCTGCTGCACCGAGGAGATGCCCTGTCATGGACTTAATGGAGGAAACCGATACCTGCTTTGCGGCATCGCCCCATACTCTCTTGATGGCTTCCGTTTCGCCCATATCGTTCATGTGCGTAGAGGTTCCATGCGCATTGATATAGTCTACTTCCTCTGCCTTCATCCCTGCATCATCGAGGGCAAGCTGCATGCACTTGGACTGGAATTCACCATGCGGAGCAGGGCTCGTGATATGGTATGCATCAGAATTACTGCCGTAGCCAACGACCTCTGCATAGATATGCGCCCCACGTGCCTCAGCATGTTCCAAGCTCTCAAGAATAACAAGACCGGAACCCTCACCCATGACAAATCCACTGCGGTTCTTGTCAAAGGGGCGAGAAGCATGCTTTGGATCATCGTTATGATCCGTGCAAAGTGCCTTTGCTGCAGCGAAACCTGCAACTGCACCCTGAGAAACAGCCGCCTCCGTACCACCTGCAACCATGACATCTGCATCACCACGCTGAATCACGCGGAAAGCATCGCCAATACAGTTAGTTCCCGACGCACAGGCTGTAACCATACAGCTCGAAGGACCATGCAGCTTAAAAGCAATAGCCACATGACCTGCCGCCATATTAGAGATGATCAATGGCACAAAGAACGGACTGATGCGTGACGGTCCCTTGGAAAACAGTTTCTCGTACTGTCCATGAATCGACTCAATACCGCCAATTCCAGTACCGATGTAAGTACCGATACGGCTCGTGTCCTCCTTGGAAAGATCCATTCCTGAGTCCTCAAATGCCAATTTTGCAGCAGCAACAGCAAACTGCGCATAAAGATCCATGCGCTTCGATTCCTTCTTATCCATGTAAAGCGATGGATCAAAATCCTTGACTTCGCCAGCAATCTTGGCAGAGTACTCCGCAGGATCAAAACGTGTAATCGTGTCAATACCGCTCTGCCCCTCCAAAAGACCTTTCCAAAATTCGTCCTTACCAATACCGATCGGAGTAACTGCACCCAAACCAGTAATCACTACTCTATTGCTCAAAATGCCAATCTCCCTTCCAAGGCTCAAAGTGCAGTCGCAGCTTCCTTCTGCAACTGCTCGAAAATTTCCTTTACGGATAAAATCTTGTCAATACGCGGCAGATATTCTCCAGTAAATACCAAGCCAGTCTCCACATCCCCCTGCTGCGCACGAATCAACGCACGAATAATGCAGAAGTTGTGCCTGCAAGCCTTCAGGCACGCATCACATTCTGTCGGTGGTACAGGCCCCTCCAGCACCCTCTGCGAAAACGGGGTTCTCACTGCACGACCTGGCAGCCCGACTGGACTGTGGATTACCACAATATCCTCCGGCTTCGATTTTAGATAATATTCCTTAAGTGCCGGAGCCCCATTGGACTCCTCACTTGCAGCGAAACGAGATCCCATCTGAACCCCGTCCGCTCCCATTTTTATAAGATCAACGATGTCTTGTCCTGTAAGGACTCCACCGGCAGCAATGACCGGAAGCTTTACAGCAGCACGCACTTCTGGAATGATATTTCTGATGGAAATATCCGTTCCAAGATGTCCGCCTGCCTCCTTGCCCTCGACAATGACTGCCGAAGCACCAAGACGCTCAGATATTTTCGCCAATTTAGCCGTCGATACGATAGGAACGATAGGAGTACCGGATTCCTTGCCAAGGGCAAACATGTCACGGGAGAATCCCGCGCCAGCCACGACCAAGTCAATCCCCTCATCGATTGCAGTTTTTACCATATCAGGAAAAACCTTTCCTGCAACCATCATGTTAATGCCAATAATACCGGAGGTGAGCGAACGAGCCAACCGGATTTCATAACGAAGCTCATCCTGCGACATTCCGGATGCTGCAATCAAGCCAATACCGCCTTCATTAGCCACTGCCGCAGCAAGCCTTGCCGTAGAAAGGCGAATCGCCATTCCACCCTGAATGATCGGTACTTTTGCAATTTTAGTGCCAATTCTCAGCTCTGGAAGCTTCAATGTAATTCCTCCCATCTATCACTGCCTTTTAGAAAATCCCGCGAAGAAACTTCACGGGATTTGCTGAATGGCAAGACGCTCAATCTTATTTGTTCTGCTCAATATAATTGACTACATCCTGAACACTCTTGATTTTCTCAGCAGCTTCGTCCGGAATCTCAATATTGAAAGCCTCCTCAAAAGCCATGATCAGCTCAACGATATCCAAGGAATCAGCACCAAGATCATCGATGAAAGTAGATTCCAACTGAACCTGATCCTCATCAGCACCCAACTGCTCTACTACGATGTCTCTAACCTTTTCAAAATTCGACATGACGTTACACCTCCTTTCATTGATGTCTCCCTAAACATTCTTAAGAAGCCACTCTATGATTATAACGCCATTGTTCAAGAAAATGCCATAAGCATTTTCCCTCCAATTTGCGTTTCAACGAAGCGGGAGATATGCTCACCGCTTGTTAAAATTTGATTTCCCCCACTTACAGCAGCTGTTGAAGAAGGGGACATCTTTAGCTTCGTTATATCACATGACCATGCCGCCATCTACATTAACGACCTGACCCGTAATATAAGATGCTTGGTCGGAAACCAAAAAAGCAACTGCATTTGCAACATCTTCCGGCTGCCCCATACGTTTCAGAGGAATTTCTTCCACCATTGCCTCGCGTACCTTATCAGAGAGAACTGCCGTCATATCCGTGCCAATGAATCCAGGAGCAACCATGTTGACCGTAATTCCTCGGCTTGCCAGCTCTTTTGCAACTGACTTGGAAAAACCAATGACGCCTGCCTTAGCTGCCGAATAATTCGCCTGCCCAGCATTGCCCATCAGACCAACAACAGAAGCCATATTCACGATACGTCCGCTTCTTTTCTTCATCATCAGCTTGGCAACTGCCTTCGTGCAGTAAAACACACCCTTAAGATTCGTATCAATAACTGCATCAAAATCCTCAGGCTTCATGCGGGCCAAAAGCCCGTCCCTCGTGATTCCTGCATTGTTTACGAGAATATCAATCGTTCCAAATGCCTCTGTTACCTTGGCAACCATCTCATCAACTGCCTCAGGGCTGGCAACATCAGCCTGAACCAAAATTGCCTCGCCACCATTGGCTTCAATGACAGACTTAACTTCCTGTGCAGCTTTCTCATTGCCTGCATAGTTAATCGCAACCTTAGCGCCCTCTCCTGCAAGACGAATCGCAATCGCCCGTCCAATGCCGCGAGAAGCTCCCGTTACGAGTGCAGTCTTTCCACCTAAAAGCATATTAGCGAACCTCCTTGAAATAGTCAAGCGTTTTTTGCAGGCTTGCCAGATTTTCTACGTTCATGCTGGTCAAGGTTCGATCAATACGCTTGTTGAATCCACACAATGTTTTGCCAGGGCCTGCTTCCACGTACACATCAGCACCATATTCCTTCATCGTATTCACGCAGTCGATCCACTTAACTGGGCTTGCTGCCTGTGCCACGAGATTTGCCTTGATCTCCTCCGCCTTTGTTTCCATTTTTCCGTTCACATTAGCAACGACAGGAAAAGCAGCATCATGAATTTCAATCTTATCCAGCTCCGCTGCCAGCTTTTCTGCAGCTGGCTTCATTAACGTGCTGTGGAATGGTGCACTGACCGGCAAAATAACAGCTTTCTTTGCTCCTGCCGCCGTCAAAAGTTCCACTGCCGTTTCCACGCCCTTCGTCGTTCCTGCAATCACCGTCTGCCCAGGACAGTTGAAATTGACAGCCTGCACTGCGCCAGCAGAAGCAGACGCCTTTTCACATGCCTCCACGATCACCTCATCGGCAAGACCGATAACGGCTGCCATGCCGCCTTCTCCGACAGGCACTGCCTCCTGCATAAACTGACCGCGTTTGTGTACAAGGAGAACCGCATCCTGAAACTTCAAGGCACCTGCTGCGACCAAAGCAGAATATTCACCAAGACTATGACCGCCAGCAATATCCGGCTGGATTCCATGCTCCTTCAGAATCTCATTTGCAATAACGCTCATCGTGAGAATGGCAGGCTGCGTATTTGCCGTGAGCTTCAGATCCTCTGCCGGTCCCTCAAAACACATCTGCTGAATGGAATAGCCAAGAGCCTCATCAGCTTCCTTAAAAAGCCTCTTTGCCACTTCATACTCTTCACAAAAATCCTTGCCCATGCCTACTGCCTGGGCTCCCTGTCCCGGAAATACAAAAGCCAGCTTGTTCACCACATCTACCTCATTTCTGCCGTAATTGTCGGCACATTTTTACGCAAAAACAGACACCAGCCTTCGGCTTACTTTATATTTTCCTCCAAGTCACGGAAGGTATCTGGCAGTCCATTCACAATGCCTTCAATAATTTCCTTTACCGGCTTGATATCATCGAGCATACCTGAGATCTCACCGATCATAACTGAGCCATTATCCACATCCCCCTCATGCGTTGCACGATGAAGGCTTCCAACACCCAGCTGCTCCAGTTCCTCATTCGATGCCCCAGCTGCCTCAAGCTCCTCATACCTGCGAGACAGCTTGTTTGCAATCACGCGTGCCGGATGCCCAAGAGAGCGTCCTGTTACCACGGTAGAACGATCCTTCGCCTTTAAAACCGCCTGTTTGTAATTTGGATGCGCAATGCACTCCTCGCTTACAACAAAACGGGAACCCATCTGCACAGCATGAGCACCAAGGGCAAAGGCAGCTGCCATGCCTCGGGAATCCGCAATTCCGCCTGCTGCAATAACAGGAACATCTACCGCATCAACGACCTGAGGCACGAGAGCCATCGTCGTAATCTCTCCAATGTGACCGCCAGACTCCGTCCCCTCAGCAATCACGGCATCAACACCAGTACGCGCCAAACGCTTTGCCAGTGCCACAGATGCCACCACTGGAATGACCTTTGTCCCAATTTCCTTGAGTGCCGGAACGTATTCGCCGGGATTTCCTGCTCCTGTTGTAACCACAGGAACTCTTTCTTCCACGATGACCTGCATGACTTCTTTTACAAAAGGACTCATCAACATGACGTTGACCCCGAATGGCTTATCCGTCCACCCCTTCACCTTCTGTATCTCTGCACGAAGAATCTCAGGAGGCATATGACCTGCGCCAATGATTCCAAGACCGCCCGCATTCGATACAGCAGAAGCAAGCTCTGCCGTACCGATCCACGCCATCCCGCCTTGGAAAACCGGATACTTTATGTTGAGCAATTTACATATCACATTGTTTTCAAACATCAAAAAAGTCCTCCTTCATCACAAATCACAGGAACAACGCTATGCCGCAGCATACGCCTATTCCTTCCCTCCTGACAGGACATCCTCCTTCGCCAACGAATCACGTATATGCGCAAGGACATTGTTCTTAACATACTCATTCGCCACACCGATAGCACTGCAAATTGACTTTGCATTCGAGGATCCGTGGCTGATAATGCAGCAGCCATTGACACCCAAGAGAGGTGCTCCCCCATACTCCGTGGCATCCAACCGCTTTCCCAGCTTTTTCAGCGTAGGCTTCAGCAATGCCGCACCAAGTTTCGCAAAGACTCCGCCATCTTCAATGGCATCCTTTATCAAGCTCAGAATCGTTTTCGCCAATCCCTCTGCAAATTTTAACACAACATTGCCAACAAATCCATCACAAATTACAACATCAAAATTTCCCTTTGGAATATCCCTTCCTTCCGCATTCCCCGCAAAATGAATGGTCTGCATATTCCGAAGAAGCGCATACGTCGCCTTTGCCTGCTCGTTGCCCTTTGTTTCCTCTTCACCAATATTCAAAAGCCCAACCTTTGGGCGTTCCTTGCCGAATACATACTCTGCATAAATGGAACCCATCATTCCGCTCTGCACAAGATGCTCCGGCTTGCTGTCCACGTTGGCACCGGAGTCCAAAAGAAGCGTGACGCCCTTTGGTGTCGGCATCGGCGTTGCTATCGTTGGCCGTCCGATTCCCTTGATCCGCTTGAGAATCAGCTGTGCCGCCGTAACCGCGGCGCCAGTGCTTCCTGCAGAAAGAACGGCATCGCAAACCCCATCTTTGACTAATTTCGTCGCTACGACCACAGAGGAATCCTTTTTGGAACGCACAGCATCGGCAGGATGCTCATTCATGCCAATAACCTCCGATGCATGGTGTATGGTGATCCCCAGGTCTTCCCAACCACGTTCCTTCTGCAGCACATGGCGAATTGCCGCCTCGTCACCTACCAAAACGATCTCGCATTGATACTTTTTGGCAGCTTTTACCGCTCCCAGAACGATCTGCTCCGGAGCAAAATCCCCGCCCATAGCATCCACTGCAATTTTCACAAAAGTCCCCCCTGACGGTCTTTCCACGAAACCAAAATAAATTTTGCCCGGAATACTTCCTGCTTGTCATTCCTAGTCTTGACCCAAACGAAGTACTTGTCACCCCGCACATGAACGATTTCTGCCTTGGCAATCAACTTTTCTCCCACATGCACCGGCACCTTATACTTCACATTCGCTACCCCCGTAACCGCCATAGGAGCATCCAAAATCGCCAGGGCCAACGAATTTGCCTGTGAAAACATATAATATCCCTTGGCTATCTTAGTCCTCGCAAAAACCATGTCGTCTGTGATCCGCAGAAGTGATATGCCGGAATGACCAAGTTCCAGATCGATAAGCTCCCCGACAACTTCTTCGCTGTCAATGGATTTCACCTTGTTCTGCGCACTCTCTGCCATCTTCCGTATACGTCCGCGAAGCTCCGGTATACCAAGCTCCAAACGATCCAAGCGAATCGTCTGGACACTGACAGAGAGCAGCTGGGCAAGCTCCTCATCCGTCAAGAACGGCTTTTCCTTCACATGGTCAACCAGCATCTGCTGCCTGACTTTTTTCTTTGCTCTCGCCATCTTCCATCACCCAAACTTAGTACCTGATGTTACGACCAGTAATAATAAGTTATTATAATGGCTTTACATGAAAAAAGCAAGCATTCCTGCAAAAGAAATGAGCAGAACAGAGAAAGCCTGTTCTGCTCATCATTATGTAGTCTTATTCAGCCTCCTGAACGACCTGCTTGCCATCATAATAACCACACTCAGGGCATACATGATGAGGCATCTTCGGTTCGTGGCACTGTGGGCAAGACACAAACCCTGGAGCTTCCAGCTTCCAGTTCGCACGGCGCTGATCGCGGCGAGCCTTGGACATCTTACGCTTAGGTACTGCCATTTCGGATACACCTCCTTAAAACAATCACTCATTCTCTTGCTTTTGCATGAATCGCTGCAGTGCTGCAAGTCTTGGATCCGGAACAAAGGAATCACAGGTACAAGTACCATGATTCAGATTCGTGCCGCATACCGGGCAAAGCCCCTTGCAATCAGGACTGCAGATATTGCTGAGCGGCTGCGCCGCCAAAAGTGTATCACGAATCATGCCGGCAATGTCAATCGTATCACCCTCAAAAAAAACTGCCTCTTCATCCTCCGAAGTCCCGTCAGCAAGACGGCAAAACTTCTCAGAGAACTCATGCCTCTGCTCCACTGTACAAGAGGCAAGGCATCGATCACAGGTAAAAGACTTCTGGCATCCGATAATCCCCTCTGCACGATAGCAGGAACCTGTATTTATGACTGTTCCCTCAACAGTAATTAAACCATCAAAGGTACAGCCATCCATCACAGCATCCAGCTCCTCCGCAGACACCTCGAATGAAAAAGAAGCACTTCTCCCCATACCAGCATTTAATTCAGCAATATTTACTATCATCAGCATCAACCTCAATCCATTATAATGACTGCATTTCTGTTTGTCAAGAAAATTGCCATGCCTGCATCTCTGCCTCCCGCTGAATATATTTCAGTGAGATCCCCAGCTTTTTGGCAATCAGCCTGCAATCCTCGTACTCAGGAGTTATCGAAACCACCCTTCCGTGGTATGTACTCACTTTTCCGCGTACCGTTCCGAACCGTGTAGGTATTGATATTATTTTCCGTTCCGTCTCCACCCGATCCCATACAGGAGACACGCGAATTCCAATGCTCGTTGTTTCCCGAAACACGATCTCCTCGCAAGCATCACGCTCTTCCTCCCTCACGAGAACCGACAGCTTCTGTGCCGGACGATTTTTCTTCATATAGATATTCTCCGTCCAGACATCCAAGGCTCCTGCCTCAAACAATCTTTCCATCAAAAAGCCGTAGATCTGCGGGTTCATATCATCAATATTCGTTTCCACCAAGAAAAGCTTCTTTCCCGTCTTCCCTGCCGTCTCCACATACTCGCCAACATACATGCGGAGTACATTCGGCATGGAAAGCTCCCATGTACCTGCTCCATAGGAAACAACGTCTTCCGTAAATCCCTTCGGCATACATTCTGCATAGTCTGCCAGTACCCTGACTACTGCCGCACCCGTTGGCGTAACCAGTTCTTTTTCCGTACCATCGTGATAGAATGGAAATCCTCGCAAAAGCTCCGCTGTTGCCGGTGCTGGCACAGGCAGCCTTCCATGTGCGCAATCCACAAATCCAGTTCCCGTATTCAAGCGAGACACAAAGATTTTTTCAATCCGCAGAAAATCAAGGCAAATTGCCGTACCGACAATATCCACAATGGAATCCACTGCCCCGACCTCATGGAAACAAACCTCTTCCTTAGATTTTCCGTGAATTTTTCCCTCTGCCTCTGCCAAGGCTTCAAAAATCATCAGACTTCTTTCCTTCACCTTGTCAGAGAGCTTAGATACCAGCAACATCCCCCTGATCTCTGGCATACTCCGATGTTCGTGATGCGAATGCTCCATGTGAGCATGCTGATGCCCCAAAAGCAATACATTGACATACACTGCCTGTATGCCGCACCTGTCCACTTTTTCCACCCTTAAGTCATATTCCTTCTCCAAAAAAAGCTTTGCAAGCTCTCCTTCTAAATATTCCAGCGGAACGCCTGCCTGCAAAAACGCTCCCAGCAGCATGTTCCCGCTGATTCCTGCAAAGCAGTCCAAATAGATTGCCTTCATCTGCTCACCTCATTCGATTGATTTTGGCAGCAAGCATTCCTGCGCCAAATCCATTATCTATGTTCACTACGGAAACACCGGAAGCACAGCTGTTCAGCATAGAAAGAAGTGCCGACAATCCATGAAAGGATGCCCCGTACCCTATACTGGTCGGCACTGCAATCACAGGCTTGTCCGTAAGACCGCCCACCACGCTGGCAAGCGCCCCCTCCATGCCAGCCACAACAATAACGACATTTGCCTGCAAGATATCTTCCCGATGGGAAAGAAGCCTATGAATACCTGCCACCCCGCAATCATAGCAGGTTCTGACTTCATGTCCGCAAAGATACGCTGTCAGCCGTGCTTCCTCTGCTACCGGGATATCACTGGTCCCTGCAGTTACCACCAAGATATGCCGCGACCCATCCCTCGATACCTGCGCTCTCTCCAAATAAATCATGCGAGCCGCCGAATCGTACTGCATTTCAGGAATTTCTGCCTTCACAAATCGATACTTTTCCTCACTCGCCCTCGTTGCCATCAGGTTTCCATTTCCATGCGCATAAAGCGATTGCATGATCGCCAAAAGCTGTTCCTCTGTTTTTCCTTCCGCATAAACGACCTCCGGAATCCCTTGACGCATTTCCCGATGATGATCCACATTGGCAAATCCCAAGTTTTCAAAAGGTACATCGCAGAGCCTGCGAACCGCAGCATCCTCTGTCAGCCTTCCGCATTGAAATTCCTGCAAGAGCAGTCGAACGTCCTCTTCCTTCATCCATCATGCCTCCAAAAACAAAGCTCCTCCCAAATGGGAAGAGCTTCCTCCTATTCACTGCTGTCTTGCTTGAACAACGCCCTGCTGTTGAAGCTCCGAAGGCGGTGTCTGCGATGGTGACGGCACTGTCTTCGGCTGCATTCCCTGCTGTTGGGCTGCCGCCTGCGACTGCGTAAATGCAAGCTTTACCTTTGCCTCTGCCTGCATCTTCTGCTGTGCCTCCTGATTCAACTGATCCTTTGCCTGCATCAGTGTTTGGCATGCCTGCTGCAGCCCAAGCTGTGTCTGCTGCATTCCAGCCTGTGCCTGCTGAAATCCTTGGTAAGTCCCCGATACATGCGCTATCAGTTGATCGAAAACTTGATTGGAGTAAGTATTGACATCCTCACGCAATCTGCTCGACTCTTGAATCGCTTTCTCCAAAATCCCACGTGCCTGCTCCTCAGCTGCCTTTCGGATCGTCTTAGCTTCTTCCTTTGCTTTCTTGGTGATCTCGTGGCTGTTCGTCATTTCCTTAGCATATTCCTTTGCCTTTTTGACGATCTCATCCGCTTCCCGATGTGCCGCACGATAGATCTCGTCCTCCTTGGACATGATTTCCGCTGCCTGATCCAATTCATGCGGAAGGTCATTTCTTAAGTCGCTGACCAAATGCACCAGATCATTCTCACTGACAAGGCACTTGTCCGTAAGCGGCATGTGACTTGCTTCCCCAACCAATTTCTCTATTTCGCTCAAAGTATCTCTTACTGACATATCTACACTACCTTCTTTTATTCTTTTATTTCATAAATTTGCTAGTTTCTATTCTTCTTGCTTCCATCGCTCTAAAATAGCCTCTTCCACGCATAGAGGAACGATTCCATGCACAGAACCTCGAAAAGCTGCCAATTCTCTCACACAGGAAGAGCTGACAAAGGAATACGAGGGAGCCGTCATCAAAAACACCGTCTCGATCTCGGGCGCAAGATGCGCGATCGCTCTTGCATTGTCCTGCTCATACTCCAGATCCTTGACAGATCTCACACCACGGACGAGGATCCTCGCATCATGCTCCCGCATATAATCCACAAGCAACCCTGAAAACGAATCTACCTTGAGATTCGGTATATGCGATGTCGCCTCACGCAAAAAATCCATTCTCTGCTCTACAGAAAAGAACGATTTCTTCCTGATGTTGCAAAACACGCAGACAAGGATCTCATCAAACATGCGGCTGGCACGTTCAAAAATATCAATATGCCCGCTCGTCACCGGATCAAAACTGCCGGAACAAACAGCCCTCTTCACGCAAACTCGCTCCCTTCCACATAGCTTCGCCGCTGAAAAATACTGACTTGCGTGGTTTTGCCATAACGCTCATTTCGCACTCTCAAAAGGTATTTCAACTCAGGAAGGCTCTCCTCATCTGCACCATGCTCCACTATCAAAATTCCATTCTCGGAAAGCAATGAGGAAGTATCCAGCTGCAAAATTGCCCTCTCCCAAAGTCCCTTATGGTAAGGCGGATCGCAAAAAACCAATCCAAAAGACTGCCCGCCAGCCTCCAGCCTGCGAAGAACAACGAACGCATCTCCCGACACGACCTTAGAATTTTTGTCCAGCCTCGCATGTACTGCATTTTCCTTAATCAGGCTTCCCGTTGCCTGATCCACAAATACGGCTGATGCCGCGCCTCTGGAAAGTGCCTCCAGACCAAGGCTTCCCGTGCCTGCAAAAATATCCAAAACATCCCGCCCAAAAACCCTCTGCCCTAAAATGTTGAACAGTGATTCTTTGATACGATCTGCTGTTGGACGTGTGTCCTGCCCCTTTGGTGCCTTGAGCCTGCAGCCTCTCGCTGTTCCTGTTATGATTCTCATTGACTTCACTCCAAGGCTTCAAATTCAAGCATACCCATTTTAGCACACTTTTTTTCATTCGTGAACAATAAGTTTAGGATTTTGTGCTGTATATAATATATCGAAAAATTTACATGTACAAATTGAACACTTACAAAACATATTCAACAAGTCATTAGAGAAAAATGACATTTTCCCCCAGCTATGATATAATGAACAGAGTTTTATTATTTAAAGGATGTGAAGATTTTTTGGACAATTCAGATGCGGGACTTTTTTTAGTCCTTACTGTCTGCTTTATTCTCGCTAATGGCTTTTTCTCACTCATGGAAACAGCCTTAACAGAAAGCCGCAAGGGAACCCTTGAAAAATTAGCAGAGGATGGTTCCCCTTCTGCAAAATCAGCACTTGCTCTTTTGGAGCGACCGGAAGAAACCCTATCTGTCATGCAGCTTGGCATTACCTTTATGGGAATACTCTCCGGTCTTTCCAGCAGTCTGCTGCTGTCTCCCTTTCTAGCCTCGCAGCTTATGTTTCTTCCGCATCCCAAGGCAACTGCTTTGGTCATCAGCACGATCATCATCACATATTTCCTGCTTCTGCTTGGCGAGTTTCTCCCTAAAAAAATTGCTTTCCAAAAGCCGGAATACATGCTCCTCAAATATCACAAGCTGCTGACCACACTAACGCTTTTCACCCGTCCCTTGGTTGGGCTTCTTTCCAAATCCGCTAATATCATTTTGCTTATTTTTGGCATCAATCCGCATGTCGAAGATACCGTGACGGAAGAAGAAGTCAAGGAGCTCATTGAGCAAGGAACAGAAGACGGCACTTTTGAAAAAACAGAACAAGGCATGGTAGATCGAATCTTTCGATTGAGTGACCAAACAGCTTATGCACTGATGACACCTCGGACACAAATGCTTTGGCTCGACCTTGAAGATTCCTTGAAACACAACCTGAAGATCATTCGTGAACACCCTCAGAGTGTATTTCCCGTTGGTCGGGATAATCTTGACGATTTTTGCGGTGTACTCCACGCAAAGGATCTTTTGGATGCATCATTGGAACGAAAGTCACTGGAGCTTTCCCAATATCTTAGAAAACCGCTCTCCATTCCACGTTCCATGGAAACCTTCCGCCTGCTGGAAAAATTCTGCGACACAGGCACGCATGAAGCAATGGTGCTGGACGAATACGGAGGCGTGATAGGATTCATAACTCTCGATGATATCTTGCAGGAGATCATTGGTGACATGCAAGCCGCCGGAGAACCTGATGCTATCCAATTCATCCAACGAGATGAAAATTCATGGTTTGTTGACGGGCTATGCTCCATTGATGACTTCAAAGAACGCTTTCATGTCGAGACTCTTCCCGATGAAAACCACGACCATTTCCAAACTATGGGCGGATTCGTGACTTCCTATTTTGGGTACATCCCAAAAGAAGGAGAACATTTTGAATGGAATGGCATGATTTTTGAGGTACTTGATATGGATCGTGCCCGTATCGACAAAATACTCATTACACAGAAAAACGAACCTCAAGATAAGACTTCCCCGCAGACAACAGAGTGACGCATTAATTTTCAATGCCCTCACGCGCCAAAATTCCCTTTGTATAATAATGCTTGACCTCGTGCATTTCCGTAACAAGATCGGCTCGTTCTATCAACCAATCCGGAGCTTTTCGCCCTGTACAGACAATTTCTGTATTGGGCGATATTTTTTGCAGGAGATCCTCCACGCTCTCACGTCCCAGCACTTGAAAAAAAAGTGCCACATTGACTTCATCCAAAATTACAACGTCATACATGTCACCCTGTATGTCTTCCCATGCCGTTTGCAAGCCCTTTTCCATCAATTCAACATATTCTCCGGGAGGATGTCCCGGAGGAAAGATCACTGTATTTTTTGCCCAAGATTGTTTTGCCAATTCATCCACATTGCTCCCTTCCTGCGCAATAAAAAATGGCTTCCCCGCAGTCCGCAGACAAAGCTGAGGAGCAAATGCCTGCAAAATTTTTTGTTCACTGTAGGCTAGGCTTTTCATAAACTGCATCATATAGATCCTCTTGCCTGCACCAAGCGCACGAATGGCAAGCCCTATCGCCGCTGTTGTTTTTCCTTTTCCGTTCCCCGTGTAAACCTGTAGCATAGAACTGCCTCCATAAAAAAAGCTGACAGACACCTTCCATGTTCTGTCAGCCAACTAATTCAGGTACTCACAAAAAGTGCCTTGACTTCAATATTTACCTCGCGAACTACCATACCCGTCATAAACTCCACCGCCTCGCGGACATGCTTCTGCGTCTGCGCCAAAAGTGTCGGCAGATGATTCCCATAGGTCAAAACGATTCCGCAGGATATATCGACACCCTGATCTTCATCGCCTTCCCATTGATGCTTCACCTTGACATGACTGATCTTTTTCACAAAATCTCTAGCCGTCACGACTTTCTCCACGATAGATTTGATTGCAGAGTCGTCTATGATGAGCTTTCCGTAATAGCTAAACACTGGGCGAACAATAGATTTTTCACCCAAACGCCGCCGTTGTGTAGAAGAACGCTTAAAGAAGGACTGCAACGGGTCAATCAGGAATCCAGAAAAATGAGGCTTCAACTCTATCGTCGGCACAGGAATTACATGCCTGCCCTGCTTCAAGCGATAAGACTGTGCTTTCTCCATTTCCTCCTGCGTGGCAATATCTTCAATATGAACGATTTTGGCGATTGCTGGCAGCTCCAATGCTTTTGCGATCTTTTGTACCATGTTTTCCGAAGTTCCCAAAATCAGAATACGATGCGGTTTAGATTCCTCAATCGCCTTCTGAACCTCCTGCACATGACCAGGCAAGACAAAAATCGCTCGCCGCACTGCCATGATCTTGCTCTTTTCCTTTTTCGCAGAATGTCCCCCTATGATCTTTCCGTCCTTGATGAGAATTCCATCATCAATTATCGCATCCGCTTCATTCTTGTTTGCCACCATTAATGCACGATGGCTTTTTCCAGTCCCGCTCGGACCAACCAATGCTATAACATCCATTTTGCGGCACTCCCTTACCTTTTAAATCAGCTGCTTTTGGGGGCGATAAAACTTTTCTGCCCATTGATCCTCTATTGTAAACAAGCCAAGCTCCATTGGTATCCTTGTCGCATATCCATGAAAATCTGAGCCCCCAGAAACCAGCAAATGATACTTATCTGCCATTTCCATATAACGTTTCGTATCTTCCGCATCATGCTGCGGATAAAAAACCTCTATTCCTTGGATTCCCATTTGGCAAATTCTCTCTACAATATCATCATCTCGTACCAGCTTTGGATGTGCTAAAACTGGTGTCCCACCAGCAGAGCGAACCAAAGAGATGATCTCCTCTACTTCCAAATTGTAATGAGGCACATACGCCTCCTTCCCTTTTCCAAGCAACGACAAAAACACATCCGAAATTGTCGAAAAGTACCCTTTTTTTACCAATATTTGAGCAACATGCGATCTGCTGACGGATCGACTGTCCTCCGCCAAAGTCAAGACCTCAGACTCCTTTATATCATACCCCAGCTTCTGAAGCCTTTCTATCATTTCTGCAAATCTAGTCCATCTCGCCTCTGTCACATCACTGAGCTTATCCACCAGATCACGGTGATATATATCAATATTATATCCAAGAATATGTATCTCCTGCGTTGGATGACGCGCACTGAACTCAATTCCCGGAATAAGCCTGATCCCATAAGATGGATACAGTCCATTTTCATACAGATGAGTCACACCGTCCACTGTATCATGGTCTGTAATTGCAATGTACTTCAGCCCCGCAGCCTTTGCCGCTGCCACAAGCTCCTCTGGTGACATCCTGCCATCAGAAAAATTTGTATGCATATGCAAATCACTTGGCATTTGCTTCCACTCCTATTTCAAAACGATACCTACCTTGGTTCCACAATCAATTTAATTGCAGTACGCTCTTCCCCCTTAATTTTTATATTCGTAAAAGCTGGAACGCAAATAAGATCAATTCCATGCGGAGCAACAAAACCACGAGCAATAGCAACTGCTTTCACCGCCTGATTCAATGCACCCGCTCCAATCACCTGCATTTCCACATTTCCACTTTCGCGCAACACGCCAGCCAACGCTCCTGCAACAGAATTTGGATTTGATTTTGCTGATACCTTCAATATTTCCATGTTTAGCACAATCCCTCCATGAATTTGAATTCCTCTGCTAGATCACTTGCTACGTATATTGCGATAACGATTCTTTTACTATGATTATTCTTATACCTCACCTGTAATATTCTGCATCATATGTGAAAATCCTTCTTTTTTCACAGAAATTATTCATGAATGAAAATCCTTTCTATCGCTAAAGTCGAATTTGTTTTGTCATCTATCTCCACAATAAGAGCAGAATATACATTGGGACCTTCCTCCAACTCAAAACGAACAGGGAGAGCCGTCGTAAACTTCTTTAAAATAATGTCTTTCTTCACGCCAAGAACAGAATTCCAAGGACCAACCATGCCGAGATCTGTAAGATATGCTGTCCCCTGCGGCAAAATACGCTCATCTGCTGTTTGGATATGCGTATGCGTTCCAACCACTGCATTGACACGGCCATCCAAGTACCATCCCATTGCCATCTTTTCAGATGTCGTTTCCGCATGAAAGTCCAGTAAGATAATGTCACATTCCTCTTTCATTTCTCTAAGAATTTCTTCTGCCTTTTGAAAGGGGCAATCCATATCCTGCATAAACGCACGGCCAGAAAGATTCATGACACCAATATTTTTTGCTTTGAAAGGATAAATGCAATACCCCTTTCCAGGTGCCCCCTCTGGATAATTTGCAGGACGAATCAAAAATGGCTCTTGATCGATAAATTCAAGCACATCCTTTTTATCCCAAATATGATTTCCGGAAGTAATAATATCCGCTCCCGCATGATAAAGCGCAGACATTGACTTTCTGGTAATGCCCTTTCCTCCTGCGGAATTTTCCCCGTTGACTACAACAACATCAATATTCTTTTCTTGGCGAAGCTTCGGCGTATATTTCTGGAATGCATCACGTCCCGGACGTCCGACAACATCGCCAACCAACATGATCTTCAATACCCTTCCCCCTCAATGGTCATAGACCACCACATGATTTCCTTCACGCACACCAACCAATCTTCCATGCAGTTCCATAGTCTGTACCTTCTCAAAAAGCTGCTCCATTGCGTCCTCCTGCGCTGCAGCAAATTCTGGATCCAATTGTTCGGGCACATGTGAATCAATCAGCAAGGTTTCTTCAAAACGTTCCCTAACGATACTCGTTATCACCCTCAACTCTCTTGGTGACAAGGTCCCCAAATCCCTTATTACATGAAAAAATGCAAGTTCATCGTGAACCTCCATGGAAAAATCCACAAAACCGCCGCCCATTCCCTCCAAGAGTTGATAAGTATGTATACTTTCCGTTAAAAAACTTGTCAACTCATGAAAGCCTTCCTGCGATACGGATCTTTGCAATGCAAAAGTCATATGCAAGCTCTTGTCCTTTGGCTCGTAGGATATCGTGGATATTTCAGCAAAACAGACCAAAATAGATGCTAAAAGATGAACTCCTTCCGACCTCTCCGGTTTCTTCTTAAAAAAGTCCAGCATAAACCGCAGCCTCCGCTCTCTTAAAAAAAGCGAGGATACAACGGACAACCCGCAATATCCTCACTCTAGCTTTCTATAATAGTGAAAAATACTTCTATCTCTCACTGTATTGCCATAAATCCCGCCACTTACAGACGTTATTTTCTTCGTTATTTTGCGTAATCAACAACCCGAGTTTCTCGAATGACAGTTGCTTTAATTTGTCCTGGATATTCCAGTTCTTCCTCAATCTTCTTAACAATATCATGCGCAAGTCCAACGGACTCTACATCATCCACCTTATCAGGCTTAACCATTACGCGAATCTCTCGCCCTGCTTGGATAGCAAAGCACCGCTCTACGCCCTCAAAAGACTCTGCAATTTCTTCCAACCGCTTCAATCTCTTGAGATAAGACTCCAAGCTTTCTCTGCGAGCCCCTGGTCTTGCAGCTGATACGGCATCTGCCGCAGCAACCAGCACTGCCTCTACAGTAGTTGCTTCCTCATCTCCATGATGGGCAGCAATCGCATTGATAACATCCTTCGACTCACGAAACTTCCGTGCGAGGTCTGCACCAATCGTCACATGCGGGCCTTCTACCTCATGATCGATCGCCTTGCCAACATCATGAAGAAGTCCCCCACGCTTTGCCAACATAACGTCAACACCAAGCTCCGCTGCCATGACACCTGCCAAATGCGAAACCTCAATTGAATGATTCAGTACATTCTGACCATAGCTTGTACGGTAACGCAATCGCCCTAAAAGCTTGATAAGCTCTGGGTGGATACCATGCACACCAGTTTCAAAGGTAGCCTGCTCTCCAGCTTCCTTAATTCGCTGTTCCACCTCACGACGCGCTTTTTCTACCATTTCCTCGATACGAGCCGGATGAATGCGTCCATCCGTTATCAATTTCTCCAGTGCTATGCGAGCCACCTCACGCCGCACAGGATCAAAACCAGACAGTATAACTGCCTCCGGCGTGTCATCAATGATAAGATCAATGCCCGTTAAAGTCTCTAACGTGCGTATGTTGCGTCCTTCACGTCCAATGATTCTGCCTTTCATCTCATCATTGGGCAGCGCAACAACAGACACTGTCGTCTCTGCAACATGATCCGCAGCACAGCGCTGAATCGCCTGAGAAAGAATGGCTCTTGCCTTCTTGTCTGCTTCATCCTTTGTCTGCTGCTCATATTCCTTGATTTTAATAGCCTTCTCGTGTTTCAGCTCCGCTTCTGCCTCTGCCATGAGCATCGTTCTTGCTTCTTCCGAAGTAAGTGCCGAAATACGTTCCAGCTCCATCTTCTGCTTTTCATGCAGTTCATCGATCGATGCCTGCGTACGATCAAGCTTTGCTTCCTTTCTTGAAAGAGAATCCTCCTTCTTTTCCAGCGAATCCAGCTTGCGATCTAAATTTTCTTCCTTTTGAATGATGCGGCGTTCCTGCCTTTGAAACTCTGCTCTTCGTTCCTTCGTTTCCTTATCCAACTCTTGACGGAGACGATGAATGTCTTCCTTTGCTTCCAGCATAGCTTCTTTTTTCTTGCTCTCGCCTTTTGCTTCCGCATCAGCCACAATTCTCTTTGCCTCTTCCTCTGCCGAACCAATTTGCGCTTCTGCTGTACGCTTGCGCGCAATATATCCAGCGCCACCCCCAAGGATGACTGCGAGGATTCCTACCAATACCGTTTCGATAACTGTTCACCCCCTTATATTAATTGCTCTTTCATAACCTAAACGTAAAAATAACGATTGTCATAGTGGCATAACCATACCCTTATATTTTAATGTTTTTTTGAAGCAGTGTCAAGAAAGCCAACTCTATCGTATAAGCCATTATAACGCCATTGTTCAAGAAAATGCCATAAGCATTTTCCCTCCAATTTGCGTTTCAACGAAGCGGGAGATATGCTCACCGCTTGTTAAAATTTGGCTTCCCCCACTCACAGCAAGCTGTTGAAGAAGGGGACATCTTAGCTTCGTTATAACGCCTTGAATCCAGAAACTTGCTGACGTAAGTTTCTGGATTCAAGGCGTTTCAAAAAAGCCGGGGGTATGCCCGCCGCTTGTTTGCTCCATAAGGTATCCGCCGCCTATGGAGGTGTGGGAAGCTATGCTGAGCTATGCCCTAACAAAACTATTTCACCACGGCACCTGTACTTGCCGATGTTGTCAATCTTGCATAGCGAGAAAGATATCCTGTCTTAATTTTGGGTTCCGGCTGTTTCCAATTTGACTTTCGTTTTGCCAGTTCTTCATCACTGACCTCCAGTTCCAGCTTACGGTTCGGGATGTCAATAGAAATCATATCTCCATCCTCAATTAAGGCAATAGGACCTCCTTCCATCGCTTCCGGTGAAACGTGTCCTATGCAGGCTCCTTGGCTTGCACCACTAAAGCGGCCATCTGTAATCAATCCAACCTTTAATCCCATTCCCGTAATAACAGCCGTTGGATTCAACATTTCCTGCATACCCGGACCACCCTTTGGCCCTTCATAACGAATCACCACGACATCACCATCATGAATTTTTCCCTCCATAATGGCCTGAACGCCTTCCTCTTCCGAATTAAAGCAACGTGCCGTTCCTTTATAGACCAGCATATCTTCACTGACTGCTGAAGCTTTGACCACAGCATAATCAGGACACAAATTTCCTTTAAGAATTGCAATGCCGCCTGTTTTACGATATGGATTTTCTACCGTATGAATAACTTCCGTATTCTGAATCTCGGCATTCTGAATACGTTCACCAACCGTACCAGTAACGGTCAGGGCATCAAGATGGATCAACCCTAGTTTGGAAAGCTCATGCATAACTGCCGTAATGCCGCCAGCCTCATCCAAATCCTGCATATGATGCTTGCCGGCAGGGCTCAGCTTGGTGATATAAGGGGTACGACGACTAATTTCATCAAAGAGAGGTGCAGGAATATCAATACCAACCTCATGGGCAATTGCCGTCAAGTGCAGCACGGTATTGGAAGACCCGCCAATTCCCATATCCACTGTAATAGCATTTTCAAAAGCCTTCTGCGTCAAAATATCTCTCGGGCAAATATTCCTTTTCAAAAGGTCCATAACAACCGCTCCGGCCTTTTTGGCAAGAAGCATACGCGCTCCATTATACGCTGCTGGAATCGTCCCATTGCCAGGAAGTCCCATTCCTAAAACTTCTGTCAAAGAATTCATCGTATTGGCAGTAAACAAACCAGCACAAGAACCGCACCCAGGACATGCATGCTCCTCAAGTGATGCCATTTCTGCAGCATCCATATTACCTGCCGCAAATTTACCTGCTGCCTCAAAAGATTGGCTGACACTGATATCCTTCCCATGAAAACGTCCAGCCAGCATAGGACCGCCGCTCACCACAACCGTTGGAATATTGAGACGAGCTGCTGCCATGATCATACCTGGCACGATCTTGTCACAATTAGGAATTAAAATCAACGCATCAAATCCAGATGCCATAGCAACCGCTTCAATGGAATCAGCAATCAATTCACGGCTGGCAAGCGAATATTTCATGCCAGTATGTCCCATAGCAATACCATCACAGACACCAATGGCAGGAAATTCAATTGGCGTACCGCCGGCAGCCGCTACACCAAGCTTTGCCGCCTCTGCAATGGAACGCAAATGCATATGCCCTGGAATAATTTCATTGAATGAATTGCATATACCAACCAACGGCTTAGAAAGTTCCTCTGGGCCAAAACCATTGGCATGAAACAAAGAACGATGTGCACAACGAGTTGCACCTTTTTTTACAATGTCACTTCTCATGCTATACTCTCCTAACATTTATTTTTTACAACTCCTTGAATCCAGAAACTTGCTGATGCAAGTTTCTGGATTCAAGGAGTTTCAACATCTATTTTCTTTCAATCACATTGGGGAAGCTTTCTTCCAATCAGCAACCATAACGCAATTTCTTCCATTTTCTTTTGCAATATATAACTGTCCGTCCAGCTTCTTGTAAAGTTCTTTCATATTTTCTCCCTGTTTTGCTTTTGCAACTCCGAAGCTTGCTGTCACGCT
The DNA here is from genome assembly GCA_045617105.1 of Selenomonadaceae bacterium. Classification (GTDB taxonomy): domain Bacteria; phylum Bacillota; class Negativicutes; order Selenomonadales; family Selenomonadaceae; genus CALELM01. The sequence continues at coordinate 7,242 of JAZLHW010000074.1, read as the reverse complement.
TGAACCGTCTGCCAATTTTACCGTATTTTCCAAACACGAACGAATACGTTCTGCAACACCGACAGCAGATTCCAGCAGACATCCCGTCAATATGATCAAAAATTCCTCGCCGCCCCAACGAGCCACATAATCACGATCACGAACCTGCTCCTGCATAACCTTCGATACCTTTTGCAAAACAACGTCACCAGTTTCATGCCCAAATGTATCATTGATTCTCTTAAAATGATCCAAATCTACCATAACCACAGACAGCTCACCGCCTTCCCGATTGAGCTTCTGTATCGATGCCTTCAAAATTGCTTCTCCTGCACCACGATTCAACAGCTTGGTCAGACGATCCGTGTCAGCAAGCCTGCTAAGCTCTGCATTGGCTTCTGCAAGTTCCTGTGAAATGACTGTCACGAAATTTGCCAAACCCTTTACAAGCGTAACCCGCTTATCCTGCACTTCCTGTTTCTGTATAATATCCGGACTCACCTCTATGCAGTGATTCTCAGGAATATCGCCCTCACGAAAAGCAATAGAAACCAATGCGCCATTCAAAAGATGCACCTTGCTGTAGGAATGAAATCTTTCCATTTCACCATGCGTATAAAAGCCCGCAGTCGGTGCAATTTCCTGATAGCTTGGCAATTCAATATTTACATCATTATGCAAGTACATTCTCCTTGCAATGCAGGAAAACAGCAAGATTGCCTCCGGAGCAAACTCCCGTAAGCGTTGACGGCTTTCACGAGCCTCCCACAGCATCGCATTCGGGTCTCCATATCCAAGGCGTACTTTCTCCCCGACTTCCATATCGCCGCTAAAGCGAACCACACCATCCTCATAACAAAAGCTTGGGATACGCGCAATATCCTTTCCATCTCGTTCCATAATCATTGGAAATGGAATAATCGTTTCAAAGAAGTCAGGCCCAGCAGAAATTCCTAAATACTTTTTATAGGTCTCAGCAGCCGGTTCATGGTTCAACGTACAAAGATCCGCATAACCACGCATCTCCGTAATTACAGATTCCATACCAAGCGGCTTCCAACCCAAATAAGAATTCACATGCATATTTAATTGATTCCCACGGAAAATGATTGCAATCAATCCGGTATCCGTAATATTTTCTCCATCAAAAATACAAGAATAACCTTCATGAATCTTTTCCTTGGAATCCTTGCTTTCTGGAACATAAGCATCTGCCGATCCACCATAGATAACCACATGCTTGGGAATCTCCTCCAAGCGATCCGTAAATTCACGGATATGGTCCAAGGTCTCAATGGTACTCAAAAGCCCCACGCCCCGCAGATCCTCAAAGCCAGAAATATGCTCCAAAAAATACGTTGCAGACTCTGCCATAGACATGTTTTGGCACTCAAACATCATCACCTCAACGTCCGCAGTGTCAAACACCAAAAACGATATCAAAATCGTATTCAACTTCAAGCGACCATGCAATATTTCACCAGAGGATGTACACCCTGCCACTTTTGCCCGAGGAACCTTTTCATGTATAGTTTTTACAACAGTCCGTATATCCTTGGGATCGTTATTTGATGAAAAAACGTATGCCAGTATAGATTTATACTTCTTGGGACAGCGCACATGAAATTCCTGCAAACAATCCTCCAACTGATCAAGAGACTCTACGCAAAATGGCAGAAGCTTCATTTCACAGACCTCCTTAAATTTCCTAGCATATTATATTCTACATAAAAATCAAAAATCCTGCTGCAAAAAAACTCCGCAAAGAAATTTTCTTTACGGAGTTTTCTGAAAGGCACAAGCAACTCCAGATCAGCTAACTCAAAACTCAATCATGGTTCGATAACTGCTCCCTCAAAATCCACACTGCATACAAGCTATCGTGCGAATTATCTTCCAAAACCATAATGCTCAATCACATAATCCATATCCTTATCTCCACGGCCAGATAGGTTTATCAAAATAGAGCCTGTTTTCATTTCTTTCGCACGCTTAATAGCATACGCTACTGCATGACTGCTTTCCAATGCAGGAATGATTCCTTCCAAGCGAGAAAGCTTGAAGAAAGCATCCACAGCCTCTTTATCATCTGCAGTCGTATAGTTTACTCTGCCAGACTCATTCAAAAAAGCATGTTCCGGACCAGAAGAAGGATAATCCAGTCCGCTGGCTACCGAATACACAGGTGCAGGCTCACCATTCTCATCCTTTAACATGATACTGTTGAATCCATGCATGATTCCTTCTGAACCGTAAGAAAGACTTGCCGCATGATCGCCGAGCTTTTTGCCGCGTCCTAATGGCTCAACACCAACGATCTCCACTGGATCGTTCAAGAATCCAGAGAAGAAACCCGCAGCATTCGAGCCGCCTCCAACACATGCCGTTACAACATCAGGAAGTTCTCCTGTCATTTTCAAGAATTGTTCCCTTGCCTCAATACCAACGATCTTTTGGAATTCGCGAACCATCATAGGGAATGGATGAGGTCCAAGAACAGAACCTATGCAGTAAATGCAATCCTTGTAATGTTCGCTGTAATATTGGAACGCTGCATCTACAGCCTCCTTCAAAGTTGCTGCACCTTCCTTGACCTCAATGACATTTGCGCCAAGGATCTTCATGCGGGCAACATTGGGAGCTTGTTTCTTGATATCTACAGAACCCATAAAAATGTCACATTCCAACCCAAAGTACGCCGCTGCTGTTGCCAACGCCGTTCCATGAGAACCTGCTCCTGTTTCAGCAATAATCTTCTTTTTTCCCATATACTTTGCCAACAGAGCTTCTCCCATGCAGTGATTCAGCTTGTGTGCCCCTGTATGGTTCAAATCCTCCCGTTTCAAGTAAAGCTGAACATTCCCAAGAGAATTCGACAATCTTTCCAAATGGCTGATTGGAGTTGGACGTCCCTGAAATTCTTTGCGAATTCTGCGAAGCTCATTGATGAATTTACGAGACTTGCAGATAGTAAAATATGCATCCGTAATCTCCTTCATCGCAGTCTTCAGCTCATCTGAAACATAGCAGCCGCCATACTTGCCAAAATAACCATTCTCGTCCGGATAATTTTTGAAATATGTTTCATAATCAACACCATTAAGCAGCATATTACTCTCTCCTTTTTGCATAAACCTGTTTACATAAATCTGCACTTTTTTAGATCTAAAAATATAAAAGAAACCATTCCGCTCCACAGAAACTCTCTGTAGGGGCGAAATGGTTCCGCTGTGCCACCCTTGTTCGAGCTGAAAAAATAAACCATCCGTCCCTTGCAGGACGAATGGTATTCGTTGCCACCTTGCAAAACAGCTCCTTATCCAGTACGGGATTTCTCCGATACCTTTGCCATATAACGGTGACTCCCGTTCCAGCCTACTCGCAAAAACTTTCGGTGGACTCTCATGGAACCATTCACCTTGCGCTTAGGGCTGACCATCCCACCTCCGAAACCTCGGTCGTCAACTCGCTGAACAAAAGACATCAAAGCTACTATTTCCAATCAATGATTTGCAACTATATGCTTGATAAAACTTACTTAACATGATACCACTAAAAAAATCCCTGTCAAGAAAAATTTTAGTTCTTTTTCAAGTACGAACCATTCAGTTAATTTTCATCTTTATCCGCTATGATTCCCTGATACTGCAATATATTTTAAGGAGAAAACTATGATAACTTTTTTCATTTTATTCCTGTCCCTAGTGTTTCTGGTTCTTTTGGGACTTCTCTATCACTACATTCAAAACCGCAAGATTTTTGGCTGCTTCTGCTTGACGCTGGCTCTTGCTGGCGCTGTCGCCTACTGCTTTGCGCCAACCAGCCACCAATCCCCTTCCTTGACAGAAGAAGAAACAGTACATCTCCAACAACAGCAGCAAATTTTTGCCGCATGGTATGCTGATTACCAAAAGGATATCACTCAGCTTGACCGAAACTGGCAGTGGTATCACACAATATTAGAAGCCTTCAAAGAAGATGTTATTGACATTCAGACTGCCTATGTCCGATTAAACCAACTGGAAGAGGATTCTAAACTGCTTCATGAACAAATTGCTCAAAAACAGCCGCCCCTTGCCTTGGACGACACCTGCTATGACCTCTTGATCGAAGTCATGAAAAAGACCAATGGCTATGCAGCCGCACAACATAAGACAATTGCCTTGACACGTGCCGTTTCTGACCCAACACACCTCCGCACAGCAGATTCCGCGGAGCAAAATCGCTTCATGCAGGAAACCATGATACGGGAATCTCCGGCAGGACTTTTCACGGCAAACGAAATTTCTGCAATACGCGACTATCTTTCCATACCAGAAGATGAATAAACCAGAAATATCTCCAGCCTGACCTGTTCCATGTCTTTCCGCACCATTCGTTTGTACCATCGATCAGATCTCATTATGCCCAAAGTACCCTCTGCTTGAATCGACCTGTTCATTCTCAGCAATGCACCATGAATACTTTTTAGGTTGGAAACCACTTCTTCATGCATTGATGTAAGTTCATGGTTAATCCGTACCGTGCGATTGCCTTCGTTTTCTTGCATTTTTCAGCATGCGGGCAGCCTGAGCAGTCCTCGCACTGGCAGGCTTCTTCTTGGCGACCATATTGGTTTCCCCGGACATTCTGGCGATACTTGAAAACAAAGGCTTTCCCGTTGGGGCATCGCATAGTGCCAGAGCCATCAATCTTGAAGTTTACTGCCCTGTATGGATTTTCTTGGTACTTCCTGTCCTCTGCTTCTTTCTTGAACATGGGGAACTTCATGTATTTTTCCATGCCATGCCGCTGGCAGTAGATGTAATTATTGTGTGAATCATACATATCCTGCAGCAGCTACAGGATATGTAGGGTAGAAACCGTATTTTCTTCGAGCAGTGCAGTAATCTTGGAAAACAGCTTATACCTGGATTTCTCCGTGGACTTTCTCCATACCCATGTGTATTTATTGACATTGGCTTCAAACTTGAAACCGTCAATGTAGAGATGTTGGAGATCAACATCCTGTTCAGCAAACATCTATCTTTTTGTTGATGTCTGCAAACAGCTCCTCGATGGAAAGCTTCATAACGTTGTTAATGAAATAGCCGAAGGCACGGTAAGAAGGAGTTGCGTGGTTCATGAGATACATGTAACGAATGTTAACCTTGCAGTTGTCCTCAAACTCGCGCAGGGAAGTATATCCATTTGTCATAAATCCGAACAGGACTGCTTTCAGCATCCTGACTGGGTTGTATCCGATGCGGCCGGTGACATGCTCCGGCACAGCTTCGAGGTACTCTCCAGCTCGATTTCCTCCATAAATCTGTCAAAAGCCAGCACTGGATCGCAGGTGTCCAAAAGATCTGAAACAAATAGTAGCAAGATTGCTTGCTTTGGAGTAGAACGATTCGTAGTGGTTATACTTTTACTAGGGATGTTTTTTCACAGCCCCTTCATTCGGAATCACCCCCGCGTATGCGGGGCGTACTCCTCCGTGTCGGCTTTCAACTTGATTTTCTTGGGACCATCCCCGCGTATGCGGGCCGCACTCATTTTGATTGCTTGCTTTGCTACAGTTACAGGGATCATCCCCGCGTATGCGGGGCGCACTCTGCAACAGAAATTAAAAAAAGACCGCTTGATTTATAGCAGCCCGGCCATAGATGCTGTTTCCGTCTCCAACAACGGCACGGTTTCCCGCCCTGACATTGAAAATGTTGGAGATGCCAAGGGTGTTCGGCCTACATCCGATAAATCAAACGATCTTGTTGAGAATATTATATCACAGAGACAGCAGAACAACAATGATATGAATGAGAAAGAAAGGCAGGAGATAGAAGATGCAAGAGCAGGGATCACCCCCGCGTATGCGGGGCGCACCGTCTTGCCAAGTACAGCAAATCGCCGATTGACTACTTCCTGGAGCTGTCAATCGGCGATTTCTATGCCTGGGTGCAAACGATGAACGAGGAAATCGACATCGAGCGCAAGATGATGAAACAGGCGGCGCGAAAGAAATAAAAAAAACCGCCCATGGAGGGCGGTCAGGGCAATCTTGCAGGATTGTGCTTTGGGTAGGAGGCAAGCATCGCTTTCCCATCGGCGATGGCGGACTGGATGTCGTGCAAGTTCTTCTTTCCGATACCGTATTCGCAGGTTTTGTCTGCGATGCGCTTGCAGTTCTCGCAGTCATGGTAGCGAGGGTGCTGCTCATATCCCCAAAGACAGGCGGCGTATGGGTCAGGGTCTTGACCGAGCATTTGCGGGTTGAACGACATGACACGCACCACCTTTCCAAGAACATTCTGCTTTTTAGGATTACCCCCGCGTATGCGGGGCGCACCTTAGCGATTTACCTATCGAGCAAGAAGCCACATAAAAAAGAGTCCAAGAAACACAAACGCCGCAAACGCAAGTAGTTCAGGGACTCTTTTTGACAGGGGGCGCAAGCCCTCCACTAACTTCATTATAGCATGGTATGGAGGGGTATAACAATGAAAAAATATATTTTAATGGCAACACTTATGCTTGGCATCCTTTGCACGACAATCAACATTGATTGGAACAAAGAGTCCATAAAGGCTTTTATCACAGGAGGGGTAATAGTATGGATGGCAATGAAGTTTTGCAGGCAGTCATGACGGCTGCAGAGGCGGCGGAACGGGATCACCCCCGCGTATGCGGGGCGCACGGAACTATCATTATTCTTCCTCCTCCTTAAGCACTTCGCTTATCAGTTCATCTAACTGTTTTATAGTAGATTCACTGATAGGAGTCTGGTTTTTGTTTCCTAAACCATAATCCAAAATACTAATATGCAATTTATATGCATCAATGACATCCTCTAAAAATGCTTGACTTTCAACAGCATCAGCAGATATGTCATAATGGATATTTCCGGACTTTCTTTCAGTCTCCATTATTTCTTTGATCCACGTATATCCATGATTCAGCCTTCTTGCTTCATCAAGAACAGTCTCCAAGAAATAATCGTCATCTCCAGCTTGACATTCAATCACTCCTTCTTTTAGAGCTATGCCAAGTCTTTTATCTGGATCTGTACTGTCATACCAATCAGCAAACCCAGTCGTCTCAGTGATTGGTTCTACATAAGACTTTGGAGTAAGAGTTACAGTGTAATCCATTTTAATTCCTCCTTCAAAAATATAGAAGAGAGCTTAAAGCCATCTTCTAGGATCACCCCCGCGTATGCGGGGCGCACGCGGAAGTAATTGCATAGATCCATACTGACCAGGGATCACCCCCGCGTATGCGGGG
>JAZLHW010000073.1:0-2548 GCA_045617105.1 Selenomonadaceae bacterium | reverse complement strand
GGCCTTATGTCCATCCAGTATCAGAACGGAGACGCAGCCACCGTACAGATGGCACAGGCAGTTATGCAGGGAGAATTCCCCGAGCAGGAAGTCAACGAGGAAGCACCTGCAGCAGACATCATTATCGATTCGGAGACCGGGGAGGTAACCAATGCTTAATCACATTACTGTTATGGGGCGTTTCACACGCCCCCCTGAGCTGAAGAAAACACAGAGCGGCGTATCGGTCTGCTCGTTCTCTATCGCTTGCGACAGGGATTTCACTTCGGGCGAGGAGAAGAAAACAGACTTCTTCAACTGCACCGCATGGCGAGGAACCGCAGAATTCATCAGCAAGTATTTTGACAAAGGCTCAATGATCATCATCAGCGGACGGCTTAACATCAATTCCTATGATGACAAGGACGGCAACAAGCGCAGCTCCGCAGAGATAGTCTGCGACAATGTTTACTTTGGAGAATCCAAAAAAGCATCATCGGAAGTCAAGGAAGCGGCTCCGGTTCATTTCGAGGAAGCAAGACCGGAGGATGAAGAAGGATTGCCCTTCTGAGGTGGAGCATGAAGCAGATAGACTTAGTGCTTGAGCATCTTAAAACCAATCACGGCATAACAGCCAAGGAAGCGCAGGACCTGTACGGCATACAGCGGCTGGCAAGCAGAGTGACGGACTTAAAGGAGCTTGGCTTCAATGTTGTTTGCCTGTGGGAGACCGGGAAGAACCGATACGGAGACCCGACAAGGTGGAAGCGGTACTTCCTGCAGGAGGACAGTAGAGATGGCTGAAGCGCAATGGATAAAGATCGTTACGGACCTGTTTGACGATGACAAGATTATCCTTATTGAAGCGATGCCCGATGCAGACTCGCTGCTCGTTATATGGCTGAAGCTGCTGTGCTTGGCAGGAAAGAAGAACAACAAGGGAATCTTCCGGGTAGGCAAGGTTCCCTACAATGACGAGATGTTCGCCACTGTTTTTCACAGACCGATAAACACGATTCGCTTGGCTTTGGATACCTTCGAGAAATTCGGGATGATAGAAATCATCAACGACACTGTGGTTCTTCCGAATTGGGAAAAGCATCAGAGCTTGGATGCACTGGAAAAGAAGCGTGAATATCAGAAAAACCTTATGCGAGAGCGCAGGGCAGCACAAAAAGCACTCATTGAAACTAACAGTAAGGTTAACAGTGAGGCTAACTGTGATACTAACTGTGATGCTAACGTTAGCCCCTTAGATAAGAATAGAGTAGAAGAGATAAGACAAGATAAGAAAAGATTAGATGATAAATCATCTGATAGCTGTCCTATCGACTTTGTGAAGCTTATCAACGCAGCTCTTGACCGGGGAAGCAGGGACTTAGCCGTTCAATACTGGAACACTGCGAAGTCGATGGGAGTGACGATTGACCCAAATGACATCAAAAAACCGTTAAAGGAGGGATAGTATGCCGAGCGGTTCTTATGCACAGGTGCATGTGAAATGCCCATATTATTCTTCCGATAACGGAAAGAACCGAATCATATGCGAGGGATTGATACCGGGAAGCATGTTGTCCAGCTTCTATGCCTATCAAAAGGATTTCCAGATGCAAATGGAGATCTTCTGCACATCAGATGGTTACTACCGCTGTGAGATATGTGCAGCACTGGACAAAAAGCATGAGGATGATGACTGATGACCGAAACATTCAAGATTATGTATCCCACTTCAGCCACAGGGAAAAAAGCATGGAACCGGGAGTATGGGCTTAACAGCCTATACTCCGGGAAACACTGGAGCAAACGCAAGCGTGACGCAGACTTCTGGCACCTGATGACAAGGGATGCGATGGACTACGCACAGTGCCGCAGGAAGCCTTTTGCAAAGCCTGTTGTTATCACGTTCCTTTGGAACGACCGACTTGACTGCTCAAACCATGCTTACATGGCAAAAATGATCGAGGACGCCATGACCGGCAGACTGATCATCAATGACACAAGGGCGCATGTGAAGGGCATTGAGCATTATTTTCATGATAAAGACTACATAAAAGTAATAGTGAAGGAGATAGAAAAATGAAAGTTGTTGTTAGACGCAAGGGAATTGTACCCACAAGAGCGCATACCTATGACGGTGGCTTGGATCTGTACGCAAGCGAGGACTGCGAGGTCAACTGGTTTGCAGCTGTAGAGACTCATGTTGCTGTGGAGATTCCGCAGGGATGGTGCGGCATGGTTAAGACACGCTCCTCCCATCTTGCCAAGGGAATTATGGTGGACGGTCTGATCGACAGCGGTTACACCGGCTCGCTGAAAGTATTCATGTTCAACCATGGTGTGGAGCCGCTGAGAATCAAGCGTGGAGACCGCATCGCACAGCTGGTCATTGTTCCCTGTCTGCTTGAGGAACCGGAGACTGTGGAGAACCTTGAAGCTACAGAACGTGGCGAGAATGGATTTGGGAGTACAGGCGCATGAGCAAGAAGAACGCATTTGCTGAAATCATCAAGCGTGAGGTGGAAAAGCAGCTTGCCTATGAACGCAGTGTTACTCAAATCAGTGAACAGGA
>JAZLHW010000072.1:0-6420 GCA_045617105.1 Selenomonadaceae bacterium | reverse complement strand
TTCACGCATAACCTCTGTTTTTTTCCGCCCAACCGTCGATACCAATGCATGGATCTGCCGATTGCGATTGGAATCCGCAATGCAATCACTGTCAATCAAAACCAAATGCCCCACGCCAGCCCTTGCCAACGCCTCTGCCGCAAAAGAACCAACGCCTCCGATTCCAAAAACTGCCACAGTACTCTCCTGCAATCGCCGCACCGCCGTATCCCCCAAAAGAGCCTTCGTGCGGGAATCCCAAGCTTCTCCCATTCATTTCACCCCTAAAGCATAATTTCCATACAAGTATAGATAGGGAGGATACAGGCAACAGAAATCTAACTCCATACTTTTTCTCATCAATCCAAGGATTTGAACTGATCAAACGGCCAAAAGACCAGCATAGCCTTTCCTTTCAATAAATCGTACGGAACAAATCCTACACTGGCCAAACGACTGTCTGCCGAATTGTTCCTGTTGTCCCCCATAACAAAAACCGTTCCTGCGGGAACTACCATTTTAGGATAAACCGTATGCGTCTTTTCTAAAATATACGGCTCATCCAAAAGCTCGTCATTCACAAATACCTTTGTATCCTGAATCTCAATCGTATCTCCCGGCGTTGCTATGACACGCTTGATAAAGTCCCTGCTCGGATCCTTCGGATAAGCAAATACAATAATCTCATTTTTCTCAGGCGCACGAACACGGTAAATAAAACGATTCACTAACAAACGTTCCCCATTTTCCAAGGTAGGGCGCATGGACGGCCCATCTACTAAATAAGGTTCTACAATAAAGGTGCGAATAAAAAAAGCCAGTACAAGGGCAACAACGATCGAGACTGCCCAATCCTTGATCTCCTTTTCCAATTCTGTCATGTTGTCTCCTTTCATGAAACCTCAACTCTAGTTCAATGTCTTTAATGCACTGAGCGGCCAAAAGACCAGCATAGCCTTTCCTCTTATCAAATCATACGGAACAAAACCGACATCTGTATAACGGCTGTCCTCTGAATTATTCCGATTATCCCCCATGACGAATACCGTCCCCTTCGGCACTACAGCCTTTGGATACTCACTGCGTGTTTTTTCTAAAATATATGGCTCATTCAAAAGCTGGTCATTGACAAACACACGCCCATTACGAATTTCTATGCTGTCTCCGGGAGTTGCAATAACACGCTTGATAAAATCCCTGCTTGGATCTCTCGGATACTGAAAAACCAATATTTCATTTTTTTCCGGCACACGAAATCTATAAAGAAACTTATTGACGATTAAACGCTGTCCCGATTGCAAAGTAGGACGCATAGAAGGCCCGTCCACTATGTACAATTCCACAATGAAATGCCGAATAAAAAAAGCCAGCACAACAGCTATCAAAATGGATATGACCCAGTCTTTTGCTTCCTCACCTAAAGAGCTCATACATCCTCCTAAAACACAAGAAAAATAGGGACTGCATCGCAGTCCCTACCACACATCCAATTAGCGCTTTTCCTTGATACGAGCAGCCTTACCAGTAAGCTTCCGCAGATAATAAAGCTTTGCACGACGAACCTTACCGTGCGACTTAACCTCAATCTTCGCAATACGCGGAGAATGCACAGGGAAAGTACGCTCCACACCAATGCCATAAGAAATGCGGCGAACCGTGAAAGTCTCCCTTACGCCCACTCCCTGACGGCCGATAACAACACCCTCAAATACCTGAATACGCTCACGGTTGCCCTCAACGATCTTCGCATGTACGCGAACCGTAGAACCTGGTGCAAACTCAGGAATGTCAGAGCGGAGCTGCTCTTTTTCCAATACTTCGATAATGTTCATAATATATACTTCCTCCTCAACAACGTTCGTGGCAAACATCTATGGTCTGTCCAGAGGACCGTCTAACACCATCTAAATATACCATAAGTTTCATTCAATTTCAAGACTAAAAACAAGAAGGATTCATCGCCCCCTTGATATACAAATGAACCGATAAGAATTTTCCTTAACAGTACTCCTATGAAGCAGCTCCAAAAAAAACAAACAGTATGGAAACCTATCCCATACTGTTTATTGCGATATCCAGTTATCAATCCAAAAAATCCTTCAGCTTACGGCTGCGGCTGGGATGTCTTAGTTTCCGCAGAGCCTTCGCTTCAATCTGACGGATACGCTCACGCGTGACTCCAAAATTCTGGCCAACCTCTTCCAACGTGCGAGCCCTGCCATCATCCAGTCCAAACCGCAAACGAAGCACATTCTGCTCACGCTCAGTCAGAGTACCTAAAACCTCTTCCAGCTGCTCCTTCAGAAGCAAGAAGGAAGCGGCGTCTGCCGGTGCCGGTGCATCCTGATCCTCAATGAAATCTCCCAAATGAGAATCCTCTTCCTCGCCAATAGGCGTCTCCAAAGACACCGGCTCTTGCGCAATCTTCATGATCTCGCGTACCCGCTCGACCTGAATCCCCATTGCCTTCCCTATTTCCTCCGGCAACGGCTCACGGCCAAGCTGCTGGAGGAGCTGTCTCGACACCCTTATCAGCTTGTTGATCGTTTCAACCATATGCACTGGAATACGGATAGTCCTCGCCTGATCGGCAATGGCACGCGTAATGGCCTGACGGATCCACCAAGTTGCATAAGTACTGAATTTATATCCCTTATTGTAATCGAACTTTTCTACTGCCTTGATCAATCCAAGATTGCCCTCTTGAATCAGATCCAAAAACAGCATGCCGCGCCCGACATAACGTTTTGCGATACTCACTACCAAGCGGAGGTTCGCCTCTGCCAGTCGTTTCTGCGCTTCCTCATCGCCATTTTCCATGCGCTTTGCCAACGCAACCTCTTCCTCTGCTGACAAAAGCGGCACACGGCCAATTTCCTTCAAGTACATACGGACCGGATCATCAATACTGACACCTTCAGGAACACTGAGGTCTAACTCTACCTCTTCCTCATCAATTTCCTTGTCTATGTCATCATCCACTTGTTCCGTATTGGAATCATCTATAATCTCGATGCCCCTCTTGCTGAAGACATCATACATATCATCCATGTCATCCGCCGAGATATCCTTGTCCTGCAACGCTTCTACAAGCTCGCCATAAGTCAGCGTCCCACCATTCTTGCTGCCCTTTTTCAGGAGGTTCTCTACGAATTCAGTACTGCGGCTCTTGCCATTTGCAACAAGAATCCCCTTTACTTCAGCCATTCTTCCGCCCCCTCATACCAGTGTCCTTGAAAATACAAAAAACAAACAACATATCCAACTTACAAATCATCCATTTCTTTTCTAATTCTCTTTATTTCTTCCAATTCCTTGCGGTAAGCATCATTTCCTGCATTTAAAAATTCTTCGGCTGCCTGTGCATGACGCTGCAGCAATCCTTTTAGATAGGCTCGGCGAAGCATACGCAGCGAATCCTGATATGCCGCTGCTTCTTCCCGCTCATCACCGGTCTCCACCAACGCCATAGAAAGCTCACGGGCCGCTTCCTCCGTAAGAAGCTCCTCTGCCAAAATATCATTCAGCTGCCTTCCATTCTTCCATTCCTCTGCCATGCACCGAAGGATCTCCTGCTGGACAGTATCAGCAATCCCCTCCAACGGAAGCAGTGCCTGAACATGCAGCAATACAGAAGGATCCTGCCATGCTGTGCGCAATATCGTTCGTCCTGCCTTTAAAAGCCCATTATCCTTCTGCCGAACTGCGGCACGGACAGGAACTGTCGGTCTCGAATAATCGGACCTTACAGCATATCCTTGATGATTTGCCAGAGCTTCTTTGACGATGCCTTCGTCAATCATCAATCTTGCTGCCGTCATTCTCACATACTCTGTACGTTCCACGCCTTTCAAACCAGCTAAAACAGGTATCATCTGCCGAACAGCTTCCAGCTTTCCCTCCAAGCTGTCATGCCTTGTACGTCCCAAAACATACTGCATTCGGTATTCAACCAACGACAATGCATGTAAAACCAACTCTCTAAAGGCAGCTGCACCGTGCTTTCGTACAAATTCATCTGGATCCTTGCCGTCTGGAACAACAATGACCCGTATCCTCGCATCCATATCCCCAATAAGAGAGATAGCCCGCACCATAGCAGCCTGACCAGCTTCGTCATTATCATAACAAAAATAAATCTCAGGTGCATAACGATGAAGCAAACGGAAGTGCTCTGCTGTAAAAGCAGTTCCCAAAGATGCCACAACATTTTTAATGCCGGCATCAAAGAGAGAAATCGCATCCATATACCCTTCTACGACGATTGCATATCCCAGCTGCTTAATGCTTTGATGCGAACGATCCAAGCCAAACAATATCCGGCGCTTGTTAAAAAGAATCGTTTCCTGCGTGTTCAGGTACTTGGGTTTCCCTTGATCCAGCACACGCCCGCCAAAGCCAACCACCCTGCCTCTTTCATCAGCGATTGGAATCATGATGCGGTTGCGAAACTTGTCATAAAAACCACGAGACTCTTTTCGCTCAAGCACCAACCCGCATTCCAGCAGGTAAGTTTCCTGTACCCCACGCTTCAAAAACGCATCCAGCAGCTTATCCCATGCATCGGGAGCAAATCCTAACTGAAATTCTTTGATCGTTTCCAAGGAAATGCCGCGGCTTAAAAGATACTTTCTTCCATTCTCCCCATACTTCGTAAGGGTAAGGCAATTATGGAAAAAGTCCCTTGCCATTTCATTTACTCTGCGGAGATTTGACAGCCTGCGTTCTCTTTCGATTTCCTGCGAAGATTTTTTCCGTTCCGGCACTGGAATGTTCAGCTTCTCTGCCTGAAGCTTGATGGCTTCAAAATACGAAACATTTTCAACAAGTGAAATAAACTTAAACACATTCCCGCCTGCATGACATCCGAAGCAATAAAAAAAACCCTTATCCGGAACCACGGAAAATGATGGCGTGTTTTCATGATGAAAAGGACAACAGCCCCAATAGCGATTTCCCTTTTTCTTCAAGGGAACATAATTGGACACGACTGCCATAATATCCGACTGCGAACGCACACGCTCCACAAACTCGTCCATATCGACACTTCGCATAACTGTTTCACCCTTACCAACCAAAAATCAAACGAGAGCCATTTTTCCATATTCGCTGCAAATCCCTAAAATCCTGCTGTATAAAAAAATTTTTTATACAGCCTTTATGCTCCTTCACTTAATATATTCCTTGCAAAACCTAAAATTCCTTTTCCAAAGAAAATTTTTTGTCAAGTACTTTTTTATTTCTTTGAATATTTTCCAACCGGCGGCATAAAAATTTGATTAAAAAGTTCTACTGCATAGCTGTCCGTAAGTCCTGCCACATAATCTGCAACTGTCTGAATTCTTCCCCATCGTTCTTCCCTTTGGGCAAACTCCAAAGGAAGCCTTTCTATATGATGCATGAAATAATGATACAGCTGCGTCAGCACAAAGGATGCCTGCTCCCTTTCATGCTCCAGCTGCTTGGAATGATATATTTTTTCAAACATAAACTGCCGAAAAGTATCCATTGTCTTCTTAACGGGTTCCGACATGATGATGTCCTCTTTTTCTGTGGAATTCAAAATAATATCCGACACCATGCCCGTAATCATGTGGGAAGTATCCTCCGTAAACAACTCTCTTACCTCCTGCGGAAGCTCTCCCTTCTTCAAAAGCCCTGCCCGAAGGCTGTCATCGTAGTCATGGCAAAGATAGGCAATCCTGTCTGCAATTCGGACGATCCGGCCTTCCAATGTGCGTGGAATGTCCTTCCCCGAATGATTTAAGATACCGTCCATCGTCTCCTGCGTTAAATTTAATCCGTTTCCATCTTTTTCCAAATATTCCACAATTCGTTTGCTCTGCTCATTGTGCCGAAAGTGAAGCCCCTGCCTGCCGTCATCGATCTCCTTCAGCAGCTGATCCATAGCGAACTCTCCTGCATGTCCAAAGGGAGTATGCCCAACATCATGACCGAGTGCAATCGCTTCTACCAGATCCTCATTCAGCCTAAGCCCTCGAGCGATCGTGCGAGAAATCTGGGCGACCTCTAAACTATGCGTCATTCGTGTGCGATAGTGATCCCCCGCCACGATATATACTTGTGTCTTGTGCTTCAGCCGCCGAAAAGATTTGGAATGCAAGATTCTATCTCGATCCCGCTGGAATTTTGTCCGGAAATCACATTCTGTCATAGGCAAATTTCGGCTTGCTTCCCTGCTCTTCGCCGCATACGGGGAAAGCAAGCGATATTCCATTTCCTCGGTACGCTCACGAACATTTTTCATAAAAACCCTCCTTTCGGAAATACGGAATTACAGCGTTTCAACGAAGCGGGAGATATGCTCGCCGCTTGTTAAAATTTGACTTCCCCCACTTACAGCAAGCTGTTGAAGAAGGGGACATCTTAGCTTCGTTATAACGCCATTGTTCAAGAAAATGCCATAAGCATTTTTCCTCC
>JAZLHW010000071.1:0-3188 GCA_045617105.1 Selenomonadaceae bacterium | reverse complement strand
ATCTGGTGTCACTTCTTCTTTCTTCCGCTTTCATTATAGGCCGATTTATGATTGCTTGCAATAGATTCATTCATATGCCCAATAAATAAATCTGTGCGATATATTGCGGCTTTGAATAAATCAAAAGTGCAATTTGATATGGTAACCCAGTAATGATTGTGCCGGGGAAATCTACGGTAAAAAATAAGGCTGAAAGGAAGCGGAGTTCATTGAACTACAATATTCATGAAAAGCTGACAGCAAAATCAAGACCTCTTGAACCCTATCGAACGCTATCCATCACCTGCTTTGGCAGCATATCCGGTGGCAGTCAGGTTTTTGACGATGACGCTGGAGATGACGGGTTCATCTTCAACCACAAGAATTCTGTTTCGTGCCATAAAACACCTCTTTCTGTGGGATGGTATAGCACGAAAATGTAATCAAGTGTTCATCGAGTTGTAAACAGGTTGTAAACGCCAGTTGGCTGTTGGGTGTGGATTCCGATCAAGCCTGCAAAACACATCATTTCAGATTTTGTATTTTTGTAATTTGGGCACTAGCCACCTTCCCCGAAATCAATCCAATCAGTTCCCGCTGCTTCCTCCCCAACAGCTCCGGCTCTCCGCTCCACACACGCTGAAAAATCGTCCACGCCCTCCGGCAGCACTCCATCGTCCGCTCTGCATTTCCCATCTGCGAATATGCCACTGCCAGATACTGCTGAATCGCTGCATAATCACTGCACATTTCCAGACCGTTTTGCTCATAGAGAATGCATAACTGCTCCAGAATCGTCACTCCCTTGCTGGCTTCTCCGCTGTTCAAACACAGCAGTGCAAAGCTCCAAAGCTGCACCAGCGAGTCATGCCCGCCAATCAGTTCGTAATTCCGCAGAATCTCAATGCCTGCCTCGCATTCCCGCAATGCGGCTTCCAACATTTCCTGCCGCTGATACTCCAGACTCAGGTTAGAGTGGATGTTGGAGGCAAGCTGCGCCGATGCCTTATCCTCAATCTCCAAAACTTCCAGTGCTTCCTTGTGCAACGCAAGGGAGCGCTTTTTTGTTTTGCTCAGAAAAGCCTCATTTTCCAGCAAAAGCGCACGATTTCGGGAGCTTCCCAGCGTGGAATCCTCCAACAGCTGACGCAGCGTGTCCTGAATCAGCAGCAGTGTGCCCCGGCAGGGATAGTCAGTAAAACCGGTGAAGCAGTCCTCCAAAAAGCTGAGATAGAACGCATCGTCATCCTTCTGAGCCAGTTCAATGGTGCGCTCAATGATGGCACACAGCAGGGATGTATGCTCAAGGTCTGCACCATGATGGAGCATCAAGAAATGGATCTGGGTCAGCAGTGCACCGCAGTTTCGGACAGAGGGCTTCAAATCTGCCAGGACTACCTCCAGAATCAGCGGATGAAGCAGGATTTTGTGACATTCCTGCCGTTGGAGCAGTCCCATATCCACCAGTGTGTTAGCAGAATTGAGGTTTGTTCTGCCCATTAGTCGGGAGAATACCCGGGCATTGACGCCCGCAGGTGGAGCGAGAGATAGACAGCGCAAGAACTCCTGTTCCGGCGCAAAGAGAGCGTAGAGCTCAAACAATCGCCGGATATGCTCCCGATAAGTACGTTTCCGTCTTCGTTTGGCTTTGGTGGCGATGATGTATTCCTCTGCGGTCATTCCTGCGCCCTCCTCGCTCAGATGGTTCAGAAGTTCGTCCGGGGACATCATGCCCTGACGCAGAAGCCTTGCCGCCAGTTCCACCAGAAACGTGTGAGAATGGACGGCATGGATGATGGCGAGGATGGTTTTCTCGTCCGCTTCCTCACAAAAGGTTCTGAACAGGTGGAGAAGTGCCGATTCATCCGTAATTTCTGTTACCTCAAGCTCAGCTTCCTCCGAGTGGCGGTTTCGGGTAGTAAACAGGACCTGACAGCGGTATTGAATGACTTCTTCCAGAAAATCGTCCTCCAATTCGTTGTAATTGTCAAAAATCAGCAGCGTATCTTCTTTCAGCGTTTTCAAAAGGCGGTGATGCCGCTTGAAGCGCTTGCCTTCCTCCTCATCAGGACGGTCATCCGCCATGTCCAGGTCGGTGATTGCCTCCCGAAGTGTTTCAGCACAGGGCAGATAGAGGATGTTGGTGTACTCCGACCTGTGCGCCGACGCAAAGGCTTTTGCAAGCTCACTCTTTCCGATTCCGGGGATACCGGTAAGAAACACCTTGCTTTCCCTCTCCAAAAGTTCGGAAAGATGCTCCAAATCCTGCTCCCGTCCGCAGAACCATTTGCAGGGAGAGGGAACCTCTCCGCCGAACACAAATTCACGCAGGGCAGGGGAGCAGTCTCCGCCGTTTTTGAGCTGCTTCCGGCTCGGAGACTTCTTCACAAAGGGGCGCTGAACCGTAAAGAGGAACAATTCAGCCAGAAACCGAGCGCTTTCTGCCGCAGATTCGCAGGAACTGCCCTTGAGCAGTTCCTGTTTTTTCTGCTCAGAAACGGTGGAATCCTGAACCAGAAGGTCACGAAGAGAGTCCAACACGGCGAAGCGGTCAGGGAACAGGGGCAGAACAAAATCCTGAATGTCATCTGCCAGCCATGCGGCACCCTTTTGTAAATAAAACTCGATAATTTTAGGGCTTAACGGAGCCTGCCCGTTGAACCAGCGGCCAACAAGGGAGCTGTCGCACAGGTCAACACTGCAATCCTCCTGCTCTACAAAACCATAAAACAGCTTTTCCAGAAACGCACCTCGGCTCAGGGGGAGTCCGGCAGAAACACCACTGAACATTCGGTTGAGGACGGTGCCTGCATCAAAACGTTCGATGAAATCCACCTCCAAAAATGATAATCAACTATATTTTAGACCATTTTTGACGGAGAATCCTGTCAGATGATGTACATAAAGTGTTACGGAAGTGTAAAACTGTCCTTACGTTTTGTTCAGTGGGGGAAAACCGTCTGTTTGCTGTCAGTTTGCCGTCCACGACAGAAATGCGCCTGTGATGTAAAATACACCCATCAGCTGAAAACCGTCTGACGATTGCGGAGTCGCAGACAATGAGGTGATTCTATGAGCGATACGCTCAACACAAATTATTACTGTTCTGACAGCGAACTGCCATCTTTTATGGTGTTTCCGAAATTTCTAATGGAGATTCCGCTGTCTGAAACCAGCCGCATTCTGTACAAGTCGGAGGCCAAGCGGTC
>JAZLHW010000070.1:0-3922 GCA_045617105.1 Selenomonadaceae bacterium | reverse complement strand
GACTCTGCAGAAAACTCCGCAGCGCTGACACGGGCAAAATCTACGCAGCCCGATTGAACAAGCTCCACAACCGTCCGTTCCGACCCCAGTCTGCCGTCTGCATAAACAAGGATCTGAAGCCTGCCATCGGTACGTTCCTTTACCAGCTCAGAAAAATAGTGCGCCGCCATCACGGTCGGTGTCCCCTCCGCATTCGCTTCTGCATAAAGCATGTAATCATTCGTTTTTTCTTCCCGAAAAGTATAAACAAAATGAATAATTCCTAACATCAAAACGACCAGCAAAAACGAAAAAATTCTCCTGCCAAGCACCCTATCACCTCCCAAGCTATCAAAAAAACAAAGCTGCCCCACAGAAACCCTGCGTGACAGCCTTGGCATTTCGCTTAATCTCACTTCTTATAACGCTTGTTGAACTTCTCGATGCGACCGCCTGCCTGAACGTCACGCTGACGACCCGTAAAGATCGGATGGCACTTGGAGCAAACATCAACACGAAGCTCCTGCTTCGTGGAACCCGTCTTGAACGTGTTGCCGCAGCCGCAAGTTACCGTAGCTTCAAAGAATTCCGGATGAATCCCCTGCTTCATACCTATACACCTCTCTTTCCCCCAAATCAGCAAATACTGCATGGAATTGATACAAGGAAACTCTGCGCCTCCTTGGTTTAGACCTAGCTCACCGCCAACGGGGGCAAGACCAGTCAAAAGACTTGGAACCAGACGTCACTACGTCCGATACGAAGCTATTATAGCACAGCAAAAACAGCCATGCAAGGAATCCTGCTTCAATTTTTATCTGCCGCCGGCACCTTCTTGACATCATCACCATAAATGGTTTTCCAATCGCCATGCATGGAAACAGGAATCCAGCCGCGTTCCTCACAAGTTTTCTTCATTGCCTCTGCCTTTTCCAGATTTCCATATTCACGCTCAACATCATCACAGCAAAGAGAAAACGCCAATGTACGATATTTCCTGTTGGAAAGCGTATATTCATGCATCGAGGTATCGCCCATGCTGTTTCCAAAAGACAGGACAGGATGCTTCCCAATTTCCCGTGCCATTTTGATTGCCTTTTGACAGCCTTCTGTACGTTCCAAAATCTCTCCTGTCGTCACAATTTCGTCTATGTTCCTTTGGAAACGATATTTTTCCACAGGTACATCCCCCTGATGCAGGGCCTTCAAGGAAACATCCGCTCCAATGATATGATTCGGATAGATCTGCGGCAGTGCATCCCATGCGACCGCACGAACGATCTGGCGGCAGCCTCCCGATACCACATATATCGTAAAATCATTCGCACGAAGGTAGGACAGCACCTCCACCATCGGCAGGTACAATGCCTCGCCACGCTTCAGATTCTCCATGCCGTCTGCCGGCCTGTCCATCGTCCTCTGCACGACTGCACGAAATTCCTCATCCCCCAAGCCGGCAAGAACGATTGCCTTGTCCCTCGTTTCCATCGCATCAATTTCAGGCGTTACCGCTCGATTGTCAATTGCCTCCTTCACGATCTCCGCCGTTTTCAAGATCTCCTCTGTTGGCTGATAAGAGGGATCCCTGTAAATGCGGTCTAAGTAGACCATCCATTCAAAATAGTACGGCGTTGTCTCACTGAGCAGCGTTCCGTCCATATCAAAGGCTGCGATCCTGTCCTCCACAGGAATAAAATTCCCGCTGTTTGGATCCACCGCCTCCTGAACATACTCCATCAATTTCGCCATCGGTTTGGAACCCTCCGCCCAATACCGAAAATCCGAGCCGTCCTTTTGCACATGCACCTGCGCGATCTCCGCACGACTCATCGCCTGCGAAACAGGCATATTCGCACCAAGCAGCATAGCTGCCGCTGCAAGCACAGCACACCATTTCCCTTTCTTCATAAAAAACGCTCCTTTCATAATTTTATCCTATATTATTTTACCACAAAAGTTCTTTTGCAGGTATCTCTATAAAGCCTCTTGCCTCCAATTCGTAAAAGTTTCTGCTTGAAAAACCTTTCCCGATAAGGGATAATATATAAAGTTACATCTATCAAAGGAGAGATAAAAATGCCATCCAAGGAACCCCTTCAGCACCAATGCAGCTTTTGCAAGCGCATCATCAAGGTGCATGATCAGTATGATATGCCAATTTACGATCCGCACACAGGATTTGCGATCTGCAAGAACTGCATCAAGGAGATCTACCGCTTCATCGAAGAACATGACGCAAGCGAGGCAACCAGCGAAACCAAGGATTTCGCAAACCAGCTCAATGATATCCTCTCAAAAAGCAAACCGCACATCATCAAGGACTACCTTGATCAATACATTATCAACCAAGACCGAGCAAAGAAGATCCTCGCCGTTGCCGTATACAACCATTACAAGCGCATGAAGTACGGGTACGAAAATGCAGAGGGTACGGAGATTGAAAAATCCAACGTCATCATGCTTGGGCCTTCCGGCTGCGGAAAAACCGCGCTTCTCTCCCACCTTTCCAAGCTTCTCGACATCCCGTTTGCCGTCACGGATGCCTCCAGCCTCACAGAAGCAGGCTTTGTCGGTGCTGACGTAGAGGTTGCTGTCCGCAATCTTTACTATGCGGCAGACAAGAACATCGAAAAGGCAGAGCACGGCATCATCTATCTGGACGAATTCGACAAGATCGCCAGAAAATCCGGTGCCAACAACTCCATCACGGCAGATCCGGGACACGAAGGCGTACAGCAGGCACTCCTCAAAATGCTGGAGGGCAGTGTCGTAGAGTTTACGGCACGAGGGCAGCGCAAGCACCCCGAAGCACCTACCATCAAGGTAGATACCACGAATATCCTCTTCATCGTCGGCGGTGCCTTTGTCGGCATTGACAAGGTCATTGCAAAGAGGCTTCAGGATTCCGATAGCTGCATCGGCTTTGGCGCAGAGGTACAGAGCAAGGACGAAAAACCAAAATTCGATGAGCTCATCTGCAATGTTCGTCCCGAAGATCTGATGGAATACGGCATTATCCCCGAGATCATCGGCCGCCTTCCCATCATCTGCACCTTGGAGACCTTGGACGAGAATGCTCTTCTCCGTATTCTGACAGAGCCAAAAAATGCCCCCATCAAGCAGTACGAAAAACTGCTCTCAATGGACAACGTGACCCTCGAATTCCAAAAGGATGCCCTCCTTGCCGTTGCAAAGAAAGCAATCGAACGCAAAACGGGAGCGCGTTCCCTCAAAGGCATTATCGAGGACACCATGCTCGATGTCATGTTCGATATCCCACGTTCCGACAATGCCCGCAAAGTCATCATCACAAAGGAATGTATCGAAGAAGGCAAAAAACCTTCCATCGAGGAAGTACAATAACGATTTCCTGCGCTTTTGCCAGCAAGCAGAATCCCCCAAAAGAAAATATCGTGCATGTCTTGTAGCCGCAAGACATGCACGATATTTTTATCTTCATTCCTTTTTTTTAGAATGCCCAGTTAAGTCCTACATTGGCAGAGATACCCCGTTGTTTTCCTGCATATCCCGTGAGGTTTACGTCAATCGCGACAGGGTTCTTTTCGGAGATGGGACGTTTCCAGCCAAGTTCGAGAAGTCCGCTCGATCCCTTCATGCTCGGTGTCGGGGTGGAAAGCCCACGGTAGCTTGCCCTTGCTTCGCTGCCGAATTCGTAGTCCCATGCAAGCCCCGTGTAGAAGGTGCTGTCCTCGGAGACGTTATGGTTGTAGCGGAAGCCAAGGCGTGTGCGGAAGGAGTTGATGGCATCGAAGTCCATCTCGCCGTACTGCTTTTGGAGATCCACGCTGTCGCCGTTCTGGTGCGTGTAGAACAGCTTGCCGTAGCAGTCCATGCTGGACTTGTCGTTCACAGGAACGACCTTGCCGATTCCTGCGTGGAGGGCATAATACATGGATTTCGTGTCGTACTTGTCCAGTCCCTC
>JAZLHW010000069.1:0-1410 GCA_045617105.1 Selenomonadaceae bacterium | reverse complement strand
AGAGCATGAGCGGTGACGAATGCGGAAGGTGCGTATGGTACGAACCAGACAGCGGTATGTGCCTTAGATTTGATTCTGACGAGTACGGAAACGCTGTGGATTTTGACTATGAATGCGATAAGTTTTCGGATGTGGAAGAATAAGGAGGATGCAAAATGAAGGAAACTGTAGTATTTGACTTTGACGGTGTCATCCATTCTTACGTTAGTGGTTGGCATGGTGATACTGTCATTCTTGACCAACCTGTTCCCGGCATTGCAAAAGCCATCAAAGAGATTCGTGAAGCCGGGTACAAAGTGGCGGTTGTTTCTACCCGCTGCGCAACCATTGACGGTACAAATGCCATCAAGAATTGGCTGAGTATGTACGACATTTATGTTGACATGGTGTGCAAGGAAAAGCCGCCAGCAGTTGTGTACATTGATGACAGAGCAATTTGCTTTGATGGTAATGCAAGTACATTACTCAGCAAGATTGAAAACTTTAAGCCGTGGAATAAGGCATAACGAACATCCCCCACCATTGGGGTGGGGGATGCTTTTTGTTCCGGGGTAGAGAAACGGACGGTCAAAACAGTATTCTAACAAGAGAGAGGAGGCGGCAAGGATGGAAGCGGACTGGAAGAAAATCCGCAAGGAATACATCAAGGGCGGGACTTCTCAGCGGCAACTTGCTGCCAAATACGGCGTATCGGTAAACACCATCAAGAAGAAATGCAAAGCCGAAGGATGGGTGAAGCTGAGATCCCAAAAGGATTCCAAGTGTACCGCAAAAACTGTGGATAAACTGGCAGAACAGGAAGCCAGGGTGGATACGGCTGTTTACGATGCTGCCAATGAGCTTCTGGCCAAATTCCGGGCAAGCGTGAGTGCTGTTGATTCCGCCGATCCCGGAATGCTGAAGGATTGGGGCAGCGCATTGAGGTCGATACAGCTGGTGCTGTCCTCTGAGCCTACGGAGCTTGATATCAGGAAGAAGGAAGCTGAGATCGCAAAGCTCATGCGTGATGCAGCCGGGGATCAGGTGGACAATGATATTGAGATCGTGCTGCCGCCTGAAATCATGGAGGATTAGCCATGAGACAGCTGGTTATGGACGGCAGACCTAATGACAAACAGGCAAGGGCATTTAAGCTCAAGGAGCGATATGTGGGCTACGGCGGCGCACGAGGCGGCGGGAAAAGCTGGTTTGTTCGGTGGAAGGCGGTATCCCTATGCCTGCAATATCCGGGCATCAAGGTGCTGATAACCCGCCGCACCTACAAGGAGCTGGAGAATAACCATATTGCGCCCCTGCGCAAAATGCTTATGGCGGATGACCGGCGGAACCGATTTGCGGCCTACAACGATTCAAAAAAGGTTTTCACATTCCCTAATGGCTCCACGATCAGCCTGGGCTACTGTGCGGCGG
>JAZLHW010000068.1:0-2816 GCA_045617105.1 Selenomonadaceae bacterium | reverse complement strand
TAAGAAAGCAACCGAAAAAACACCTTCCGACTGCCGAAAAGAAAACGAAAAAAACAATCCCGGCTATCAGAACTGATAACCGGGATTGTATTCTGTCGCAGGAGTTAGACGCTGCCTCTTTTTTTCAGGGTTGTACCGATGGCAAGCTTTGTCATGGCTCTGTCGCCGGTGCGGATCATATCGATCAGCTTTGCGGCAGCAGCCTCGCCCATATATTTCTTCGGGATGCTGATCGTTGTCAGCGGCGGATTCAGGTATTCGCACAGCGGCAGATCATCAAATCCGGCAATACCTACGTCCTCCGGGATGCGGTAGCCGCTCTGCTGCAGGGCTTTCATAGCGCCGATTGCCACATGATCATTGTCCGCAAAATAGCATTTCGCCAGAGGCTCGCCGGACTGAATGACATCCAGCATATCCCGGCAGGCTCCCTCCTCTGTGGGGGTCAGACGGTGGACAATACAGTCAGATGCGGACATGCCATGCTTGCGGACTGCTCGATAGAAGCCATCCGCACGCTCGTCAAAATTGGTAATGTGCATGGAAGATGCCAGATAGCCGGGCTGCTGATTCCGCTGGGTAATCAGATAATCCGTTGCCAGAAAAGCACCCTGGGCATTATTGATGACAACACAGGGCAGATTCTCCGTTTCAAAATAGGCATCTAGAATCAGCAGCGGAGTCTCCAGTGCCTCAAAGAGGCGAATAGCCTCCGAGGTCATTCTGGTGGCCAGCAGAATCACACCACTGTACTGGGTGCTGTTGATTGCATGAATCTGGCTTTCCAGATCCGTATCTTCAACCAGATAGCGGATGGAAAAATGATACTGGTTTTTCTGGCAGACCGCTTCAATCCCCTCGGAAAGCTGGGAAAAGAAGGGGGTATCCGTAACAAAGCCATTGCTGCGTTTATAGATCACGAAGCAAATGGTGTCCTGTCCTGCGACCGGCGGTGCAGCCTTCTGGGGGGCTGCATAACCAAATTCCTGGGCGGCTTCCAGAATGCGCTGACGAGTGGGCTGACTGATACCGGGCTTATTATTGAGAACCATAGAAACCGTGGCTGGAGAAATGCCAAGTTTCTGGGCAAGTTCTTTTGCAGTGATCGTCATTTTGATCATTCCTTACCTGTTGGAATTAAATTACAGCTAAAATTATAAGTGATATTCACTAAATTGTCAACGCACGATTCCGCCAGTCATGCAATATGCCGACTTCTGGATTTGATTATGCCCCGAATTGGTACCGCAGCTTTGCGAACAAATCTCTCAGAATAAACTGAGAATCGATGGTTTCATACACAGCAATCTTTCGGGGATTGTCAGGGCGCAGGGTATAGGTGGAATCATCATTGATATAGGGGGCACCCATGACGATCTGATCCTTCACCTGTGCATTGAGCATCAAGCCAACCACCGGGTTATCTCCCAGCTGCCACTGATCACCGTTGGCAAAGGCAGCATAGCTGTCCGGCTTATCCTTCTCGATACTTCCGCTGTCCTGACGAAACCGGTGGAAGTTCTGACCTGCCTCCCACAGCTGTTCGCACAGCCACTTTCCGAATGTTCCGCAGGGGTAAACATTTTCATATAGATCCGCAAAACCGACACGCACCATGGAATAAGCCTTGGCGGTTACCTGCCACAGGCTCACAGCAGAATCCATTACGGTTCTTGCCGCAATCACATCGTTGGAAAGGTTGAATTCCCATCCGCCCTTGGGATAGGTTTCACCGCCGATCCAGATGACATGCATTCTGTCCGCAATTTCCGGCTTGGTTTTCAATGCTACCGCAATATTCGTGATGGCACCCTGACATACTACAAACAGCGGTCTCGGGTCATCCCGCATGGCTTCTGCCACGATAAAATCCGATGCCTCGCTGGTTTCATATTCCGTTTCAGAAATCATGGGAGCACTGCCATGGCAGACCGTCACTTCGTCCTGGAGATTCATCAGCTTCAGCATGACCATGATTTTGTCGTAGCTCTGCTGAGCAGAATCCGGAAGGTGAAGAAAATTGGCGGCAGTGATTGCCCGAACATCAAATTTTGAGGTCATCAGAAGATGAGCAGTTGCAAAGGGATCATCTCCCTCACAGGCAAAATCCGTATCGTCAATGACCCGGATCTCGGAATAACCATATTTATCGAAGGGATATTCTTTCAAACCATTTTTCAGCATTATTTTTCCTCCCTCATTATATCAAAGCAGCTGCCTCAGCGATCCATCTGTACCGAGCAGCTCTGCGTTATTTGTATGTTTTCCTTTTCTGCATTCCTCCTTTTGAGAAGGTGCAGCGGCCAACACCAACCGCTGCACCCACCAAAAAAGGAGAAGGAATCAATCAATGTAATGCTTTGGAAACCGCAGTTTTCCAGCCTGCGTATTTTTCCGCTGCGGCATCAGCGTTGAGATGCGGATCATACATGGTAACCTTCCGGCTGCTAAACAGGATTTCCTTGGAATAAAGACCGCAGCCCATACCCGCAGCATAAGCAGCGCCCATACCGGAAAGCTCCTCTGCCGGTGGTACTGCCACAGGAATGCGGGCAATATCGGATTGGAACTGCATCAGATAGGCATTTTTTGTAGGACCGCCGTCCACACGAAGCTGGGCAATCTCCACACCGGCATCATCGCTCATGGCTTTCAGAATATCTGTAATCTGATAGGCAATGCAGTCCAGAGCGGCACGGACGATTTCGTTTCTTCCTGTTGTACGGGAAATGCCGTAGAGCACACCCTGGGCATCAGAATCCCAATAAGGAGCGCCCAAACCGGTAAAAGCAGGCACCAGATAGGTGTGATCCTCC
>JAZLHW010000067.1:0-3596 GCA_045617105.1 Selenomonadaceae bacterium | reverse complement strand
CCAGACCTTTTCGGCCTTAGTCACATCGCTGCGCTCCAGGAATTCGATCAGCCCTTTCATCATGCCTCAGTCCTCCGCATCTTCCAGCCGGATGAACAGTTCCCCGGTGACTCGGTTGGAGTAGATATCAATCACTCTCGACTCCATGACGGAGGTGGGAAGCAAAGCTTTGCTGTCCAGGTAGTACAGCCCGGAATCCGGGAAACTCTTGACTTCGTCCCGGGTGTAATCGACGTGGTAGCTGATGTACTTGCCGTTCTGCTTCTGCTGAATCTCAAACTTGGTTTCGCTGGAGATCTTCAGGATGGATTTCAGTTTCATGTGTTCTTCTCCTCTTTCTGATTTTTGTTGTGTTAGCATCGCTCTGCTAACCTTGTGTGCATAATATAGCACACTGCGTTGGCATTGTCAATAGGCTTTTTGAAAAAATTTGTTGACACGGTTAGAAACTTGATGTATGATATCCTCAGAGGAGGTGATACCGATTGAATGATCGTATTAAGCAGATTCGGAAGGCACTGCACCTATCGCAAGACAGTTTTGCAGAAAAGCTCTCCCTGTCACGCAATTTTGTTTTTATGATGGAGCGTGGAGATAGAGCCCCGTCCGACCGAACCAAGGCAGATATTTGCCGGGTGTTCGGCGTGAACCCCATCTGGCTGGAAACCGGCGAGGGAGAACCCTTCCCACCCAAATCCCGTGAGGACGAGATCGCCGATGTGGTCACGGCAGCGCTGCCCCGTTCCTCCGAGGAGGATCGGAAGCTCGTCATCGAGAAGCTGTCCGTGCTGACGGACGGAGAGATCTCCATGCTGGCGGTTATCCTGGAGCGGATGTTCCCCACCAACTGAGAAAAGCCCGGATCAATCGATCCGGTCTTTCTCATATCCTTTTCAGCATTCCGTATATCACCCGGAGGATTCCTTCGGGCACCGTTCCTGTTTGCAGCGTTGCTATGATGTACTGCTTCATGATCTCCTGCTCTTTTAAGTTACTCATACAATCCTCCAATTCTCTCGTTAGTATCTGCAATGATATAGTTGACAGCTTGTGTCATAAAATGATATATACATTGACAAATCGATGCTGGGCTGATAGAATGACCATGCTGAAAGGCAAATGAAAGAGGGGACAACCAATTTCATCCAATGGCAGTCCAGTGTTGGCGCACTGGGCTGCTTTTGCTTTTCTGCATTGACTTTGCCTGACCGAGCTGTTATAATAGGGATGCAAAGGAAGGAAGTGATCGTGTGGCTACAAAAAGCGTACTGAAATGCATCGATATTAAGAAGCGCAGCTCCGCTCTGGCTTTGGTTAATGCCCTGGAAAACGCCAAGAACAAGCCCACGCAGTTTGTTCCGAAGAACAGGACATTTTCTGAGGCAGACCGGGACGAGATCCGGAAGATGTTTGGAGGTTCCAAATGACCGGGTTTCGTGTTGTGAATCTGAAAATGATGCTGGATGAGATCGGAGAGGATTCCGTTCGGGCGATTCTCTCCGATTTTTCATGTCCGCTGAACCCGGATGTGGAATACTTTCTACGGAGAAAAGCGATTGACTTTGCCCGGCAGAGTTGGGCGCAGACCCATCTTGTGTTTGCTTCTTATCGGGATCAGTGGGTGCTGGTCGGCTATTTTGCGTTAGCGAACAAATACATCAGGATTTCCGCAAAGAACCTTGGCAAGTCCAGCGGAACCCTGCGCAAAAGGATTGCCAAGTTTGCCACCTATGACCGTGACATAAAGGCGTACATCATGGCTGCGCCGCTGATTGCACAGCTCGGAAAGAATTTCGCCAATGGGTACAACGCTCTGATCTCCGGCAGTGAGCTTCTGGAGGAGGCTTGCAATAAGATCAGCCGCTTTCAGTTTGAGCTTGGCGGTCATTTCGCCTATCTGGAGTGTGAGGACAAGCCGAAGCTCACCGATTTCTATTCAGCAAACGGATTCTATGAATTTGATACACGTGACCTGGATCATGACGAGGTGGAAAAACTGGACGGAAGCTACCTTGTCCAGATGCTGAAATACATCCGATGAGAGCTGCATTTTGCGGCTCTCTTTTTTTGTACCCTGTTGACAGCCCCCATCCCTGGTGCTATCATATCATTAAATGATATATTGTATCATTTCGCGAACAACTGTTCGTATATTACGCATCCACGTGTCCGATAAACTGTACTGCGAGGTTTTAAAATGGAAAAAGAAATTGGCAAACTGCTCACGGAAGAATTCGCCGGGAAGAAGGTAAAGCTGAATACGCCATGGCGTTACCTTTCCAACGAAGAAGTGCTGACAGAAAGCGAAGAATTTGAAGGCTCCGAGCTTTCCGTTTGCTTTGGGCTTGAGATTGATGTTGATGCCGAACAGGCTATCCGATACATTGACGCTACATTCGCAACCTATTTCCCCGGTGGGTACGGCGTTGGCGATGCAGACCCTGCTGATTACTTCACTGTTTCTCAGTGTGTATCTGCGGCTCGGAAATACATTTCCAAACTGCTTGCTTAATACGGCTGACTGTTTATAGTATAATCGACAGGCGCTGTCGAATACAGTTCCAATCTGTCACATTCCGAAAACCCGGGTGTAGAAAAAATGCACCCGTTTTTTGGAAGCGGATGCGGTAAAAGGTGACAGTCTGTCACCAATTGGAGGGGAATTATGTGACAATAGGCGAAAACATCCGCTCTGTGCGGCGTTTGCGTGGGATGACTGCGGAGGAGCTTGCCCAGGCGATTCAGACCAAATGCGACTACACAATTACAGACGGTGCCATCCGGCGCTGGGAGCGAAACGAGCGCTCCATCACGGTGGACGATCTGATCATGCTTGCGGTCAGCCTGGAATGCTCCTTGCAGACATTGCTCGATGGGCTTGATCCTCGCATGGGTGATGTGCCGGAAACGCATGGGAAGATTGGGATGCTCTCCCCGGAGGATCACCAGATCCTGCGCCATCTGGCAACGGACTGGCGTGGTGATATCCACGCTCTGATCGTAGCGGACGGTGTCTACGGGTGCCTCCCGGAGCGGCTTGCCATGGATGCAATCATGCACATGATGGAGCTGCTTCAGCTTGGCATCCAGTCCGGCGAGATCCGGGTGAAGGATCTTCCGCAGGGGCTTCCTTATCTGGAGGAAAAGATCGGAGGGCTGGCAAATGGCAAGACAGGCAAGTAAGCTGCCCAAAGCGGGGCAGCTTCCGTCCGGCGCTTTCCGCTGCCGGGTCATGATAGACGGCAAGAGTCATTCCTTTACCGCTGTCACGGCGCAGGAGGCGCAGAAAGCGGCGATGCTGGCGAAGCTGTCCGATTCCGCTCCGAAAAAAGAAAACCCGTCTGAGAGCCTTGGAAGCCTTATAGACCGCTATATCGATTCCAGAGAGCCTGTGCTGTCCCCGTCCACCGTCCGTAACTATCGGAAGATTCGCCGCTGCCGGATGCAGGGTCTGATGGATTTATTGCCGGTAGATATCACACAGGAGCAGTGGCAGAGAGCCATATCCGCAGAAGCCAGGCAGATGCAGTCCGCAAAATCCATCCGCAACACATGGGGCTTAGTGGGCGCAGCTTTGAGAGAAGCCGATCTGCCGG
>JAZLHW010000066.1:0-5546 GCA_045617105.1 Selenomonadaceae bacterium | reverse complement strand
AGATCCTCCTGCAGCAGTGTTAATGTTTCAGATATTCTGGTTCCAATGAGCTGATGCAGAATCATAATTCTCGCTATCTGCTCATCCCCCTGCAATAACGCTTCATTAAATCTCTTAATCTCGTTATCGGAATAATACTTGTACAACACCACCGGCTTTCGGTTCAGATCATTCATTACAATAAGGCTTTCAAGTCTTGGCACCTCAAAAAGCTTGCCGGCGGTTATAAAAATACTTTTCAAAGAATGCAGTTCCTTACTATGACTCTTCTTGCGGTTCGGCTGGGTATTCATATATACCAGATATTCCTCAAACACCGCTCGATCTACTTCCGCAAGGGAATCTATCTCCGGATACCGATTCTCCAAATATGAGCTGAATCTCTTCATCGCTTTCATCTCATCCATTATGGTTCCTTCCGAAAGCGTGCGGAAATGGTTATAGATAACTTCCTTACATTCCCTCCGAATACCGGTTTGCATAATGTTTCTAAAGGATATGGTTTTTCTTCTGCGTGTCGGATCCTTCCTGTTCGGGATATCCAGCTTCTCCAGACACCACTCATCATCCTCTATACAAAATGGTTTATCAGCAGCACCATTCGCCCATTCCCACACTCTCCTTGAGTAGCCAATGCCCGGTGCGTTTACCGTGTGCATATCGGCAATTCCATACTTCGAGTGTTTATAAAATAATGGTTTGTTCTGCTTCATCAACCAGGTACGATACTTCTTTTCATACTCAGAGAAATCTTCTATCTCCCGAAAAGAAGCAAGTTCAGGATAACTGTCCCGTATAAACCGACACAATTCATGAAACAGAGTAACTTCGCTTCGTATGGAAGTTCCCTTAAGGACTGTTCCCCGGTATCTGATGAACCGCTCCATCTCTTCCTGCAGGGAATCTGTCGGCATCTCATACAAGCGAAACCGAATGTTGGGACTGATTAACTTATTTTGTTTTTCTTCGTCTGTCAGATTCTTATAGCAATCCAACTCTCCCCACGATATGGTTCTCATACTGTCATTCCTCTTTATGTTTCTTCCTGTAACAGACAGCTGCCCTCTAAATAGTTTTCGTTTGCGGCAATGATTTCATCCTGTACAAAGTCTATATACTGTTTGGTCATGTTCTCATCTTTATGGCCCAGATAATCACGAATCGTCTGAATAGAAGTCCCGCTTTTGTGGAGTTTTGTTCCCATGGTATGTCTAAAGTCATGGGAGCGGAAGCAATAATCCTTATCCAGACCTTGTTCACATAAAAATCTTTTCATCTGCTTTGAGAAGGTTCCGGCATCATAAGCGCCACCCTTTCTGTTTTGAAATACATACTCACCTGACTGCAATCCATGCCGGCAAATATAGTCCTGCATTTCATAATACAAAGTCTTCGTTATGGGAATTCTCTTCTCCATTCTCATTTTATTTTGGTAAACCCTGATCCAGGCATCTTCCCCATCCCATTCGTAATAGTCAGCCTTTATCGTACAGACTTCACTTACTCTAAGTCCGATGCTCCAAAGATTTAGCATCATATAGCGCAGCTGCTCTGGAGCTTGTCCTAAGGCTTGTATTACTGAAAGTTCCTGTTCTGCAGTAAGGCTCCTATCATGGTGCAAAAGATAGGCATGTTTTAAGTAGTACGATTCATAGAAGGTAAAGTTTGCAACAACACCCTTTACCTGCAGATACTGCACCCATGCACTCAATGTTATAATGCTTCGGTTAAAGGTCTCCGGCAGAATATCCTTTTCATTTTGCCTATCAATATACTGCAGGAGATCTTCGCCGGATAAATTCCTTATCGCAATTCCCATTTCATCACAGAAAAGGAGGAAATTACGAATTACATAATAGATCCTGCGCACCGTAAGCAGTGCTAACCGCTGTGAAATACCGATCTGATATTTCATGTATTCCTTAAACAGTTCTCGGTTTTCCCTATTCATTATCAGATCAAAGCTCATAGATTCAATCGGTCTGGCGGGGTTTAATCTTTCCTCTCCCAGGTTGAATCTCTCCATAAACCACACATTTGCATTCCAGTTTGTTTCTGTAGCTTCCAAAAACAGGAATCGCCTAAAGGTAGAAACGATCTGCATATATGTATCGTCCAAGGTTCCTACCCTTCCATGGATATGCTCCATGAATGCCTCTACATCTGCTTTTTCCAAAAGGTTTATATCTGCCACTTTTCTTTTGGCACACACTTCATAAAATGCTTTCAGCGGTATCAGATACTTTTTTCTCCGAATTACTATGTGATGACAGTTCTCCAAAATCCACTCAAGCAAAGAAAAGGTCTGCTTTTTAAGTTGTATCGGTGCTTCCATACCAAAGTCAAAGACCAGATCCTTCTTGTCCTGCACAT
This sequence comes from Selenomonadaceae bacterium, assembly GCA_045617105.1. Taxonomy (GTDB): domain Bacteria; phylum Bacillota; class Negativicutes; order Selenomonadales; family Selenomonadaceae; genus CALELM01. Next base: position 3,173 of record JAZLHW010000066.1, on the reverse strand, counting down.
AGTAGAAAGATTCTGCAATCTGAATATCCGGATGGTACAGGAGAAAAATACGCTTCTGCTCAAAGAGAAGCTGCGGTTTTCTAAAGGATGTTTGCGACTGCCTTATGGCACCAAGCTTGATACAATCCAATAGTTTTATGTATTCATATCGCTTATGCGCTGCAACCGTCTCTTCGACATACGCTTCATAACGGCAGCGCAATTCGTAATCAATATCCTTCGGATCTTCGATGTGTTCCAACAGTAAAAACAGCAGTACCTTATTCTTGCAGGCAACCTGACCAGGCTGTGCGTCCACATACTCTTTTATCACGCAACCATCACTTAGATATCCCAAGACTGCCTGTTCCAGATAGCTTCTATAGATCCGCTTTTGTGATTCCTTTAGTTCTGCATCCACACGCACATACTCACGATAATCATAGATGGTTGAAAGCGTCACCTCTTCTAAGGAAGTCACCCCGATAGCAGTCAGATACCGTTCCACATACTCCTGCCCACGATATCCAATTTCAAGAATCGGCTGCAATTGCGCCTGCAATCGTTTCGGATCTATTTGCCGTATACTTGTTCCTACAACTAATGTCATTCCTGCTCCTTATATCAATTTGCCAAGTGGAATCAGCTTCTCTATACCTTCCATGTACTGTTTTGTTGCTTCAATCAATTCATCATCCTCGATATGCAGATACTGCTCCGTTGTCTCGATGTGCTTATGCCCCAAGGCTCTGGAAATCAGTTCAATCGCCCAGCCGGCTTTCCGCCTTTCATTGGCAAAATAATGTCTGAGCATATGAGGGGTAGTCTCAATGCCGGTTTGTTTCTTTAGTGTCCGCAGGGTGGAATACACGGCATTCACCGTTAAGGGACATCCCCTTGTTTTGCCATGCAGTACCACAAAGAGATATTCCTGCTTTCGCAAGACTGACTGGTATTCTGAAAGATAGGTGCTAAGCAGGTAATCTGCATCTGCACTATAAGACACCCTTCTTTCCTCTGCATACTTTGCTCTGGCAGCGTTCTCATTATCTTCTCGGTATCTTACGGTTATAATACGCTTATCGAAGTCGATATCCTTCTCGTACCGGATTCCCAACAGTTCTCCAATGCGGAGTCCCGTTTCTGCCAACAAAAGCAGTAGCAGCCTGTCTCTTAGGTTTGAGGTTGCAATTAAAAGCTGTTCCAGATTTGTCCGTGAAATGATTTTGCTCTCATGCTTTTCCGGTGAAAGATATCCTTTGAAGGTGGTGATCTGCTTTCTCAAACGCACACCCACAGCAGTACTGACTCCTACTTCGCTAAACTGCAGGACCTTTAGAGGTTCTGAGTGATATTCCAGTTCCAGAAATTCATAATAGCCAAAGACTGCCTGCAAATATGAATTGCAAGTGTTGTTCATAGGTACTCTTGTTCTTTCACTGTGCTTTCCCATTTTCAACCAGTACAGGTATTCCATAAAATGACGCTGCTGCATTGCATAGTTCATTTTAAGGACAGTCTCGGTATCAGTACCCTGCTCAGTTAAGTAATTGAAATAGTAGGATAGTGAAAAGGCAATCTGCCGCACCGTATTTATGGAACAATTCTGGTTCACTTTATGTTTCAAATATTTGGAGGGCTGTATCAGAATCTGGTAATCTTCACTGTTTTGCAAATAGTAGTAAGTTTTTCTTCCATCAACCAATGTTTCCGGCTTAATCTGCATTTTTCATCCCTCCTCATATCTTTCTGTATCTATTATGCGTCTTTCTTGTATGGAAATCAATATCCTATTAAGTATAATTATAGCATATTTTAGTGTGTGTTTTAGGAATACTATTTCCATTTCCGTCAATATAGGAGGAAAAAAGCCTCAAAATTACCTCATGTTTCCCTCCAGGGAGGCTTCCACTCCATCTTTCGGACAGAACAGACTGCATCTACTGGAAATACACAGACCCGTGCAGCCTATATTTTTTCATTCTACAAATCTACCTGATTATTTTTCCGCTTGGGGCGCTGCGTTTCTGCATTTCTGGTTACTTTTTCCTTCGCAACGCTCAGCTTTTCTCTTAGGCTCTCTCTCGGTCTTTCGCTATAGGTCCGTTCCAGGGAAGATATCCTCGCAAGATCAAGTGCTAATGCCTGCATTTTGGTTTGAATCTCACCCATTTCCTTTCTTAATGCCTGCATCTCTTTTCGCCAACCCTTAGGATCGGCATTTTGATCTTTACTAATCAAACTTCTATATCTACTCTTCGCTTGACTGTATGCTTCCAATTCTTCCGCATGTTTTTTATCAAACAAATACTTACTTAAGCCGCTCTTCTTTTTGCTCTCCTTAAAGACTTCGCCAAGCTCTCTAAGCTGAGAATAGGTATCAATCATCATCTGCAGGTTTTTCACTTTCTCCTGCAATGACACATAACCTTCTCTATACTCCACATACACCTTCAATCCGATATCTTTATATTTTTTGACTGCCACAAATGTGTATAATCTATGATCGATTACCATCATCTTTATCTTTTCGGGGTTCACTACCTCTGCCATATCTTCCGGTTTGACCTCAAAGATATCAGGTTTTGGCATAAGAAACTTCCTTCCGGTTTTGATGCATTCGTCAACAAAACGGATCACTTCTTCATCAGCAACAGATATATGCTTTGCCATCTTTCCAAGTGCCTGCAAAATCCAGTCATTGATTCCGTGAATTTCTGAAATAATATCCGCAATATCAGATCGTGCAACGGCTCCCGCAATGCGCCCCATAGACAACCTCCTTGCCCGGCGTTCGATGTTCGTTGCAGCCGGACCCATGTGTATGGTAGGAAGCAGTTCCTTTCCCTGCTTCTCATAAGAGCGGCTGTCAATTCGCTCTGCGATACCCTCCGCTTCAAACTGTGCATTCACGCAGTTCTCCCAGCTGCTTCTCCATTCATAAATTCTCTCTTCACTGTTCCAGTACGCAACCGTCGGGTTCTTTCTACCATACCGGCTGGTTTTGGGAGTCCGGTCTATTCTTTTAAGGCCTCTCTCGTTTCCAACGGAAGCAGGCAGATATACTTTCCTTTTTCCATCAATGTACTTGTACTGTTTCTCCCAGCCTTCTTCCTTTGCAGCCTTGAACTCATCAGATGTAAACCCCTTCTCCACGCCATCCTTCACGCACAAATATTCCGCTTTCGCTTTTT
>JAZLHW010000065.1:0-2520 GCA_045617105.1 Selenomonadaceae bacterium | reverse complement strand
GACAAAACCTTTTCTGTCAATATGGATGCAGAAGTGATTCTCCCCAATGCTGACAACGCCAAAATCATCCGCATGGGCGAACAGAAGTTTTCTAAATCAGACATAAAGGCATTTATCCACTACTTGTTCGGAGATTCCCAGCTTTATCAGTACGGAAGTCTGATTGAAGAAACGCAGGAGGACGTTCAGAAAGACATTCTCAGGATGCAGAAGGAGCTCTCAGACCTGAAAGCGAATGGTGACGAAAATGCCCCATCAGCGGTTCCGGCGGAAGGAGAGGGCGAATATGAGGAGGAGGACTACCAGGCACCTCCCAGCTACGCCGAAGAGTTGGAGGAGCAGATTGCTTTTTTACAGGAGCATCTGTCCGATTTTCCGAAGGAACGAACGCTCATTGCCGCAACGGACTCTGATTTTGGCGGAGAAGATACTTATCTTGGCTGTATCGAAAATGGAGCGTTTCTCAGTATCCTGATTGACCAGCATTCCGGCACCCATTATCTGAGTTTCCAAAAAACCAAAACAGATTCAGCGGAAGCAAGCATCTATGCCAACACCTATGAGGAAGTTCTATTAGAGGCAAAAAGCTCCCCCGATGTAGAGAAACTCCAGACAAAAGCAGCAGCAATCAAGAAACTGCCCGAACCTACCGTCACGCAGGAGGAAGCAGCGAAACAGGCAGAGGGATTTGCAGCACTTGTGGGGGTTGATTTCCGCTGTGTGAAAAGTGAGCCTGCGCTGATTCACACGGACTACTACGACAGTATGGGAAACAGCCAAATTGAGATGGAAAAGGGTTGGAAAATCCGATTCAGTCATTTTATTGATGAGATTCCGGTCAGTGTGGTCGGTCGATGGGGAGCGACTCCCGAAGATGGTGAAAGCTGGACGTATGAATCCTTAGTGTTCGCAATTTCAGACCGTGGAATCGTGTCTGTGGAGCTGAACGAGCCCTACAAGCTGAACGAAACACTGGTAGAAAACTGCAAGCTGCTTCCCTTTGAGGAGATTCAGAGCGTATTCGAGAAAATGATGGTGGTCACCCACGGACCGGAGACCTATTATTCCGGCTTTGAATCCTATGAGTGTCATTACGACATTTCAAGAGCGGAGTTTGGGTATTCCCGCATTTCGGAGGTCAATGGGAAGATGAGCGGTCTCCTCATCCCGACCTGGAGCTTCTACGGTTCCATGCAGGAGCGTTATCAAAATCCGGGTGAAGAACCCCGAGAAAACGTCATCGGAGAGGTGGAAAATCCTGTTTTGATCATCAACGCCATCGACGGCAGTGTGATTGATTTGGATAAGGGGTATTGAGCATGAAAAAATTTCTGTCACTTTTATTGATGTTCTCCTTTTGTCTATCCCTTGCCTCCTGTGCCGCAACACCGGAGAAGCCGGTGGTCATGCAGAAGGATCAGGAACAGCTGATTGAAACCGCAAAAGAGCCGAATCCCTTCGGTGAAACCATTCAACAGCAAACGAAAGCGCCCGAACATCTGACAGGTGATTCTCCCAACGACACAGAGAAGTTTTCCATCCATATGGATGCTGACATCCACCTCCCGAACGCCGATGCCGTCCAAATGATTCGTATCGGCGTGCGATCTATCACCCAAGAGGAGGTTGACCACTGGATTTCCTTCCTTTTCGGTGAGCAAACACTTTACACCCAGAGCAGCCTGCTGCAAGAAACCAAAAACGATCTGCAAGGGGACCTGATCAGAATGAAACAGATTCTTTCGCTGATTGAGAGCGGCGAAAACTCCACGGAAGCACTGGGCGGCTATGGCAGCGTGGAGGAATTGCAGGAGGACATCGCCAGTGTGGAGCTGCAAATGCAGACCGCACCTGAGACCCGTTCTATGACCGAAGCAACTCACCAGCTTCAAAAAGGAGCGCTTGCCGTTGCGTCACAGAATGAGACAGGTAATCTGCAAACACTCAGCATTTTGAATGCCATAAATGCCGATTCGGAGTGGAATGATGCCCCTTTTCTCTTTTATTGGAACACGCCGGAGGAATTTGGTGCGTCCCCCAACTACATCATCGTGAAGGAGGATTTGGAGGATTGGCGGGACTTTCCCTCCGTTGCAAAGGCATGGGACAGCAATCCCAAATGCACCTTAACAATGGAGCAGGCAGAAGAGGAAGGAGATTCGTTTCTCCATGGACTCAATCTTTCCGAATACTGCATGGTAAAGGCAACTCCTGCATTTTGCAGTATCTTTCCTAAGAACGGCAATCTATCCGGTCGTCATGGCTGGCTGCTGGAATATCGAAGAAAGGTCAACGACATTCCTGTTACATGGACCTATCAGCCTTACAGTTCCTCACCGTTCAGTGCAATTTGGAACTATGAAGCGGTATCCTTGTTCATTTCGGAGGAAGGTGTCATGCACTGGAAACTGGAATCTCCCTGTGCCCTCAAAGAAACCTTGAGCGAGAATTGCAATCTTCTGGAATTTGACCGCATTTTGGAGATTTTCTATCAAATGGTTCCCATCATCTACCGTGACA
>JAZLHW010000064.1:0-10956 GCA_045617105.1 Selenomonadaceae bacterium | reverse complement strand
AGACCGCTTGGCCTCCGACTTTTCGGACGCGAAAAAATTTCCCCAATCAGCAAAAATTTTTGGACCGACCCAGCGAGGAGGTGAGGGCGATGGCGAAGCCCAGCAAGAAAACGGCCAACATGGCAAAGCATCTGACCAAGGCGGAGATGGACGCACGACAGTCCGCCGAGGCGTCCATGACACGGAGCGGACCGCAGAAGCCGAGACGGGCACGGAAGCTCATCACCGGCGACAAGGCCGCCCGTGTCTACTGGGACAGCATCTGGGCGCAGGCCGAGGAGCTGGACCTGCTGGACGTCATCGACGAATATGCCCTCGCCGGTCTGTGCTCACAGCTGGCCATGCGTGACCGGCTGGCCGTTCTCACGCCTGCCCTCCTGGATCGGCTGGACCAAATCAGCGCTGATGAGCTTGACGATGAGGCTCTGAACAATCTTGCGTCCTGCCTGAAGAACGCAACGGCGTTGTCCAACCAGCGAATGAAGGTCGATTCGCAAATCCTGGCCTATGCCGAGAAGCTGGGGCTCACGCCGTCCGGCAGGGCAAGGCTCGCAGTGCGAAAAGCGGAGGCGGACGCCGTCGACCCTGACGACGATCTGTTTGGCTGATGGGACGCCACTCGAATGGAATGCACCATTGCACCGCAGTCTATGCGAAACAGGTGACTCGTGGGCGGCTCCATGATCTGTGCTGCCCCTACGAAATCAAAGCCTGTCAGCGCCACCTCGACGACCTGAAAAGGCAGGAGCGAAAGGACTTCCCGTGGGTGTTTGACGAGTCCAGAGCGGAACGGATTTACCGCTGGTTCTCCATCTGCGTTCAGGTCCGAGGCGTAGACGCTGGCGGTCCCTACGTGCTGGAGGACTGGCAGATGTTTGACCTGGGCGTGGTCTATGGCTGGGTCCACAAGGACACCGGCGCACGGCGGTTCGTGCGCACCTACAACAAACGGGCCAGAGGCAACTACAAGACCGCTGAGAAAGCGTGTCAGGGCCTCTACCATATGAACGGTGATGTGTGCTACCCCCCATTCCATCCAGAACAGGCAGTGTTTGAGCTGGAGCCGGAAGTGAGCTTTGCAGCTGTCAACGGAAAACAGGCGGACAAAGCCTTTCTCGCCGCCGTGAAAACGGCCCGCTACTCTCCGAAGATTGCTCCACGAATGAAGCTGCCGAAATCCTCGGCCTGTTCCTCCCTCCGCTACGGCGGAGAGATGTGGAAAATCACCAAGGACAACGACGCTCTGGACGGCGGCGCTCCATCGTACTACCTCGTTGACGAGTACCACGCTCACAAAACATCTGACGTGTATGAGCTGGGCCTGAACTCCTTCGGCAAACGGCGTCAGCCTCTGCTTGACGTTATCACGACTGCCGGTGACGGCGCAGAAGAAAAACCGTGCTTCACAGAGGAACAATACTGCAAAATGATTCTGGACGGTGATGTTCAGGACGAGCGGTATTTCGTGATGATTCGTGAGGTGCCGGATGGCGAGGACCCGCAAGACCGCACACGATGGCTCTGGGCGAATCCCGTTCTGAGAAATGATTCTGAGTACGGGAAGCATTTGCGTGACGAGATTGAAACCGAGTCCATCGCCGCCTTCCACAGTGGAGACCCAAACAAGCGCCGGAAGTTCATGACCCGCCGTCTCTGCCAATGGCAGAGCGCAAGCGCCAACAGCTACCTGACGCAGGAACAGCTTGAGCTTGCGAGAAATGCACAGGTTTCTGTGGAGGAGTTCAGGGCGTTGACCGACGGATTCCCGTGCAACTGCGGATTTGACCTTGGTAAGAGAATCGACCTTTCCGGCGTCGGAGCGGTGTTTGATCTGCCTGACGGACGTATCGCCATTCGTGCCCACGGCTTCCTTCCCGAGGACGCTGCCGGACAGCATGAACATACAGACAGAATCCCATATCGGGATTGGGCACGGGCCGGATATTGCACGCTGACACCGGGAGCCGTCACAGATAACGGTTATGTTAATAACTGGATATCTGACGGAGAGCGTGAACGGCGCTGGACGGTTCGCGAGGTCGACTATGATGGACACAACGCAACGGACCTCGCAATCAAAATGTGTGAGGAGCGGAACAATGATGATTTCTGCGTCGAGATCGCCCAGACCTGCGCAGGACAGAACATGGCCGTCAAGGGCTTCCGTGAAATGCTCCTGACAGGAAAAATCGTCATCGAGCAAAACCCGTTATTCATCCGCTGCCTGAGCAACGCCGTGGAGATCGTCAACAGTCAGGGAGACGTGAAGCTGTCTAAACGGCACAAGGATGATTCCCAAAGAATCGACCCTGTTGCCGCCGTCATGAACGCTCTGGCTCGTGTACTGGTCCAGCGCAAAGAAGAGCCAACACTCGGTGAGGTCGTGGGCGGCGGTGGCTTTACGTTCTAAACTTCCAAACGTTTGGAGATATGGAAATGAAAAACGAGAAGAATTCCAACAAAATCAAAGATGTGTGGAACCGAGTCCTGTTTTATGCCGGTATTGCGGCTGTCATCGCCGGAATCGCAATGATTTATGTTCCTGCTGCCGTCATCGTCGGCGGCCTGTTCATCGCCGGAACGGCGGTATCCTGAGGAGGAAGAAAATGAGCTTGTTTACACTGTGCAAAAATGCGGTGGCGGCAAATGGCATTCGTGCCCCCGCCCAGCGCTCCGGCGTGGTCAATGTTGCAATGGACGAGCGGCGGTACGGCGTTGGAGCCGGACGGCTCCGAAACGATCAGGCGCTGCGCCTGTCCGCTGTGTTTGCCGCTGTCGATATCCGCAGCAATGACATGTCAGTCCTTCCTTCCTACATTCAGGACCGATTCACCCGTGAGCGGGTGGAGCATGACCTTCACGACGTTCTGTCTGTCAGGCCAAACGAGGCCATGAGCAGGCAGGTGCAGGACAAGCTCCTTGAGTGGTCCACCGTCATGACCGGCAACGCCCTTGAATGGAACATCAGGAACGGCAATGGGCGAATAGTGGAGCAGATACCCATTACGGGAGACCTCGTCCATATGTGGCTGGACCAGTACCGTCGACCATGGTACGACATCACCGACCCAGTCACACACGAGCGGTTCACCCTCCCAAATGAGGACGTATGCCACTATAAAGGGCCGTCGAATAACGGACTGTGGGGCATTCCCCTGATTGAGTTCGGGCAAAACGCCATCCGAACCGGTCTCGCCTCGCAGGAATACGGAGCCGCCTACTATGAGAGCGGATGCCACCTTTCCGGCGCTCTGACCATGGACGGCGATCTCTCTGGCTACGTCAACGACAAGGATGGAAAACCCACCAACGTCACCAAGAAGGACGCTATGCGCTCCGAGTTTCAGAAGGCGTATGGCGGAGCGGTCAACGCTCACAAGGTCGCCATTCTCGACCACGGCATGAAGTATCAGTCCCTTGCTCCGTCGCAGAGCGATATGCAGTTCATGGAGCAGATCAACGCCACAGTCGAGGATATCGCAAGAATCTTCGGTGTTCCGCTCTACAAGTTGCAGGCTGGCAAACAGTCCTACAACGCCAACGAGCAGAACAGCATTGAGTATGCGAAGATGTTACAGCCTCGTGTGACCCAAATTGAGCAGGAACGCACCTATAAGCTTCTGACGCCCTCTGAGCGTCGGGCGGGACTGCAAATCAAGATGAACATGAGAGCGCTGATGAGGGCCGACGACAAGAGCAGAGCCGCCTACTACGACGACATGAAGCTCAACGGTTACACCATCAACGACATTTTGAGACTTGAGGACATGCCTGATGTCCCGGGCGGCGATGTGACATTTGCGTCCCTGAACTATATTCCTCTTGATTTGTTCAGGGAGTTATCTGTCAACCGGAATCGAGGTGATAACAATGGCGAGAATCAATCTTAAGGGCGAGCTGGTTTCTGACTCTGACGCAGAGCTGATGCGCTGCTTTGGCTATAATATCGGCTTCTATTCGCCCATGGATATCAGAGGCGCTCTTGATGCCCTGGAACCCGGTGAGCCGCTTGAGCTGGATATTAACAGCATCGGCGGATTATGTGACGCCGCTGCCGAAATATACTCACTGGTTCAGCAGGCGAAGGAGGCGGGACATCAGACCGTTGCAAGAATCCAGTCCATTGCCGCCTCGGCGGCGTCCTATCTTTGCCTTGCGTGTGACCGCATTGAGATGGCGCTTCCGGCGCAGATGATGATTCACAATGCGAGCATGTGGGTTCACGGCAACAAGGACGAGCTGAAACATGCGGCGCAGGAGCTGAACGAACAGGATCAGGCAATCCTTGACGTGTACGCCGAGAAGTGTGGTGAGAAGTGTGAACGCAGTCAGCTTGAAAGGCTGATGAATGCAGAGACATGGCTGAGAGCCGAGCGGTGTCTTGAACTCGGCCTCGTCGATGCCATTATCGGCAGAGATGCCGCAGCACCGCAGTTTGATGGGCTGGTGGCCAGTGCGGAAAACATTGTCCGCTCCATGTCCGCCCTCCCTGACCTCACAGCGCTGAGAGCGCAGAAAAACAGCACCGACGAATGGAAAACCGCCGCCGCCGCTGAACTGAAAATCGAAAGGAGTCGATTCGAATGAGTCTGAGACAGGAATACAGAGAGCTGAATCAGAAACACCGTGACCTCGTAAACGAGGCACAGACCGCCTATGACGGCGGCAACAAGGAGCTGTTCCGGCAGAAGATGAACGAGGCCAAGGCCCTCGGCGCTGATCTGGAACAGATGAAAGCGGACCTGATGGAGATGGACCGCTCCGCCGTGCCCTATGAGCCTGACCGTGGCAATTCCAGTCACGGCTCCAACGGAACCAGCAATCAGATGAGCCGTGATGACCTGAACGGCATGACCTATCAGGAGATTCACGAGGCCCACAAGGCCGGACGCCTGAGCAATCTCCTGAGCGGAAAGGAGTGATTTCATGTTTCGAAACTTTATCCCTGAAGTCTGGACCGCTGACCTGATGGCACAGCTCCAGACCGAACACGTTTTCGCCAACCTCTTCAACCATGACTACGAAGGCGAAATCAAAAGTTTTGGTGACACCGTCCACATCGGTCAGATTGGCGCTGTGACTGTCAAGAACTACACCGGTGCTGACATTGACGGTCCTGAGGATGTCACCGGCACCGACCGTACCCTGAAGATTGAAAAAGGAAGTTATTTCAATCTCCGTGTCAAGGACATTGACCGGGCACAGTCTCATTACAACCTGATGGCCGCAGCCATGGATGACGCCACCTACCGCACCGCCGACAAGGTAGATATCTATCTGGCCAACAAGTGCGCCTCTGCCGCCTCCGTCGGCGTGGACATCATTAAGCCCGACCCCGACGACCCCGATGGCACCATCACTGAGAAGGTGAAAGCGGCGGAGCATGGCACCACCTCCTCCCCTATCGTTATCACCCCTCAGAACGCATGGACCGCAATGGTCGACCTGGGTGCGAAGATGGACGACCTGAAGATCCCCAGAAAAGACCGCTGGGTCGTCGTGCCCCCCTCCTACCTGACCATGCTGGCAAAAGACACCCGTTACAGCGGATACGGCACCGATCTGGCTGGCAGGGTCCTGACCAATGGCATCGTTGACGGTGATGTTGCCGGTTTTCGTATGGCTGTCAGCTCCAATGTCGCAAAGGACGGCGACGTTTTCCACATCGCCGCCGCAACGCCTAAGGCCGGTACCTATGCCGAACAGATTGTGGAGCTTGAGCCCTACCGTCAGGAGAGAAACTTCGCCGATGCCATCAAGGGCCTCCATGTGTACGGCGGAGAGATCGTCCGTCCCGACCTGATGACCATCATGCACCTGAAGTTCGGCACCGCATCCTGATGGAGTATATGGATATCACCTTCCTCCGTCGGCACTGCCGCACCGAGGAGGATGAGGACGACTATCTGACTCAGCTGGCCGACTCGGCTGAAAGCCTGCTGGGAGATATGGGCATCATCCCCGATGCCTCTATCCTCCCAGCGTATCGGCTGGCTGTAGCGGCCCTTGTGCTTCACTGGCACGATAATCCCAGCGGCACCGGAACAATACCGGAATCGCTGGACAGGCTCGTGACGGGCCTGAAACAAAGAATGATTAAAGGAGTGATTTGATGGCTAAACGCGGACTTACGGGCACCGGAACTGTTGTCACGGTCGACAAGAAAACCTTGAAGTATGTCAAGAAAATTTCCGGTCTCGGCGGCTCCTACGAGGATGTTGACCTGACCTGTTTGGTCGACAGACAGAAAAAGAGCGGAAACGGGCTTCTTGACACTGGAAAACCGGAGATCCTGATTCTGTTCGACAACAGCTCCGCAGATTCCGATTACAGAATTCTTAAGGCTATCGAAGAGGCGGGTGAGCCTGTTGAAATTGAGATTGACTTCCCGCCCAGCGACGGAACCATCTGGAAATCCAACACGCTGATCTCCGTCAGTGTCGACGGCGATGTCGAACCCGGTCAGGCCATTATGGCGAAGGCCGCTCTGTCTCTCCAGGATGACTGGACCATCACCAACCCGTCCTAACTGTTAAAGGAGTGATTCATCATGAAAAAGCATGTTCTGATTTCTGTCAATGATACCGAGTACCGCCTGCGCCTTTCCATCGCTGCACAGCGGAAGCTTCAGAAGAAGTACGAGAAGGAAGGCGGCCCCAGCGCACTGGCGCTCTGCATCATTGCGTGCGACAACCCCACCGTCTTCGCTGATGTTCTGGACGTGTGCCTGAAGTGGCCTGAGAGCGGCAATCCCACTGTCGGCGGTGACGCCCTCTATGATGAGCTGGTCGAGGCTGATATGCTGACCAACACCCCCGACCGCACCAATATCGTCGTTGACATTCTGGTTTCCGCCGGCCTGATTGATGAGGAGCACGGCAACGCCATCGCCGAAGGTGCGCAGTACCGGCGGGACAACGCTGTGGAAAACCTCTTGTCCCATGAGGATGAGACGGATGAGGCAACCACCAATGAGGAGAACCCTCAGACCCCCTGACCGTTGACCGGCTTGAGTTTCTGGCACAGGTCGCCGGGCTCTCCCCGCAGGAATCGTCCGAATGGACGTGGGGAGAGCTGGCGGCCTACGTCAAAGCATGGCGTGAACGGCTCAGGGAGCAATCGAAGGAATCTGCGAGAATCGCCTATGGTCACGCAATGGTGATTGGTTCTCTGTTCTCTAAAAAGCACGATATCCCGAAATTATGGGAAGCCTTCCCGTATTGGACGGACGACGAGGTGGACGAGATGGAGGACGCCATTATGATTCAGCAGTTGAAGCGTGACCTGATGTCAATGAACACATATGGAGGAGGGATGACAGAATGAGCTTACAGGCAGGAGACCTGAACAAGCGAATCACCCTCCTCTCGCCATTTGTGACGGTGACACCTTCCGGTCAGCGGACGCAGGAGTATAAAGAGGTTTTGAAGCTGTGGGCGCAAATGAGATGCGTCAGCAACAAAACAGCCTCAGAGGATGGAGCAATCGTCCACGACACCGAGTATCGATTCTATGTTCGCCGGCGGAACGACCTGACAGACGAGATGAGGATTCAGTGGAATGGGCGCACATTCGAGCTGACCGGCCCTCCACTGGACTGGCAGGAGGACAGCCGCTGGATGACGCTGGTCACGCGGGAGGTCAGGTGATGGCGTGGAAACATACCGTCGTTGTCACGTCTCCCAGAGGCGGAACTGTGAAGATATCCTTCAAAACAGAGGGATACAGCTTTGAGGAAATCGCCGCAGGCGTGGCGAATCTGGGCTATCTGCCCGCCAGTGTTGTCAGCTCGTCCAGCAAAAAGAGCGCAACCAAAATCAGGCGAGCCGCGCAGGGCGTAGCTCCTAAGCGCACAGGAACACTCCGTGAGTCCATCACGGTTTCCCGCAGGAAGGAGCGTACCCGCAAGAAGGGAAAAGCGGTGTGGGACGTCTGGATATCATCTGACTACAGCGCACAGTTTCAGAAGCCGTCCAGCGGGCAACGGAACGGATATGCGTATGTTCCCGCGTCCATGAATCACGGCTTCACTCTGAAAAATGGCCAGCGCTACGAGGGACATCACTTCATGGAGTCCGCCGCCGAAGCGCTGGCTAATTATCACGAGGAGATGGTATTGAGCGACGTTCAGACGAAGCTCAATCGTCTTTGGGAGAAAAAACAAAAAGTGTCGAACGGAGGTGAGTGAAATGTACCGAGTAATCAAAGAGGCTTTGGAGACCGTTCCTGAGCTGGCTCCGCAGATGACAGCTCAGGGGCCAAAGCCCCGAATCATTCCTTTGTCCGATTTGGTCTCTGCGTCTGATGCACCCTTTGCTCTGGTGACTTCCATGGGAGCGACGAAGGAAAAGGTGTTAGACGGTGCCACACTGTGGACCGACGAACGGTTCGAGCTGGCATTTGAGGCGGAGACTATCGACCAGTGTATTTCTATCTGCGAGGCGGCACAGGAAGCGTTGGAAAAACTTGAGCAGAAGAAACTGCCGTCTGGGCAGTACATTTCGTCTGTGGAAATCAACCGGACCAAAAACGACGGACTGAACGAGGCCACGCTGCTGATGGTCCGCCCCATCAGCGTCACAATCAGGTGGTGGCCAGATGAATAATAACAGCGAACACACCGCTGGAGGAGGTGAAGCGTCATGGCGGGAGCCGTAACAAAAAACATGATCGTCAGAGTCGGCGGTGATTTCTCCGGCCTGATATCCGCCTCCAAGAAGGGCGCAGACGGTGTCGAATCCTCAAACAAGCGGATAAAGAAATCTGTTGAGGATATGGCGTCAAAGTCTGCGCTGTCAGCGGGAAAGTCCGTTGGAGCATTCGACGGCATAGCGTCCTCCGCATCCGGCCTGTTTTCCTCAGCAAAGCGGTTTGATGGAGCGGCGTCTATTTTCAGCTCTGGATTTGCAAAGCTGATTGGTGGAATTTCCATCGGCGCTTTGGTATCAAAGGCGATAGACGCAGCCAGTGACCTCAGCGAGGTTCAGAACGTCGTTGACACGGCGTTTGGAACCATGTCGGGAGCGGCGAACGCATTCGCTGAGACCGAGGCGGAAATGTTCGGCCTGTCAGAGCTACAGGCAAAGCAGTTCTCGGGACGATACATGGCTATGGCGTCCTCTCTGGGCATCACTCACAAGGAAGCCGCCGGAATGTCTATTGAGCTGACGAAGCTCTCCGGCGATGTAGCATCGTTTTATAACCTGTCTCAGGACGAGGCATACAGCAAGCTGAAAGGCGTTTTTACAGGCGAAACGGAAGCATTGAAGGACCTCGGCGTCGTGATGACGCAGGCAAATCTCAACCAGTACGCCCTAGCTCAGGGAATACAGGCGTCCGTCAAGGACTTGCCCCAGGCGGAGCAGGCGATACTCCGATACGGCTTTGTCACACAGGCCCTGTCTGACGCCTCCGGCGATTTCGCTAAGACGTCGACCAGCTGGGCGAACAATATCCGAACGCTACAAAACAGGAGCCTGACCTTCCTTTCCATCATCGGCAAAGGATTCATCGCAATTGCGAACCCTATCGTCACCGGACTCAATGCGGCTCTCGGTGCAATCAATACCTTTGCCAGCGCTGTCAGCGACATATTCTCCGACATCTTTGGAACGGAGAAAAGTGAGCGCAAAGGCGGAATCTCACTGGATACAGCTGGTCTGATCGACGGTGTTGATGACGCTCTGGGCGGAATCGCCTCCGGTGCAGATCAGGCAGCGGACGGCGTGTCCGGCGTTGGAGATGCCGCGAAGAAGACTTCTGACGGCGTTAAGAAGGTTGGAGACGCCGCAAAGAAGACAAAAAAGGACGTCGACACCCTGACGTCCTTCGGCTTCGACAAATTCAATGTCCTGCGGAAAGCGGCTGACGCCGCAAGCGACGCCACAGATAAAAACAAGAAAAAAGACACCGGAAAAAGCGGGAATATCTCCGGCTCCGTGTCCGCTGACCTGTCCTCTATTACTGCCGGACTCGGCGACAACTTGTTTGGACAGGCGGCGGAAAATGTCGGCGCCGTTTCTGGTGCACTTGAAGGGCTTCGGAGTTATCTCTCTGGATTGAACTTTCAACCGTTGAAAGATGGATTTGAGAAGCTGAAAACAGGAGCGGGGGCCGTCGCCGAAGTAATCAAGGGCGGACTTGCGTGGGGATTCGAAAACATCCTAAAGCCGCTTGGGAAATGGA
This sequence comes from Selenomonadaceae bacterium, assembly GCA_045617105.1. Classification (GTDB taxonomy): domain Bacteria; phylum Bacillota; class Negativicutes; order Selenomonadales; family Selenomonadaceae; genus CALELM01. The sequence goes on along the minus strand of JAZLHW010000064.1, from coordinate 771 downwards.
CCATCGAAAAGGGCTTGCCTCAGGCTCTTGAGACGTTTGGTGCAGGCCTACAGACAATTGCCGACGCCGCAGAAGCAATTGCTCCTCTCTTTGAGTATGGATGGGACACGCTGGCACTTCCGACATTCGATATACTTGGCTCTTTTGGCCTCGGCGGTTTAGAAGAGGTAGAGGGCGCATTTGAGCTCATTAGCGGCATATTGAGCGGTGATGAACAAAAAAGATCCAATGGAGCAGTGAGCTTCTTTAATGGCGCTGTTGAAATCGCAAAAGCATGGTGGAAAGGTCTTTCGTGGACGCCATTCACAAGCCTGCGCGAATGGGCAATGAATACTATCTGGAACCCGTTAGGCGAAGCTCTATTCGGCGATGGGACAAACATGTCAGACATGCCCCTGTTTGATGCAGCATTGAACATAGGCAGTGGTATTTTGAACGCCATTGCGACACCGTTTAAGGCGCTCGGCAACTGGGCAGGAGAGCACATCCTGACCCCGCTGAAAAATGGGATTTCATCTGGAATATCGTTTGCGGGCGAAAAAATCAGCGTCGGCATAGAACTCGCTAAATCCGGCTGGGACACTGTCGGAAAGTGGGTGTCCTCCGCATGGGGCACCATCTCCGCCGTTGCTGTGGGCCTTGCTAAATCCGGCTGGACCACTGTGTCGGGGTGGATCGGCAACATTCCCAGCCTGTCTCAAATGGTGAGCCTTGCTAAATCCGGTTGGTCCAGTATCAAGAAGTGGATTGGCGACATCCCCGGCGTCTCTC
>JAZLHW010000063.1:0-3408 GCA_045617105.1 Selenomonadaceae bacterium | reverse complement strand
ATCCGACTTTCATTCCACCTGCTTCCGGTCTAGCATTGTTCGAAGTATCGCCAACTCTGTAGTCTTCCGGTCTGTATATCGGATTTCCAACAGTAGCATCATGGAATGAGTCTCGCATATACTTCTCCATCATTGCTGGCAGGTCTTTGAAGTCAGACATGATCTTTTCCATGTAGGCGGTCATGTCGTGGGCTATTGCTCCAGTATCGGTATTTACCGTGACGTTGACCGTATTGCGGAGATACTTCATGACAGAAGCTACAGCTTGTGCGACACCAGAAGCAACAGAGCTAACGATCTGAGAGTTGTTCATGACCGCTGTGCTACTCCCAATCCGTCCGACAAGTTCTGGGCCTGCTTCTCTTGCGATGAAAACGGAACCCTTCGATGGAGAACCGCCGGAAGCATACTGCTGAATCGGTTGCCATCTGCCGTTCTTGTAGAGTCCACCGTCAGGCTTTCCACCCCCCAAGACATTGGACACAACATCTTTTATCTTTGCGACAAACCCACTCAAAACCTTTTGTGATGCTGGAATAGCGTCCTCTTTCTTAGTCAGCTTTGCGGTCATGCCCTTTGTTGTATGGTCAAACCCTTCTGTTTTCTTAGAGAGGTTAGCATTCATTGCCTTGGTCAGATGGTCAAATCCCTCAGACTTCTTAGAGAGGTTAGCGGTCATTGTCTTTGAAGTGTGGTCGAACCCTTCTGTTTTCTTTGACAGACTTGCTGTCATAGCCTTTGAAACATGGTCGAAGGCTTCGTTCTTCTTCTCCAAACTTGCAGTCATACCGGTTATGGTGTTGTTGAATCCGCTTCCCTTTGTACCCTTTGCAAATTGGGCTTCAAGGTCTGGGATAGTAGATTTGAAGGTGTTCCCCTTTGCCCACTTCTCAAACTCTGCTGTTGCTTCAATCTTTTTCTTGTCGTCTTTCAGTTTGTCTTTCAGATCGACAAGCGCACCAGTGATATTGATTTCTGGTATGTCAATTCCGGGCAGGTTGTTTAAGCCCTTAATAAAGGCGTTTAGGCCGTCCTCAATGGGCTTTAGGAACGCTTCTGCGGCAGAGACTAGGGATATTTTTAGGTCTGCAACACTTTCCTTGAAGTCCAAATTGAGAAAAGCTGTCTTGTCTTTGAAAGACTCCCAGTTTTCTTTCAATTCCTTCAACTTTTCCGCAGCTTTGTCAGATAGGTTTGCTGTGAAGGTAGCAGTCTTATCCTTGATCGAGTCCCACCATTCGCTCAGCTTTTCTAGCGTCTCAGACGCTTCGTCTTTGCTTCCAACAGCCCATGTCACAGTGTTATTCCACTCTCTATCCCACCATTCGCTCAGCTTTTGTGCAGCGGCATCAAACTGTGCTGTTACAGCAATTGAAATCCCGTGAACTTTTACATCAGCGACAGATTCAGACGTACTTTCGCCTCCTATGAGCGAATTAAGGAACGATTCAGCTATTGCGTTTGCTCCGTCCCATTGAAGTTTCCACTCAAACAGTTTTATTTTCAGAAGTGCAACGCCTAATTCTAGCGTGTCAATTTGAGATATGACATCTTGTATTGCTTTTTCAATGTCGGACTCAGACACTTCGTTTATTGCGGTGGTTATTAGGTTCAGGATTCCATTTATAATTCCGCTTGCCTTTTTGCCAGTGGCACTCCACTCACCATCGTTGCCTTTTAGTCCTGCGAAAAAGCCTTGAATTGCCTTTGCAACGTTATCAGGGTCAATATTGGTGACAGCGGCGTATAGCATATCCACAATACCTTGAATAAGGTCTTTTGCGGTTGCTCCTGCGCCCTTCCAGTCAACACCAGTGAAGAATGAGTTAATGTTGTCAGCAATGTATCGTCCGATTTTGCCCCAATCGAGAGTCCGTGCGAAAGAGCCAACAGAATCAATGCCAGCATTCATTAGGTCTGCGAGAACCTTACCAAAGTTGATGTCGTTTGCACTCAGTGATTTGATTGCACCATTGACTCCTTGTGCAACTGCTACTCCGACTGTATTGAAATTTACGCCAGTCAGAAAACGGTCTATACTGTTCAATGCGAGACTGACAGCATCGCCTATCAAATCGCCTGTGCGCTCTGCGATGCTTGCTCTCGTGCCGTCTGAGTATGTCATACGGGCAAAGAATCCGTTTATAACATCTACAACAGCATCAATGGCACTGTTTATCTTGTTGACAAACTCAGGTGAGGTGATGGCTGCATCCAGAATGTCAACTGCGGCTCCCCATCCATCAGCAAGAGTGTTTCCAACTCCTACCCAGTCTCCGTTTGCGGCAAGTTCCTTTAGCTTATCAACCCATTCTTTAAATGCTTTTGCCCACGGAGCGGTATCAAGGTTGACTTCCTCAGTGGTGAACATAGAGCCGTAGTCTACGCCACCTGCGCCACCGCCTCCGTTTGGTTTTTTATCTTTAGATGAGTCTGACTGTTCGGTCAGTTTATTGATTTCATCAAAGCCCATGAGGGTCTTTTGATACTCTTTGGCGGCATCGTCTGCATCTTTTGTTGAAGAAGTTGCACCGTCAAGTGCGTCTGCGTATGTGGCTGGAACTCTTACTGCTTTTTGCCATGTTGACTGACCAGTAATAGCGGCAAGCACCATGTTGATGACGTTCAGAAAATCCACAAACTTGTCCACAACAAACTCAATCACGGGAGCGAGTGCGTTTATTGCAGGTGCGAGAGCGGCAGCAAGCGAGTTGGACAAATACTGAGAAGATGTTGCGATAGAGTCCATTGAAGCGGCAAACTGAGCATTTGCGTAATACAAATTCTGTATGCCAGTTCCAACGCCCTCGAATGCTGCCTTTAGAATGGAGTTGAGAACTCTGTACCGCATCAGTCTTTCAAATGCTTGTGCCAGTTCTGTCAGATAGCCTTTGTTTTTGACGTTTGCTTGATACAGGCCACCGGTCATGTCCTGAATGGCAAGTTTCAGTTTGTTTACTCCGTTCTGGGCGGCTCCTATAGGATTGATAAGTGCCTTGAAGTATTGAGGCAACGCTTTCAGTCCAGCCTTTATGCCACGACCAGAAAGTTCCCAGCAGGCTTTCGCAAATTTTTCAACAGCTATAGTCGCAACAGCGGCGGCAGAGCCAACAGGCCCAAGTGCGGTTGCCATAGCTTTGATTTCAGAAGTTGCAGAAGCAAACCCTGACATTCCTTGAATCTGTGATAGACCAGCGATTACGCCAGAGAATGCTTGATTTGTGTCCTTGCCCAGATTTGCAAAAACTTGAGAAGCACCTTTTCCTTTGGCTTGAAGTGCTTCGAGCGATCTGGAAATGAGGTCAATCTTATTTTTTTCTGGAGAGTTTTGAGGCTTCGGTTGCTGTGCGCCTTGATTCTTGATTGATTGACCGGTTGGATCGGTTCTTTGCTTTTCGTCAGAAGGAG
>JAZLHW010000062.1:0-13543 GCA_045617105.1 Selenomonadaceae bacterium | reverse complement strand
AAAGATGTCCCCTTCTTCAACAGCTTGCTGTAAGTGGGGGAAATCAAATTTTAACAAGCGGTGAGCATATCTCCCGCTTCGTTGAAACGCAAATTGGAGGGAAAATGCTTATGGCATTTTCTTGAACAATGGCGTTATAACGAAGCTAAGATGTCCCCTTCTTCAACAGCTTGCTGTAAGTGGGGGAAACCCAATTTAAACAAGCGGTGAGCAAACTTTCGCTTCATTGAAACGCGAATTGGAAGGAAAATGCTTGTTGCATTTTCTTGAACAATGGCGTTATAACGCCATTGTTCAAGGGGCTGTTGCATGAAGGCGGCATAAGCGAGGGTTATTTGTTTTCTTTGCTAGGGAGCATCATTCGGATTCCGATGATGAGGAAGAATACGCTGAATATTTTTCCGAGGGCGATTTCGTCAAGGTTGTTTGCGATAGAGGATCCGATGAGACTTCCCAAGATGCCAAAGATGACAAGCTGCTTGGCAACCTCTTTGTGAATAAGCCCTGCCTTTCTGTGCTTGAGGACGGCAACGAGTGCCGTTGGAATCATGGCGGCAAGGGCTGCGCCTTGGGCGATGTGCTGGGGGATATCCATGTAGGCAACGGCGATAGCGACCATGATCGCACCACCGCCGATGCCAAGCATTCCACTGCAGATTCCCGTGATAAGCCCTGTGAGAATTCCAAAAACGATCAGGTTGTCCATTAGAAGATTCCTCCGATCTTGAGTGCTGTCCAGATACAGATGAATCCCATGATGCGGCGCAGGACAGCGGGCTCAACATGGGGCATGATGGCAGCACCCAAATATCCTCCGATGATGCCGCCGGCTGCAAATGTGCCAGCCAGTCTGAGGTCGAGATTGCCATAGCAGGCATAGGAGACAGCGCCAATGGTGCCGAGAGGCAGGATAGCAGTCAGGGAGGTAGCGTTTGCCATGTGCTGCTTGACTCCGAGATAGTAGATCATGCCGGGAACCATGATGAGACCGCCGCCAATGCCAATGAGACCGGAGGCAATACCGGCGATTATGCCGAGAATCATTGCGTTTTTGTTCATAGTGTCGTTCCTTTCGATAACAGTTGGCTGAGACTTGCCAAATGATGCGATCAACAGGATAATAATAGCATAAATTTTTATTTTTCAGTAGTGGGAGGGACGGCTTGTATGAGGATCAAGGTTTTGATGGACAATGCGGAGAGCGATGGGCTGCTCAGTGAGTGGGGGCTTTCCATTTATATTGAACATGGGGGAAAAAGGATCTTGTTGGATACGGGAGCTTCGGCAGGATTTTTGGAGAATGCAGACAGAATGGGTGTGGATATCAGGAAAGTGGATTTTGGTGTGCTTTCCCATGCGCATTATGACCATTCCGATGGCATGGAGGCGTTTTTTGTGAGAAATGACCATGCTCCCTTTTATTTGCAGGCTTGCTGCAAGGAAAATTGCTACAGCCAGCACGAGGACGGGCTGAAATACATTGGGATCAAGGCAGGCTTGCTGGAAAAATATGCGGACAGGCTGGTTCGTGTGGAGGGCAGGCTGCAGGTGGCAGAGGATATTTTGCTTTTGCCTCATGCGACAGAGGGTTTGGAGGAGCTTGGCGCACAGATCGGCATGTTCACGAAGGAGGACGGCTGCATGAAGCCGGAACGCTTTGCACATGAGCAGAGCTTGGTTTTTGAAACACGGTCGGGGCTTGTCGTTTTCAGCAGCTGTTCGCACGGCGGGGCATATAACATTGTGTGTGAGGCAAGAGAAGCATTGCATGGGAAACGGATCCATGCACTCATTGGAGGGTTTCATCTCTTTAAGTCAACCGAGGACGAGGTGAGGAGCTTTGCCGGCCGCATGAAGGAGGCAGGTGTTGAGCGGATTTTGACAGGGCATTGCACGGGAGACCGAGGCATTGCCATTTTGAAGGAGGTTTTGGGCGGCTGTGTTGAGAAAATGCATCCGGGATTGGAGCTTTGCATAGAGTGAGGCTGATTTTCTGAAAATTTCCAGTATATAGGACTTTTGGGTGATGATTTTTTTATGAACATTTGTTATAATTTAAACAATTTACAGGATTGCGACTTTTGGTTGCGCGTGGTGGGCGAAAAGGGTGTGTTGCGAGAAATATATTCAAAAAAAAGATTTTTTTATTTTTTTTTTTGAAGGATTTTGGGCAATTGAGGTCGAATAGACAATAAAAGACTAGCAGTGTGAGTGCCGAGTGGACGTTATTGGTAGAATCATGCTATATGTACTATTAAATGGAGGAATGAGACATGAATCTGCAGAAAAAAGCAATCGTTTTTTTCTCAGTGTTGCTGATTGTGACATGTGCGATTTTGGGTTTCATGGGTTACAGGTCAGCAGGCGAGGGCTTTGAGTTCTTGCTGGGAGAAAAAGCAAAGTCAGATGTCGGTTTGGCATCGAAGCTGATCGAGGAAAAAATTCCGGGAGCTTGGGCGACACGGAACGGGGCACTTTACAAGGGTGATTTCAAGTTTAATGACGCGAATGACTTGGTGGATTCTATCAAGGAATTGACCGGCAACAATGTCACGGTGTTTATGGGTGACACCCGCATAGCGACCACAGTTCAGAAGGAAGGAAGCCGTGCAACGGGAACGAAGTCGAGTCCTGAGGTTGCGGACAAGGTGCTCAATAAGGGCGAGACCTATGTTGGCTCAGCGATGATCTTGGATAATCCATATATTTGTTCCTATGCACCGATAAAGGATGCCTCCGGCAAGAATATCGGTATGTTGTTCATGGGAGTTCCGCAGTCGGAGATTCAGGAACAGCAGACAAGCTTCGTGGTGTCCTTGGTGACGGCATCGTTTCTCATCATTGTCGTGATCGCTGTCATCGTTGTTTGGGTGATTAGGAGAACGCTTCGCCCATTGAAGCCTGTGCAGGAAATGATGCAGCAGATTGCAGGCGGAAACCTCAGTATGCCGGATCTGGCAGTTTCTTCCTCAGATGAGATCGGTGAGATGGCGGCAAGCGTGAATCAGATGAAGGGAACGCTTAAGACCTTGATGAAGTCCATTGTTTCGTCTTCGCAGCAGGTGGCGGCAGCCAGCCAGCAGCTGACAGCCAGTGCCGAGCAGACAGCAGACAGCATTCATCAGGTGGCGGACAATATTGTTGAGATGTCGGCGAATACGGAGACTCAGTCCGAAGCACTGGATGGGATCTCGGTCAGTGTCAATGAGTTGACGCAGAACTTGAATGTTTTGCAGGACAGTGCAGAGAACATGCAGAAGGTGGCAGAAAACAGCCGCATCGGAGCAAAGAAGGGTCGCGAGGCAGACGAGCGTTCGATTCAGGCAATGAAGGGCTTGGTAGAAAAGATAGATACGTCTTCGCAGGTTGTTGCTGCACTTGGCGAGCGTTCGAAAGAGATTGGAAAGATCGTTGATATGATCTCCGGTATTGCGGAGCAGACGAACCTGCTTGCACTCAATGCGGCAATCGAGGCAGCAAGAGCTGGCGAGGCTGGCCGTGGCTTTGCAGTCGTAGCCGATGAAGTCCGCAAGCTGGCAGAGGAATCTGGTTCTGCGGCACAGAACATTTCTTCCTTGATCACGGCAATTCGCACGGATACAGAGCGTGCTGTACAGGCGATGAAGGAAGGCGATGCCGATGTGAAGTCTACCCAGCAGTGCGTTCATGAGAGCGGTGAGGCGTTCAAGGTCATTGAACAGCAGGTAGATGATCTTTATGAGCATGTGAAGCTGGCACTTCAGAAAATCGGTGTAACGAGCGATGAGTGCCTCCGTGTGGCAGAAACCGCAAACGATGCGAATGACAAGCTTCGGAATATGGCATCTGATGCACAGAATGTTTCGGCGGCAACGGAGGAGCAGACTTCCATGATGAGCGAGATTGCAAAGGCAAGTCATTCGCTTGCACAGCTTGCACAGAATTTGCAGGACGAAGTGGGAAAATTCAAGTTCTAAGGAAGCACGGAAGCAAAAACGTGCTTCCCTAGCATAAATCTCCATTAGGAGCCGATGTTCTCAAAGAGAACGTCGGCTTCTGTGCTTTTGGGAATGCGGCCTGCAAGGCAGGATATAGGTTAGAAGGTGGGGAGATACGACGTGATTTGCACAGTGACGCTTAATGCAGGGATCGATTTGATAGTACGGCTGGATTCTTTTGAGGAGGGCGGGCTGAACCGCACCATTTACGAAAGAACCTATGCAGGAGGCAAGGGCTTGAATGTGTCAACGGTTCTTGCAAACCTTGGTGTGGAGAGCAGGGCGCTTGGTTTCGTGGCTGGGTTTACCGGAGCGGAAATTGAAAGGCAAATGGCAGAGAGGAAGATCGTCTGTGATTTCGTTCGTCTGCCGGAGGGCTTTTCGAGAATCAACGTGAAGATGAAGGTAGGCAGGGAAGAAACGGAGATCAATGGTATGGGGCCTTGCATAGCGGAGGAGACACGGGAGCAATTTTTTCAGAAGCTGGACGCATTGCAGGCAGGCGATACCTTGGTCTTGGCAGGTTCGATTCCTAGCACAATGCCGGAAGATACTTATGAGCAGATTTTGAAGCGGCTGCAGGAGCGTGAGGTTTGCGTTGTAGTAGATGCGGCAAAGGAGCTTTTGCGGAATGTGCTGCGATATCGGCCATTTTTGATCAAGCCGAATCATCATGAGCTGGGTGAGCTTTTCGGTGTGACGGTTTCGGGTGACGAGGAAATCAAGGGGTATGCGGAGCGGCTTCAGCAGGAGGGCGCACGAAATGTCATGGTCTCCATGGCAGGAGAAGGGGCGTTCCTGTTGACGGAGGAAGGCAGGACGTACCGTTTGCCGGCACCCACGGGCAAGGTAAAAAATTCGGTCGGTGCGGGGGACTCTATGGTAGCAGGATTCCTTGCAGGAATGGTGAGGTATGGCGGCGATATGGAAAAGGCATTCCGCTTGGCAGTTGCCGCAGGCTCGGCATCGGCATTTTCGGACGGATTGGCATCGGCAGAAAAGGTGGCAGAATTGTATTTTAAGGAGGAAATAAAATGAGATTTCATGGAAAAAGGATATGTTTCTTGCTTGTGTTGTCAGCGGTGTTTTTGACGAGCTTGGTTTTTGCAGGGTGCAAGGGTACGGCGGAGGCACCAAAACCGTCGGAAGGGAGCGGAACAGCGGCTTCATCTTTGGATTCCAAGGTGGAGAAGGTTTTGGCTTCCATGTCCTTGACGGAGAAGCTCGGACAGATGATGATGATCGGCATTGCCAATTCCAATGCGGATCAGGATGTGCTTTACATGCTGCATCAGTTTCATTTTGGCGGCGTGATCCTCTTTGACCGCAATATGGAATCCAAGGAGCAGGTGGCAAAGCTGACGGCTGATCTGCAGAAGGGTGCAGAGGAAAAGGTGCCTCTCTTTATTGCAATCGATGAGGAGGGCGGAAGAGTTGCGAGAATGAGGGAGAAGCTGGCACCTCCGCCGTCCCAGCTTTCCATCGGACAGACGGGCGAGCCGAAGAATGCTGAGAAATGGGCTGCGTCTATTTCCAAGGAATTGAAGGCAATGGGGATCAATGTGAATTTTGCGCCGGTGGCTGACATTGGATCGTTCAAGGAGCGCCATTACAGCGAAGACCCCAAGACGGTTACTGCCTTCGTGAATGCGGCAGCGGACGGTTATGAGTCCGAGGGGGAATTCTATTCCTTGAAGCATTTCCCTGGAATCGGAAAGGGACAGACGGATACGCATTTGGATATGGTCGTGGTTGATGTTCCAAAGGAAACCTTGATGGCAGAGGACGTGCTGCCCTTTCAGAGCGTGATAGAGGGCAGGAAGCCAGAGAATTATTTTGTTATGGTTTCCCATATCATTTATCCGCAGATTTCGGGCGATGTCCCGTCCTCGCTTTCCGAGAACGTTATGACGGGGCTTTTGCGCAAGGGGCTTGGCTTCGATGGGATCATCATTACTGACGATATGGAAATGGGAGCCATATCCAAATATTATGGAACGCGTGAGATTGGCGTGAAGGCTGTCAAGGCAGGTGCGGATATTGTTATGGTATGTCAGGAATACCCGCATCAGGAAGATGTCTACATGGGCTTGCTGGAGGCAGTCAAGGCAGGGGAAATTTCTGAGGAGCGTGTCAATGCATCTGTGAGGAGGATCCTGAAGGCGAAACTGTCACATTTGAACTGACGGTATCATCGAGCGTATGAAGATTTTTCTGCATTGCATTTTTTGAGAACTGTGCTATGATAACTTTTTAGTAGAAATATCTGGAAAGGTGGTTGCAGGGCAATGGCAGAGGCGAAGCAGAAAAAAGGCGAGATGAACATGCTCCGTGGTTCTCTTTGGGACAAAATCATCTTGTTTGCTATACCGATGGCTTTGACGGGGGTGCTTCAGCAGCTTTACAATGCGGCTGACGTAGCTGTTTTGGGGCAGTTTGTCGGCAAAAATGCGATGGCGGCTGTGGGGAACAATATTTCCCTTATTGGCTTGCTCGTCAACCTGTTTTTGGGGCTTTCCCTTGGTGCAAACGTGGTCATTGCCCAGAATGTAGGGGGTCGGCGGTTTGACCGTGTGAAGAATACGGTGCATACGGCATTTCTTATGGCACTTTTCGTTGGTGCAGGCATTGCCGTGCTGGGGGAAATACTGGCAGGCCCTGTTATGGAATTCATGGAGGTTCCCGCTGAGGTTCGGGACATGGCGGAAACTTATTTCAGGGTATATCTCTTGGGGATGCCATTCCTTGGGCTGTACAATTTTGAGTCAGCGATCTTCCGCAGTCGAGGGGATACAAGGACGCCTCTTTTGGCTCTTATCGTGTCAAGCTCCTTTAATGTGGTCATGGATCTGGTGCTGGTGCTGGTCTTTGGCTTGGGGGTTGCAGGTGTTGCGATCGCAACGGCACTTGCCAATGTGGTCAGCTCCGGTATTCTCTTGTACTTCCTTCATCGGACAGACAGCTTTATCCATGTGGATCTTCATGCGCTTTCCATTGACAAGGCAAGAATGAAGGAGATCGTGAAGATTGGATTGCCGGCAGGAATCCAAGGTATGGTGTTTTCTGTTTCCAATCTGCTGATCCAGTCGGCGATCAATGGCTTTGGGCCTGATACGATGGCAGCTTCGGCGGCGGCCTTTACGATTGAGATCAATGTTTACTGTGTCATTGGGGCGTTCAGCCAAGCAACGACGACCTTTACGGGGCAGAATTACGGTGCTGGCAAGCTCAAGCGATGCCGCCGTGTTTTTTGGGTGGCAATGGGGCTGAATGCACTTTTTATGGGAATCCTTTCTGCAATCAGCTTGATTTTCGGCAAGACTCTGTTGGCATTTTTCAATCCGGATCCCAATGTTGTGGAGATAGGATACCTGCGTATGCTCTACATTATTGCACCGGAAATGATCAATGTTGTATTGGAGGGCTGCACGGGAGCGCTTCGAGGGTACGGGATCTCCATGGCTCCTGCGGCTCTTGCCTTGTTTGGTATCTGCGGTGTCCGTATCGTTTGGCTGTACACGATTTTTGTTTCCTCGCATACCTTTGAAACCTTGATGATGGCATATCCTGTGAGTTGGGTGATTACGACAGCTCTTACGGCAGGTGCGTATGTTTTTTACATAAACCATTTGAAGCCGGTTCCGGCATGGAAGCAAACAGAGGAATCTTAACCCCCTAGGGGGCTTACTGTCATGGTCTTGCTTTGTTAAAATAGGACATGTGAGATCATTTGCAAAGGTTGTGACAAGATGCATATTCCGGAAAATTATTTAAGTCCGCAGACCTGCTTGGCAATGGGGGCGGCAATGCTTCCTGTATGGTATATGACGGTTCAAAGGGTAAAGGAAGAGATTCCGAGGGAGCGTCTGCCGCTTCTTGGTATCTGTGCGGCGTTTTCCTTTCTTGGCATGATGTTCAATGTACCGCTTCCCGGCGGAACAACGGGACATGCCGTGGGAGGGACACTCCTTGCTGTTTTGCTTGGGCCGTGGGCGGCCTGCCTGACGGTATCGGCGGCACTTTTGATACAGGCGCGTTTCTTTGGAGATGGGGGTATCCTGTCCTTTGCGGCGAATTGCTTCAATATGGCGTTTGTCCTTCCGTTTGCCGGCTTTTTTGTTTATCGGGGATTGCGGCGTTTCGGTGAACGGCTGGCGGCTGGCATGGGGGCGTATGTTGGGATCAATGCGGCGGCGCTTTGTGCCGCGGTGGAGTTCGGTATTCAGCCGATGCTTTTTACAGATCCTGCTGGACAGGCGCTCTATTGCCCGTATGGTCTGCAGGTGTCTGTTCCTGCGATGATGGCAGGGCATTTGACGCTTTTTGGTCTGGCAGAGGTCATTTTTACGGTGGCTGTGCTTTCTTATTTGAGGCGTACAGCACCGTCTCTTATGGAGCATACGGCAGTACAGCGAAGTGAAAAGCCTGTTTATGCTCTGGCGGCGGTGTTGATCGCTTGTACACCGCTGGGACTCCTTGCAGAGGGAACTGCTTGGGGTGAGTGGGAAACGGAGAAAATAGCGTCTCTTTCGGAAACGGGAGCACCGCTTGGCTATACACCGAGCGGAATGGAAACTGGGTTTAGCTTTGAAGCACTGCTTCCTGATTATGCAGTGGCAGGATTGCCGGACAGCTTTGGCTATATCCTGTCGGCAGTCGTGGGAACAGCCTTGCTTGTCCTGTTTTTCAAAGTGATTGCTTCTATGAGAAGGAAAGCCGTGGATTATGACGAGAATTTCATGGGATCGCCATGAGGAATGGTGCTTCATGAGCTGGGGATGATTTTTTTGCAGGAGAAGATGGAATTGCCTGCATGGGCAAAGAAAAAGGAAGAATATCTGCCAAGCAGCGATCGGGATTTTTTTGTATCCCGGTCGCTTTTGCGCCTTTTCTCGGTGCTTCTTCGTATGCGTGAACAGAAAAACCGTGACTTTTTGCCATCGGCAGGCGGTGCGGCGGTATTTGTTGTTCTCCTGCTTGTCCTCGTGGCTCTTTCACGGGGCGCGGGATTTTTGCTTGTGGTTTTGGCAGGGGAATTGGTATTGCTTTGCTTTTTGAGGGGAGAGCAGATCGTGACGGCATTGCGCAGCTCCATAGCAGCGGCGTTTGTTTCCGCTGTTATTGTTTTTCCTGCGGTGTTCTTTGGAGGAGCGGGAGTTTCCACGATACCATGCAAGACCTTTCTTACGGTAATGGCACTTACCATGCTGACCAATGCCGTTTCTTGGCACAAGCTGACCGAGGCGTTTCTCATTTTTCATGTGCCTTCCCTTTTCGTGCAGGTGCTGGATCTGGCACTGAAATACATTGTGCTTTTGGGAGAACTCTCGCAGGATATGCTCTATGCCTTGAAGCTTCGGGCTGTTGGAAAAAATCCAAAGAAGCAGGAGGCATTTTCTGCGGTGCTTGGCATGACGTTCTTGAAATCGAGGGAAATGTCGCAGGATATGCAGGACGCAATGACCTGCAGGTGCTACACGGGTGAATTGCCGAAAAAGCGATTGCACTGGACTTGGAGCGATGCCGTGTTCGCAGGAGCGAGCCTTCTCTTATCCTTCCTCTGGTGGCTGTTGGAATGATGCGTATGCGGAGGAAGCAAATAGATTGCCTAAAGATGGGTGTAAAAATTTTTTAGGGGTTTCCTGATGCAAAAAGGAGAAAAAACATGAATATCACGAAAAAAATAGAAGGCGGCAAAGTAACTATCCTACTGGAGGGTTGGCTTGATACAGTGGCGGCTCCGAAATTGAATGAGGCTGTCAGCGAATTGGGGGAAGCAGAGGAACTCATCTTTGATTTTGAAAAAGTAGATTATATCTCATCTTCGGGGTTAAGGGAAGTCGTGGTTGCTTTTAAAAAACAAATGGCTGCCAATCATGCTTTCTCGATAATTAATGTGAACGAAGATGTAAAGAGCATTTTCAAGTTGACGAAGATAGATACGAAGATAAAGATTTTGTCGAAATAATGAGAGCAAGAAAAGCTACCCAACCTTTACAAGTATACCTTTCGGAATGTCTGCTTGGAGGACTATAGAATCGAGTTGAAGGATGGGGCAACGAAACTGTTCGTGACGACCAAGGGAACGCATGGATCAGCGAGGAACTGAGAAAAATTCTTTCCTATGTGGACGGCAAGGGAGTATATGGCATGAAAAAAGAGGCGATGGAATGATAGAACTTCAAGATATCTGTTATGCATATGGGGAGCGTCCTGTTTTGCGTCATGTCAGTTTTTCCGTGGCAGAAGGGGAGTGTGTTTTGCTTTTGGGGGACAATGGTTCAGGCAAGACGACATTGCTAAAAATGTTAAATGGATTGATTTTTCCCCCCGTAGGACGGTATTTTTTTGATAGAACTGAGATTACGGAAAAGAAAATGAGAGACCATGCATTTTCCAAATGTTTTCATCAGAGAGTGGCATTCCTTTGGCAGAATCCTGATGTACAGCTTTTTTGTACGAGCGTGGAGGAGGAGCTTGCTTTTGGCCCGCAGCAGATGGGGTTATCGGAAGAGGAATGGAAAAAGCGTGTGGAAGATGCCGTGAGGCTTTTTGGATTGGGGCAGATTCGTGATAGGGTTCCGTATTATTTGAGCGGCGGGGAGAAGAAAAAAACGGCGATGGCATCCCTTTTTACGATGAACCCGCAGGTTTGGACGATGGACGAGCCGCTTTCGGCACTGGATCAAAAGACGAGGAAATGGTTCGTGGAGTTCTTGTGTTCTTTGAAGGAGGCAGGAAAGACTTTGCTTCTTGCTACGCATGAGCCGGAACAGCTGAGAGAGGTTGCTGACAGGGAATTTTGGATCGGGGAAGCATGACAAAACGGCAAGCACAAAAATGTGCTTGCCGTTTTCCGGTTTCTATTTGTTCATTGATACCAAGGGCGTTCTTTTTCTTCTCCCACGGTAGTAGCTTCCGAATGTCCGGAGAGGAGAATGGTTTCGTCAGGCAATGTGAGGATCTTTTCCTTGATACTGTTCATGAGTATCTGCTGGCTTCCGCCATAATGATCCGTGCGGCCGTAGCTTGCCTTGAAAATGCTGTCGCCAACAAAGGCGATATGATGGGCTTCATCGTAGTAGATACAGCCGTCCTTGGTATGCCCCGGTGTGTGAATGAGCTTTAGGTGAAGGCTGGGAGCTGATTCCATTGTGATAATGGAGGAATCCTGCAGGTAGTGGATATCGGAAAGCGTGAGGGCATCGGCAAAGAGGGAGGAGAGATTCCATTTTGGATTTTCAGCATAATCTTTGCCGTTTTCCTGCATACAGACTTCTGTTTGCAAGGCCTTCTGCAACTGGGGGACGGCACCGATATGGTCAAAATGCCCATGTGTCAAAAGGATCTTCTCGATATGAAAATCCTGCTCCTTCATGACGGAGAGAAGAAATTCGGCATCGTCACCGGGGTCGATCAGCATACCGTGATGGGTTTCATCATCGACATAAAAATAGGAATTGGTTTCAATGAGACTGCCAACGGCAACTGGATAAATTTTGATGGACATAGGAATCTCACCCTTTCTTGATTTCTTCCATTATAACGCCATTGTTCAAGAAAATGCCATAAGCATTTTCCCTCCAATTTGCGTTTCAACGAAGCGGGAGATATGCTCACCGCTTCGTTGAAATTTGGCTTCCCCCACTTACAGCAAGCTGTTGAGGAAGGGGACATCTTAGCTTCGTTATACCGCAAAAGCTGAAAAAATGCTTTGCTTTTCGTTTCCCCGTGGGAAACCTCACGAAAAAGAGGCTGTTGCATCAGCGTGGTTTTTCCGCTGAACAACAGCCTCTTTTCGTATTTCGCAGTTATTTAACGCTTCATGTTGATGACCTGTTCGAGCATTTCATCGCTGACTGTGATGATCTTGGAGTTCGTCTGGAAACCACGCTGCGTAACAATCATGTCTGTCAGCTCGTTGGCGATATCTACGTTGGACATCTCCAAGGAGGAAGGGGTGATCGTCACACCGAGATCGGCAGCCGTCTTGATGTTTGCTTTGCCGGAGTTATTGGATTCTTGGTACAAGCTGTCGCCCGTCTTCGTGAGACCGGAGGCGTTTGTGAACTGTGCTACGGCAACCTGTGCTTCGATCTGCTTGACACCGTTCGTATAAGTTCCTGTGATCGTTCCGGATTTGTCGATATCAATAGAAGCGAGGGTTCCGGCAGCATTGCCGTTTTCTTTGCCGTTGACTGTGCTTGTTCCAGCATATTGTGTTAAGGAAGTCAACACCAAGGCAATCGTTTGTTTTCCGCTTCCTTTACCAGTGGCTGGATCAGTGGCACTTGCCCCGTTCGTCAAGGTCAATGTCGGAGTGCCGCTTCCGGATACATATTTTCCTTCTGTATCAAAGTGCAGTTCTTGTGAATCCATTGTAACAGTGGTAGTGGTACCATCTGCTTCCACGATAGTAGCTGTGTTCCCCCCGTCCAGTGCAATGGAAACACGCCATGTATTTCCATCGGTACTGCTTACATTCGATTTTGTAAAATAGACGGGAATCGAATGTACATTTCCTAAGGTATCGTAGGCTGTCATGATTGTCGTGACAGGCAGACTTTCACCAACAGTATATTTGCACTTTTTTGTAGGATCTGTAGTTTTTGCAATGGTCGTCGTGGTTCCGTCACTTAAGGTGATGGTGACATCAGCTGTATCTGTTGTAACAGAATCCCCCTTAGTGGTTTTTTGATCTGCGCCTTGCACGATCTTCACAATCGTAGGAGCAGCCGCATCTAAGTTATTGGAATATGTGACGGTGGAGGTTGCAGCTGCCGGCATGCTTTTGCCTGCTTGAATCTGGATATTTCCGATGGCTGCACTGGTGTTTATGGCACCGTTCACTGCTGTCCAGCCCTGCACCAAAAGACCGGAGCCTGGGAGGACATAGTTGCCGCTTTCGTCAAATTCAAACGCACCATTTCTTGTATAGTAGTTTTGATTTCCATTTTTTACAACGAACAGACCATTGCCGGAAAGGCAGAGATCCGTGTTTTTCCCCGTTGCTTGTATGGAACCATTGGTAAAGATGGTATCAATAGCCCCAACACCAGCTCCAAGACCAATCTGCTTTGCATTTGTACCGCCGAGACCTCCAGAAGGAGAGGCGGCCGCGGTCAAGGTCTGCGAAAGCGTGTCCGTGAAGGTCACGCGACCGGACTTGAAACCTGTTGTGTTGACGTTAGCGATATTGTTGCCGATGACATCCATACGTGTCTGATGGCTTTTGAGACCGGATACACCTGCATAAAGAGAACGCATCATGATACATACACCCTTTCTTTTGGCGCTTGGAAGCACTTCGATCCATCCGTGCTTCAAGGTTTCCAAAATGGTCCAACCTGCAAGCGCTCATTCTGTTGTTTCCATAAGTACAATTATAACATGCACTGCCGCATGCTTCAATTATTCTATCGTCATTTACGGAGAAAACTAAAGCGTATTTCCTTGAACCTTCCGAATAAATAAAATATACTGCCATACTTATGTATTTATATCATGAGGATATTCATGGAACTTTAAGATATTTTTCTAATCATCTGCACCATAGGCTGTCCTTC
>JAZLHW010000061.1:0-12067 GCA_045617105.1 Selenomonadaceae bacterium | reverse complement strand
GTCTTTAGCTATTTTGATACAGGCAGGAGTCCATCGGGGAAGGCAAGTCCTGGGCGGTTCTATCATGGATTCGTGCTGGGGCTGATGGCAGACCTCAGGGACAGGTACGTTTTGACCTCGAATCGGGAGAGCGGCTTTGGCAGGTATGACGTGATGATGGAGCCGAAGAATGACAAGGATAACGCTGTTATTATCGAGTTCAAGGTGCATAAGCCAAGAAGAGAGAAAAGTCTGGAGGAGACCGTGCAGGCGGCACTCAGGCAGATCGAGGAGAAGAAGTATCGGGAGGCACTGGTGGAGAAGGGATTTGCAAGAGAACGTATTCGTGCCTATGGTTTTGCCTTCCAAGGAAAGACGGTGCTGATTGGCAGTGGCGAGTGAGAATAGAATCGTATAAACATAAAAATACCCGCTCTTTCGAGCGGGTATTTTTATGTCATGTGCAAAATTAAGCCATAGCATTGACCTTGCGAGCCAAACGAGATTTTTTGCGGGCAGCGCAATTCTTGTGATATACATGATTTGCAGCAGCCTGATCGATCGTCTTGCAAGCAAGAGAAAGGAGGGACTTCGCTTCGTCAGCGTTTCCAGCTTCTACAGCATCAAGAACACGACGGGAAGCAGTGCGAACGCGGGACTTTTCAGCAGCGTTCTTCGCATGGCGCTTCGCATCAGATTTTACACTCAGGATAGATGCTTTGATATTCGGCAAATGATTCACCCCCTTGACAACTTATTACGACAAACATTCTACCATGCAGGGCAGGAAAAAGCAACTGTTTATTTTGAAGGGAAAGGCAGCAGGCGGCTGGGAAGCGGAAAATCTTCTTGTCAATAATGTCTGGCAATGTCTAGCAATTTTCTTCCCTTTTGGGCTATAATGAAAATGAGAGGGTATGCTTAGAAGAAAGGATTTGTTTGAATGGAACGGAAAAGGATACGGAATTTCTCGATTATTGCGCATATCGATCATGGGAAATCGACGATTGCTGATCGTTTGATCGAGTCTACGGGGACTCTGTCCAAGCGAGAGATGGAGGCACAGGTTCTCGATAATATGGATCTGGAAAGAGAACGTGGTATTACGATCAAGGCACAGACGGTGCGGATCGATTACAAGGGGAAGGACGGGGAGACGTATCAGCTCAATTTGATCGATACACCGGGCCATGTGGATTTTACCTATGAGGTCTCGAGGAGCCTTGCTGCCTGTGAGGGGGCACTTCTTGTTGTAGATGCGGCGCAGGGGGTCGAGGCGCAGACCTTGGCGAATGTCTATATGGCATTGGAGCATGATTTGGAGATCATCCCTGTTATCAATAAAATCGACTTGCCGAGTGCAGAACCGGAACGTGTCAAGCGGGAAATAGAGGATGCGATTGGGCTGGATACGGAGCAAGCTGTGCTGGCTTCTGCCAAGACGGGAGCAGGCATTGAGGAGATGCTGGATGCGATCGTTGAGGTGATTCCGCCGCCGGAGGGAGACGAGAATGCACCGCTGCAGGCATTGATCTTTGACTCGTACTTTGATTCCTACAAGGGCGTTATTGCACATGTCCGTGTGATGCAGGGATGTATCAGGAAGGGCATGAAGCTCAAAATGATGGCGACCGGCAAGGTGTTTGATGTTACAGATGTTGGCTGCTTCAAGCCTGCAATGGTGGATCTGGGGGAACTGGCTGTTGGCGAGGTCGGTTTCGTGGCAGGTTCACTAAAAGATGTGCGAGATGTTCGTGTAGGTGATACGATTACGGATGCAGAGCGGCCTGCGGAGGAACCGCTTCCCGGCTATCGAGGAGTCACGCCGATGGTCTACTGCGGTCTTTATCCTGTGGAAAGCTCGGATTATGACAATTTGAAGGATGCATTGGAGAAGCTGCAGTTGAATGATGCGGCGTTGGTATTTGAGCCTGAGACTTCCGTGGCACTAGGCTTTGGTTTCCGCTGTGGTTTTTTGGGGCTTCTGCACATGGATGTGATTCAGGAACGCTTGGAGAGGGAGTACAAGCTGAGGCTTATTACTACGGCTCCTTCAGTTATTTATCATGTGCATAAGACGAACGGTGAGCTTGTGAAGGTGGACAATCCGGCAGAGCTTCCGCCGGCAACGGAGATCGACTATATGGAGGAACCGTATGTCAAGGCGACGGTCATTGTGCCGAACGATTATGTTGGTGCAGTGATGGAGATCTCGCAGGAAAAACGCGGCGAGTACAAGAACATGGATTATTTGGATACGAACCGTGTTATGGTGACGTACCATATACCGCTGAATGAGATTATTTTTGACTATTTTGACCGTTTGAAGTCGGCAACGAGAGGTTATGCTTCCTTGGATTATGAGCTTTCGGATTATCAGGAGTCAAAGCTGGTGAGGGTGGATATCCTTTTGAACGGAGATCCTGTCGATGCGCTTTCGACTATTGTTCACAGAGACCGTGCGGCGAGCCGTGGCCGTCAGCTGGTGTCAAAGCTCAAGGAGATCATTCCGCAGCAGATGTTCGAGATTCCGATTCAGGCGGCGATCGGCAGCAAGGTCATTGCCAGAGAGAATGTCCGTGCCCGTCGCAAGGATGTTTTGGCAAAGTGCTATGGCGGTGATATTACCCGCAAACGCAAGCTGTTGGAAAAGCAAAAGGAAGGAAAGAAACGCATGAAGGCTGTGGGGAGCGTTGAGGTTCCGCAGGAGGCTTTTATGGCGATTCTGAAGATCGACTGATGCGCTGGGAATTGTATGTGCATGTTCCTTTTTGCCGGCAGAAGTGCTATTACTGCGATTTCCCTTCCTATGCCGGCAGGGAACGTTATATGGAGGCTTATATAGATGCCCTGTGCTGTGAGCTTGCGGTACGGGGCTCCTTGTATTTGGGAAAATGGGGAAGCCCGTCTGCCATTTATATAGGGGGCGGAACTCCGACTGCTTTGCCAAGCAGCCTGATGGAAAAACTGCTTCATGCGCTTGCGGTTTTTGGTATGGCAGAGGAGTTTACGGTGGAGGCAAATCCGGGAACTGTTGATGCACCGTATCTTTCCATTCTGCGGACGAATGGCGTGAATCGGCTGAGTATCGGAGTACAGAGCTTTGAGGACAGGCTCCTTGCAAGGATCGGACGGATCCATACGGGTGAGCAGGCAGTGCAGGCTGTTTTGATGGCACGGCAGGCAGGGTTTGAGAATATCGGCATTGACCTCATGTATGCGCTTCCTGAGCAGTCGATGGATGACCTGCAGAGGAGCGTGGAGCAGGCGTTGTCGCTTGCCGTTCCGCATATTTCCATTTATGGATTGCAGTTGGAGGAAGGGACGGTATTTTTTCGTCAGCAGGAAATGGGGAAGCTGTGTTTGCCGACTGAGGAGCTTGCCGAGCAGATGTATGATTATATGACAGAGATCCTTCCGGCACATGGTTACGAGAGATACGAGATCTCAAACTTTGCGAGGAAAGGATTTGAGGGAAGGCATAATCTTGGATATTGGCAAGATGTGCCGTATTTAGGTGTGGGTGCGGCGGCACATTCCTATTTGGAGGGTACTCGATGGGAGAATACTGCGGATCTGCGGGAATATATTTCCTGCCAGCAGGAAGGAAGAAGTGCAGGCAGATTGGAGGAGGAAGCTTCGAGGGAAACCCGCATGGAGGAATATGCGTTTCTTGCCCTCCGTACTTCGGAGGGGATTCGGCGGGACGGCTTTTTTGAGAAGTTTTCGGTTTCCTTGGAATCGGTTTATGGAGAGGTGATACGCCGCATGGAGAA
Organism: Selenomonadaceae bacterium; assembly: GCA_045617105.1. Lineage (GTDB taxonomy): Bacteria > Bacillota > Negativicutes > Selenomonadales > Selenomonadaceae > CALELM01. The sequence continues at coordinate 8,312 of JAZLHW010000061.1, read as the reverse complement.
GAAGGGGCTTCTTTTTGCAGATACGCAGGGAGTGCGGCTTACAAAGCTTGGCATGAAATTTGGAAATATCGTGTTTGAGGAATTTTTATTGTAGGTCGTCTGTGAAATGGATTTTGGCGCAGGGCTTTTCCGTGTAAAACCCCGCAGCTTCTGCAAGAGAATCCGCTGCGGAGTTTTTTGCGTTTGGAGAACTTCTGCGCTGGAGGATATACAGATTTGGCGAAGTATGATAAAATAGTCACGTTGAAAAAATGGGAATGTTTCTCTATTGCGGGTGATGATTTTGTCGAACGAAATGTTTGATGTGATAAAGAGTGATTTGGAGCTTTTGGAAAAAAAGCTTTTGGAAGCGGTGGATTCGTCCGTTGCTGTGGTGGAGGAGATCGGAACGCATTTGGTGACGGCTGGGGGCAAGAGGCTCAGACCGGCACTTTTCCTTTTGGCAGCACATGGAGGAAAGGATTTTTCCTTGGAAAAGACGATGCCGCTTGCTGTGTCTTTGGAGCTTATCCATACGGCATCTCTTGTGCATGATGATGTGATCGACGAGGCAGTGCTGCGGCGTGGAAAGCCTACGGCAAATGCAAAGTGGGGAAATCAGGTTTCCGTGCTGAGCGGGGATTATGTTTTTGCGCGTGCGTTTCAGCTGGTGGCGGCAGGAGACTATGGTGCGGAGGTCTGCACACGCATGGCGGAGCTGGTCTGCAATCTGAGTACGGGGGAGATCATTCAGGACAGCAAGGAATACCAAGCTTCTCTTGATATGGAGGATTATTACGACCGCATCAAGAAGAAAACGGCAGATTTCCTTGAGGTATGCAGTGAGCTTGGCGCAAGGATCGGCGGCATGCCGCAGGAAGATGTAGTGCGCATGGCAGAATTTGGGCATGCGATCGGTATGGCATTCCAGATCACAGATGATCTTTTGGACATCGAGCAGGATACAGAAAAGACGGGCAAGCCTGCCGGCAATGACATTCGGCAGGGCATTGTGACACTTCCCGTGATGAAGGCACTCAAAGAAAGTCTGGATCGTGCAGAGCTTGAGGCTATTGTAACCGATCCCAACATGACAGATGACATGGTGAGGCGTGCACTGGAGATCGTCAAAGAGAGCGATGGTGTGGCATTTGCTATGAGGAAGGCGGACGGTTACTTGGAACAGGCACGCTTGGCACTGCCAAAATCGCTTCCCATAGAAATACGGGACGCATTTCTTCAGGTCGTGGATTTTATCGGCGAGCGTGACTTTTAGGGGGTGGCAGTGTGTTTGGAATCGGGATTCCGGAATTTATTCTGATTTTGATCGTGGGACTTATCGTATTTGGCCCGAGCAAGCTGCCGGAGATCGGTCGTGCCGTGGGCAAGGGAATGAGGGAATTCCGCAGGGCTTCGAGTGCCTTGCAGGAGGCGATTCGTGATCCGGTGCCTGAAAAAAACGTGCAGGCAGGGGCGGAGAAGCGAGAAACGGTGAAGGAGGAGCTTCCCGCAGAAGAAAAGGAAATGAAGCCAGAGATGGCAGGGGAAGAACAATCGATCCCCAAGGAGGCAGACGCAGCGGCAGAGCCTCCGGTAAATGGCGGATATGAACCGCCGACGCAGGAATCCGTGCGCAGGCAGATCGAGGCGCAAAAGGCGGAAATGCAAAAAGAAAACGCATAGGCGTATGTAGGATTGGATTTGTGGGAGGACAGCGAAATGTTTGGATTTGGTGTACCTGAGCTGGTATTGATTTTGATTATTGGATTGGTGCTTTTTGGACCGGGAAAGCTTCCCGATGTGGGAAAGGCATTGGGAAAGAGTATCAAGGAATTCAAGAGCGCAAACAAGGACGAGCCTGTGAATGTGACAGAGGATGCGCAAAAGCTCGAAGCAGCGAGCGATTCCGAGAAAAAGTAAACGGTGGTGCTGATGTCAGAAGAAAAGAAACCAGATGCCGCAGAAGAGGAGCTGGACGAGGGCAACATGTCGCTCGTCAAGCATTTGGAAGAGCTTCGTACCCGTTTGATTCGCAGCTTGCTGGCAGTAGCGGTGGGGAGCTGCATTGCATATTACTATATTGAACCCATTATGCAATGGGTGACCTTGCCCGTGGGAAAGCTTTACTATATGCAGCCGTCAGAGGCTTTTTTCACTTATTTGAAGGTGGCTGTGGCAACGGGATTTTTGATTGCTCTGCCCGTTGTTTTTTATCATGTATGGAGATTTTTTTTGCCGGCACTCACGAGAAACGAGCGGAATGTCATCGGTATAGTCGTTCCCGTTTCGGTGCTGCTGTTTTTCGGCGGGCTTATTTTTTCTTTTTGCTTTGTCCTGCCGACAGCGGTGAAGTTCTTTATGGGCTTTGGGAGCGAGAGCCTGCAGGCAATGTTTTCGGTGGACAAGTACTTTGATTTCGTGATTACCTTTGTCCTGCCGTTTGGGTTTGTCTTTGAGCTGCCTCTTGTGATGACGATTTTGGGAAAGCTGGGTATTCTTGGCTCGGAGAAGCTGAAAAGGGTACAGAGGTATGTGATTTTCTTGTCCTTCGTGCTTGCCGCCATCATTACGCCAACGCCTGATATTTTTACGCAGTGTATGCTGGCAATTCCGATGATTGCGCTCTACGAGCTAGGATATCTCATCGTAAAATATATTTTGCGAAAATAATGCGGGGTGAAAGGTTTGGCATACAAGGATTTGCGGGAATTTATTTCGGATTTGGAAAACAGGGGACTCTTGAAGCGTATTTCGCAGGAAGTGGACTGCCAGCTGGAAATTACGGAGATTACGGATCGGGTTTCCAAGATGGAAGGGAAAAAGAATGTGGCGCTTCTCTTTGAGAATGTAAAGGGCTATGATATGCCCGTGCTTATGAATGCCTTTGGCAGCTATGAGCGCATGGCACTTTCCCTTGGTGTGGAAAAGCTGGATGATATTGGAGATGAGATCAGGGAAATTTTGAAGCTCCCCTACATCTCCCTGCAGAACAAGCTGGACGTGGTATCTCTGATACCGATGGCGAAGCGTGCCATCAATTTTCCAAAGTATGTAAAACATGCACCGTGTCAGGAGGTCGTGGAGGAAGAACCGGATTTGGACAAGCTTCCTATTCTGAAATGCTGGCCGCAGGACGGAGGCCCGTTTGTGACACTGCCTCTCGTTTTTACGAAAAATCCTGCAACGGGAAAGCGTAATGTGGGCATGTACCGTTTGCAAAAATATGACAAGAACACGACGGGTATGCATTGGCACGTCCATAAGAACGGAGCTGAGAATTTTCGTGATACAGCAGATCGGGGCAGTGACCGTATCGAGGCGGCAGTTGCCATCGGTACAGATCCTGTGCTGACGTATGCGGCGACTGCCCCCCTGCCGAGAGACATTGACGAGATGGTGTTTGCTGGTTTCCTGCGGCATAAGTCTGTGGAGATGGTCAAGTGCAAAACGGTGGATATTGAAGTGCCGGCACATGCAGAGATTGTTTTGGAGGGGTATGTGCGGACAGATGAGATGCGCAGGGAAGGCCCCTTTGGGGATCATACGGGATATTATTCTCTTGCGGATGATTATCCGGTTTTTCACGTTACCTGCATTACGCACCGCAAGAATCCCATCTATGCGGCAACCATTGTCGGCAAGCCGCCGATGGAGGATTGCTATATCGCAAAGGCAACGGAGCGGATCTTCCTGCCGCTCCTTCAGCAGATTTTGCCGGAGGTCGTGGATATCAACATGCCGCTGGAGGGCGTGTTCCATGATTGCGTGATCGTTTCGATCAAGAAAAGCTTCCCTATGCATGCCCGTAAGGTCATGCATGCCTTCTGGGGCATGGGGCAGATGATGAATGTCAAGATGATCATTGTCGTGGACGCACATGTGAATGTGCAGGACTTGAAGGAGGTCTGGTGGCGCGTCTACAACAATATTGACGCAAAGCACGATTTGGAGATTGTGGAAGGGCCTTTGGACGTGCTGGATCATTCCTCTCCTATGGCAAAATGGGGAGCAAAACTGGGCATTGATGCGACAAAGACGTGGAAGGAAGAAGGCCATGCAAGAGAGTGGCCGGACGAGATCGCGATGACGGAGGATATCAAGGCGCGTGTGGATGCAAAATGGGAGGAGTTAGGACTTGATTAACGTGAAAGCGCATATCAGAAACGTTGCGCTTCATCATACGATTTTTGATTTGCCGTTTGCCTTTATGGGAGCTATTTTGGCGGCGGGCGGACAGCCTGAGCTGCTTGACCTGTTTTGGATCGCGGCGGCGATCACGACAGGCCGTGCGGCGGCTTTGGCGATGGACAATTTAGTGGATCTGAAGTATGACAAACAGCAGCCACGCATGGCTTACCGTGCCATGGTAAAAGGGGAGATCTCAAAGAGGGAAGCCGTGGTATTTATTCTTGTATGTCTTGCCTTGATGGTTTTTTCTGTTTGCCGGCTGCACCCTGTCTGCATTAAGCTGCTGCCGATTGCTGTGTTTCCGTTTCTGATCTATCCATTTATGAAAAGGATCACTGGTCTTGTGCATTACTTTTTGGGGCTTGCCATTGCGATGGCGCCTGCCGGCGGCTGGGTCGGCGTGAGTGGGGAGGTTACAGTGCCGCTCATCGTGCTTTGCACGGCGGTGGCGCTTTGGATCGGCTCGTTTGATGCAATCTACGGTGCGCAGGATGAGGAATTTGACAGGGAGCATGGGCTTCATTCCCTTGCCGTTTCTGTTGGAGGGAAAAATGCTTTTCGTTTGGCAAGATGCGGGCATGTGCTTTGCATTGCCTGCTTTTTCCTGCTCGGTATGCTGATGCAGCTTGGCATGCCATACTTTATTGGTGTTGGAGTGGCGGCAGGAACGCTTTTTTACCAACATCGGATCGTATCGCCAACGGATCTCAGCAAGGTTACGCAGAAATATTTCATGCGGAACGGAATCGTGTCCGTGGCACTGCTGGTCTGCACATGGCTGAGCTTTTGATAAGATAGGGTGTTGAGACAGTCAGTTCTTGGAATTGGGAGGGATTTTGTTATGTCAGCAAGGATTTTGGAGGGTAAGTTTTTTGCACAGCAATTCAAGGAGGATGCAGGCAGGAAGGCGGCGGCACTAAAGGAGAAATACGGAAAAGCACCGGGGCTTGCCGTAGTTATCGTGGGAGAGAATCCAGCTTCGCAGGTGTATGTACGCAACAAGCACAAGTCCTGCGAGGCACTTGGCATCTATTCCGAGGTCGTCGAGATGCCGGAGTCTGCAACGAAGGAAGAACTGATCGCAAAAATTGATGAATTGAATGCAAATGAGGATATTCATGGAATTTTGGTACAGCTTCCCCTTCCGCAGCAGATCGCCCGCTATGAATCGGAGATCTTGAACCGCATTGCACCGAGCAAGGACGTGGACGGCTTCCATCCGATCAATGTAGGCAGGCTGGTTACGGGAGAGCCGGGACTTGTCCCCTGCACCCCTGCCGGCTGTGTTCGTATGCTGGAGCTTGCTGAAATACCGATGGACGGGAAGAAAGCAGTGATCATTGGACGAAGCAACATTGTAGGCAAGCCGATGTTTCATTTGCTCCTTGCCAAGAATGCAACCGTGACGGTATGTCATTCCCATACGGAGAATCTGGCAGAGATCACGAGGGAGGCGGATATCCTCGTTGCAGCTATTGGCAAGCCGAACTTCGTGACGGCAGATATGGTAAAGGAAGGAGCAACGGTCATTGATGTAGGAATTAACCGTATTGCTCCCAAGAAGCTGGTTGGTGATGTTGACTTTGAGCAGGTCAAGGAAGCAGCGGGAGCGATTACGCCGGTACCCGGCGGTGTTGGGCTTTTGACGGTCGCCATGCTGATGCAGAATGTTGTGTGGGCGGCAGAACAGCAAATGGCAGGAAAAAAGTGATTTTTGGAAAGTGAGGGAATGCGATGAAAACAGATGTGGAGATTGCTCAGGAAGCAGAGATGCGCCCCATTCAGGAGGTTGCGTCAGAGCTTGGGATTTCGGGAGATGAGCTGGAGCTTTACGGTAAGTACAAGGCGAAGCTTCCGCTTGCTTTGTGGGAGCTGGTGAAGGAGCGGCCGAATGCGAAGCTGGTTCTCGTGACGGCGATCAATCCAACACCGGCAGGCGAGGGCAAGACTACAACGAGTGTTGGGCTTGCCGATGCTTTTCGCAAGCAGGGGAAAAAGACGGTCGTTGCGCTTCGTGAGCCATCGCTTGGCCCGTGCTTTGGACTCAAGGGCGGAGCTGCCGGAGGCGGTTATGCGCAGGTCGTGCCGATGGAGGATATCAACCTTCACTTTACGGGAGATTTCCATGCTATCACGACGGCACACAATCTTTTGGCGGCTGTGATCGATAATCATATCCATCAGGGCAATGAGCTGGATATTGACGTGACTCGTGTGGTTTGGAAGCGTGTCCTCGATATCAATGACCGCGCACTTCGCGGCGTGGTGGTCGGTCTTGGCGGCAAGGCGCATGGTGTTCCGAGAGAAACGGGCTTTGATATTACCGTCGCATCGGAAATGATGGCGATCCTGTGTCTGGCAAGTGACCTTGAGGACATGAAGAAGCGTCTTGGTGAGATCGTGGTTGCCTATACACGGGGCGGCAGGCCGGTTCGTGCCAAGGAATTGCATGTGACGGGGGCATTGACGCTTCTTTTCAAGGATGCTATTAAGCCAAATCTCGTGCAGACCTTGGAGGGAACGCCAGCCTTGATCCATGGCGGGCCGTTTGCCAATATTGCGCATGGGTGCAACAGCATTATGGCAACGAAATTTGCATTGAAATATGCGGATTACGTTGTGACGGAAGCAGGCTTTGGCGCAGATCTTGGTGCAGAAAAGTTCCTCGATATCAAGTGCCGTTTTGCAGGGATTCATCCAGATGCAGTCGTGATCGTGGCGACGGTACGCGCTCTCAAGATGCATGGCGGCATGGCAAAGTCAGAATTGACGAAGGTAGATATGCAGGCTTTGGAACGGGGATTGGAAAATCTTACGAAGCATATCGAAAACATTCAGAAGTTCGGTTTGCCGGCAGTGGTTGCTGTCAATGCATTTCCAACGGATACGAAGGAAGAATTGGATTTTGTGGAAAAGAAATGCCATGAACTTGGGGCAGAGGTTGCCCTTTCTGAGGTTTGGGCAAAGGGCGGCGAAGGCGGCTTGCGGCTTGCGGAAAAGGTCGAGGCAGCTATGAGCAAGGAGAGCAGCTTCCGCTTCATCTATGACGAAAAGGACACGGTGGAAAACAAGATCGCTGCGGTTGCCCGTGAGATCTACGGTGCCGATGGCGTTGATTACACGGATACAGCGAGAAAGCAGCTGGAGGACATCAATGCCCTTGGTTTTGACAAGATGCCTGTCTGCATGGCAAAGACGCAATACTCCCTGTCAGATGACCTGCAAAAGCTTGGAAGGCCGACAGGATTCCGCATTACCGTCAAGGAACTGCGGGTATCTGCGGGTGCAGGCTTCCTCGTGGTACTCACGGGAAATATCCTCACCATGCCGGGACTTCCCAAAAAGCCAGCGGCAGAAAACATGGATATCACACAGGATGGAAAAATAACGGGACTTTTTTAAGGAGCATTCCAACGAAAACGCCCCCATTCGCAATTTGCGGATGGGGGCGTTTTGTCGGTGTGCCAGCATGGGTGTAACCTAATGGTGAAAGCTTATGGTTTTTTCTAACATTTCTTCCTGTTCGCTTTGATTTCATTACGGCATACCTGCCAGAAAAGCCTCCTCACTCATGCCGGCTCTCTTGGCAGCTTCTGCCAAGGTCAGGACACCGTCCTTCGTCAGCTCGTACAGCATGGAAAGCTTGCCTTCGCTTCTGCCTTGTGCTATGCCTTCGCTTCTGCCCTGTGCAATGCCTTTTTCCATTCCTTCATTTCTGCCTTGTTCTATGAATTTGTCGATCATTTCGCACATGGTTTTTGCACTCCTTTCTCGTCCTGCGTTGATGATGTCCTCAAATCGAACGTCCTGCGTGAGCAGGGAGAGCAATCTCAAGATTTCGGTGACGTGCCGCATGGTGTCCGCAGATGGCTGGTAGCTTTTGTTCCTCCGCATTTGGACGAAGTAATCCGCTACGATTTTGAAGTCGCTTTGAAAAAGTTCTACCTGCTCCGGCTCCAGCCATGCAATCTCGAACACGTTGATGCGGTAGTCGCTGACAAATGGTTTCAGAGCTTCTGGAATGTCAAGAAGCTCATGCAGGCTCTTTGCCTTGTTCCATCGCTTCGTGCCGAAGTACAGCACCAGTGTTACGACAGGGTAACGAGGCTTTCTGCCTTTCTTTTCCGCTTTTTCATCGTTCAGCT
>JAZLHW010000060.1:0-2456 GCA_045617105.1 Selenomonadaceae bacterium | reverse complement strand
GGTCTGGGGGTCGGGGTAATGGAGGGTGAAACGGGTCTTGTCATATCCACCCTCTTGAGCCTCGTGCCGTGCCATATCCAGCACACCAAAAGCCTTGTGAGCTGCTTCAACGCTCATCTTGAGGGGGTGAGCATCGTCAGGAATGAGGTCGTAAAATGCGGGATGCTCAGACCACAGGACCTCCACAAAGGGGAAGCCATCTTGCAAGGGGTATTCGGTCATGGCTTCTTCAATGACCGTCTTCTGTGCTGTTTCAGCGTCGAAACGCTTTTTCAAGTCGGCACTCTGACGATCCCGCTCTTCCTGTTCTGCCTTGCGGGTCTGCTCTTCCTGCCATGCCTGAGCATCAAGCAGGTTTTCGCATCCTGCGGGGAAGCAACCACCCTCAGCCTTGAAGCGGAAGGTAAAACGGTTGCCGGTGAGGTAGTGGGCGAAAATGCGGATGGTGCCATCTTCGTTTTCATGGACAGAGAAGCTATAACGCCCCTCGTTGGCATCCTTGGTGACGCTGAAAACAACGTCCCAGCCATAGCCAACGGGCTCAGCCTGACCCGCCAAGACTGCCTTGACGGCAGAGAGGACGGTCCACTTCTTGGGGGCCTTGATGGGTTTCATCTTGGCGATGGGGTCAAAGGTTCTGACACCCTTTTCCGGTGACTGCTCCTTTATCTCTACACCGTCAATGGAGAGAGTGCCAGCCTTGAGGGATTCCACCAGCTCGGAGGTGGTGGTGATGCCGGAGGGGGTCAGGAGGTTGCTGATTGTCTCATGGTTGATGCCGTCCATCTTCTTGATGGAGTCGTGGGTGGTCGAAAGCCAATCTCTGTACCTTATGATATCCTCCCTTGTTGGGGAGGATATGGCTGAGTATGACAGCCAGGAAAGGAACATCTTGACATCGTTGGTGTAAGATGTTCTAGTCGCCTCGGACTCGCAGTCCAGGGCATAGACGTATCTCTCGACCCAGCTTGCATCAAACTGAGGAAGAGACATTCCGTAATTATTGGTAGTTGCAAGCTGAGTCATGAGGTTCACTGCTTTCTGATAAGATGCTCGAGCCTCTGCATAACAGGGTCAAAGATTGTAACTACTGCATACTGCTCACAGTAGTGGGTCTTGGTGGGGAGTTGGAGAACATAGGCGGTCTGGTCAACCTGACGGTTCGCCCAGTTGACCAGACGCTCAATCTCGGCGTTGAAATACCTGACCAGCTGATAATCATTGCGCTTGCAAATGCGAATGGTATAACCTGCGGAATAGTTTTCGTTGCTTGTGCAGAAGTCAAACTCGAACTTGCTTCTGCCAAGCAAATCTTTAACATACTTAGGAATCTTTAACATCATTCTGACCACCTCTTGTGCTTAGACTCTTACAAGAACATCTTTGCCGCCGTGGACACTGAAAGTCCACCACTTAGCGGTCTTAAAGATGCCAGTGCAGATCCTGCCATTGATAAAGAGAACATACTCTCCATCGATCATTTCGACTTCTGCATCAGGAATCACCACCTGATGCAGAAGGTCGAAACCACTGTTAGACCTTGCTGACAGATAGCTCGTGTAGTTATCAGCAAGGATAAAGTTGTTTGCAACATTGGAAAATCCGCTGTTCAGCTCCATAATTTCGACTTTCATATCAAATCATCCTTTCTGTGTATGAAAGATTGTTAATAACGGCTCTTTCTCGTTCTGATATAGCTCACACGGTTGTGAACACTCAGCTCCCAAATGAGCCCACCATAGCGGAACATATAATTTCCTCTTCCGTAGTCCTTGCAGAAACGGAGAAGGATGTTCTTCTGCTTATCGCTTACCCTTTTGGTCTCTCCTTCTTCGGTAACAAAGGAGGAGAGAAAGGAGGCTTCCCATTCGCTGGGTTTAATGCTGCTGATCTGGCTGTCGTGCGCTCTCATGTGTGCTTCGAGACCTGCGCCCAACACCTTTTCATGCTCTGCCATGAGGATGTCATACTCTTTATCAGTCTCCGCTGCCTCCATACGCAGCGAAATTTCCTCGGCTTTATCCTTCAACCGTGCTTCCAAATCAAGTGCGGAGCGAAAAGCCTTTTCGTTGATAGGCTGGAAGTAGACACTGTACATTTCGGAAAGTTTACGCATTTAGCATTACCTCTCTTTCGTGTACCTATTATATCATGTTTGCATGATAATGTCAAGTGTTATTTTGGTAATCCTCCATAAATTTATAAACTGCCTTGCGGAGGACATCGCTATATTCTATTCCATGCTCTTTGCACAGCTTTTTGAACCTATCTGCGTCTGGGCGTGGGAGACGGAAAGAGAGGGTAGCGTGACGCTTTGCAAGCTCATCCTTGTGACGGGCATAATATGCCGCGTCCGCTCTGCGCTGGGCTTCGCTTCTATTTGCCATTGTTGTCTTCCTCCTTTGGAAACGGGAATAGAGGCCGAATCACCCTTTTTGCGGTTAAACGTGCGATTC
>JAZLHW010000059.1:0-44503 GCA_045617105.1 Selenomonadaceae bacterium | reverse complement strand
CATTTTCCCTCCAATTTGCGTTTCAACGAAGCGGGAGATATGCTCACCGCTTGTTAAAATTTGATTTCCCCCACTTACAGCAAGCTGTTGAAGAAGGGGACATCTTTAGCTTCGTTATAACGAAGGGAGATAAGCGTAAATATTGCGATTTGCCGATATATTTGATTTCGGAGTTCCAAAATGTTGATATGTCTGATGGTGCCATTGTATTGGGATTGAGCAGTAAATATACGGATGAAGTAAAAAGTACTCTTTCCGAGTTTAATGTTATTCACTGTTATGATGCGGGTTGGTTTGCAAACTTGTATAAGATATGGTTACATAGAAAACTGACTTGATTCAAGGCTGTCTTGCTTTTTTCTTTTGTTTCTGTTAGAATGATTCCCATATATTGAGTGACGAGGAAGAAGAGGAGTACAGGTTCTTGATGGCAGAGAGAGGGAACGGTTGGTGGAAGTTCCTGCAGAGAGGCTTGGAAGTCGCTTTGGAGTCCTTGGATTGAAGTGCATGGATAAGTGCATGAGTAGGTTCAGCGCGAAGGCAGCGTTATGCCTTAAGCCCTGCTTGCAGGGAAATTTAGGTGGTACCACGAGAGAGTTCTTTCGTCCTTTGGGGCGGAAGAACTCTATTTTTTTAGGAGGGATAGTTATGGCAGAGATTTTGGAAAATGAAAATAATATTCCGAAGGTGTACGATCCGCAGTCATTTGAAAAGAAATGGTATCAATATTGGGAGGATAAGAAATTCTTTCATGCAGAAGTGGATAAGGATAAGCAGGCGTACAGCATCGTGATCCCGCCTCCGAATGTCACGGGTCAGCTTCACATGGGACATGCACTTGACAATACGTTGCAGGATATCCTGATTCGTTGGCGGCGTATGCAGGGCTACAATACGCTTTGGATGCCCGGATGCGACCATGCAGGCATTGCAACGCAGGCAAAGGTAGAGGCTGCACTTCGTGAGGAAGGAACGAATCGGTACGAGCTGGGGAGAGAGAAGTTCCTTGAACGTGCTTGGCAATGGAAGGAAGCATACGGCAATCGCATTATGTACCAGCTTCGCACCTTGGGTTCTTCCTGTGATTGGGACCGTCAACGCTTTACGATGGATGAGGGATGTTCCAAGGCGGTGCGTGAGGTCTTTGTCAGCCTTTATGAGAAGGGGCTTATTTATCAGGGAACCCGCATTACAAACTGGTGCCCGTGCTGCAATACGGCACTTTCCGACATCGAGGTGGAGCATGAGAATGAACAGGGACATCTTTGGCATTTGCGCTACCAAGTAGAAGGAACAGATCAGTATGTAGAAATTGCTACGACTCGTCCGGAAACGATGTTTGGTGATACCGGAGTGGCTGTCCATCCAGAGGATGAGCGTTACAAGGATCTGGTTGGCAAGACGTTGCTTTTGCCTATTGTGAATCGCTCGATTCCGCTTTTTGCTGATGCTTATGTAGATCCTGCTTTTGGGACGGGTGCTGTCAAGGTAACGCCGGCACATGATCCGAATGACTTTGAGATGGGATTGCGTCACAAGCTGGAGCAGATCAAGGTAATCAACAATGACGGAACGATGGGTGAAGGTGCCGGAAAATATCAAGGCATGGATCGCTATGAGTGCCGAAAGGCTCTTGTGAAGGAACTGGAAGAAAAGGGAATTCTCGTGAGCGTGGAGGAACATGAACATGCTGTTGGACATTGTTCCCGCTGCCATACGACTGTCGAGCCATTGGTTTCAAAGCAGTGGTTTGTTAAAATCGAATCCTTGGCAGCACCTGCAGTGAAGGCAGTCAAGGACGGACGTATTCAGTTTGTTCCAGAGCGTTTTACGAAGATTTATTGCAACTGGCTGGAAAATATTCGTGATTGGTGCATTTCCCGCCAGCTTTGGTGGGGACATCGTATTCCTGCATGGTATTGCGAGGATTGCGGGGAAACGACAGTTTCCAGAACGGATATTGATACTTGCCCGAAGTGCGGAGGAAAGCATGTTCATCAGGATGAGGATGTACTCGATACGTGGTTCAGTTCGGGGCTTTGGCCGTTTGAAACGATGGGCTGGCCGGAGAATACGGAGGAATTGAAGCATTTCTATCCGACAAGTACGTTAGTTACAGGCTATGACATTATTTTCTTCTGGGTTGCTCGCATGGTTATGATGGGACTGGAATTTGGCAAGGACATTCCGTTCAAGCATGTATTTATTCATGGCTTGGTGCGTGACAGCCAAGGCCGTAAGATGTCAAAGTCTCTTGGAAATGGAATCGATCCTGTTGAGGTCATCGACAAATATGGTGCAGATACGCTTCGGTTCATGCTGATTACAGGCAATACACCGGGGAACGATATGCGTTTTTACTGGGAACGTGTGGAATCTGCCCGCAACTTTGCAAACAAGATCTGGAATGCTTCCCGTTACATGCTGATGAATCTGGAAGGCTTTGACCATGGGTTTGTGCCGAGGGAGGAGGATTATACGCTTGCTGACAAGTGGATCCTCTCCCGCTATGCAAAGACCGCTCGTGATGTCACGGAAAATCTGGAGAAGTTTGAGCTGGGCGAAGCAGGACGCATGATTTATGAATTTATTTGGAATGAGTTCTGCGATTGGTATATTGAATTGACCAAGGCAAGGCTTTATGACAAGGAACAGGAGCGTCCCCGCCAAACGGCACTTTACGTTTTGGGTTATGTTTTGGAGCATACGCTTCGCTTGCTGCATCCATTCATGCCGTTCTTGACGGAGGAAATATGGCAGAAGCTTCCGCATGAGGGCGAGAGCATTATGATTTCTCCGTGGCCAAGTGATTTTATGCCTTTTGTGAACGATGAGGCTGAAAAGCAGATGACAGCTATCATGGAAACCATCAAGACGGTTCGTAATCTGCGCGCAGAAGTCAATGCAGCACCTGGAAAAAAGAGCGAGGTGCTCCTGCGTTTTTCCGATATGGCAATGCAGGGTGTTTTTGAGGAAAACAAAGGTTATATGATGGCACTTGCCTCGGCAGACCCCGTGACATTCTTGGATCCTGCTGCAGCTTCACCGGAAAATGCTATGACAGGCGTAGTGAACGGTGTGGAGATCTATTTGCCTTTGAAGGGCTTGATCGATGTTGAAAAGGAATCGGCTCGTCTTGCCAAGGAATCGGAGAAGCTGGAGAAAGAAATCAAGAGGTTGGCAGGAAAGCTTGGCAATCAGGGATTCCTTGCCAAGGCTCCAGCGGAAGTGATTGCAGGTGAAAAGGAAAAGCTGGCAGGTTATGAAGAAAAGAAGAGATCTGTAGAGGAACGCTTGGCATATTTGGCAAAGCTTGGATAGGAGCGTAGATAATGGACTATAAAGAGTCTTTGGCTTATCTGAACCATTTAGAAGTTTTCGGTGTTCAGATGGGACTGGAACGAATAGAGAAGCTTCTGAAAAAGCTTGACATGCCGCAGGAATTGTATCGTACCATTCATGTGACAGGAACCAATGGAAAGGGTTCTGTCTCTGCTATGCTGGAGGGAATCCTTCGTGGTTCCTCTCTCCATACTGGTATGTATGTTTCTCCGCATCTTGCCAGCTATACGGAACGTATCCGTGTCGATGGGCAGCAAATCAGCAAAGACGATTTTGCAAAATGCCTGAGTACGGTTCGAGTCTATGTAGATGAGATGGTAGAAGAAGGGGAAGAATCCCCTACGCAGTTCGAGGTTCTTACGGCTGTAGCGTTTTTTTACTTTGCTATGCGTCATGTGGAGTATGCTGTTATAGAGGTCGGTCTCGGAGGCTTGCTGGATTCCACGAATGTAATTGTTCCAGAGGTTTCCGTCATTACGAATGTGACAATGGAGCATGCAGACAAGTGCGGCGGAACATTGGAAGGGATCGCAAGGCACAAGGCAGGTATCATAAAGGAAGGTGTTCCCGTTGTTACGGCTGCAAAGGATATACCGTTAGAGATCCTTCGCAAAGCGGCAGAGGAAAAAAATGCGGATATTTTTGTAGCAGGTGAGGATTTTTGTTCAGAATTTGTTTCTGCGAATGAAAATTTTCAGCAGCTGCAATTCACCTCATCACTTTTAGGCCTGTCTAAGAAGCCGTATGAGATTCCTCTCCTTGGAATCCATCAGGTAGAAAACAGTTCCCTTGCGATTATGGTAGCGAAGCTTTTGCATGATATGGATGAACGAGTCAATGCGGAAACGGTGGGCGAATCTCTGCGTATGGTGGTTTGGCCTGGGCGTTTTGAGCGTATGGATCTGAATGGGCAGACAATCGTCTTGGATGGAGCGCATAATCCAGCAGGGATCGCTGTGCTGAGAGAGAGCTTGGACAGCTATTTCCCTGAAATGCCGCATGTTTTTCTGCTTGGTATTTTACGGGATAAGGATATTGATTCCATGCTGAAGCAATTGCTTCGTCCCGAGGATCTTGTCGTGGTGACACGTCCCAATTCCGAACGGGCGGCAACGGCAAGGGAAGTTGCTGTTCGTGCAGAAAAACTGGTTCATCATGTGGAAGTCTATGAGGACATCATAGAGGCATTGGACAATTCTTTGGAAATTGCAGGCAAGGAGCATCTTTTGGTTGTTGCAGGCTCGCTGTATCTGATTGGAAGCTTGCGGGAAGAACTTTTGCGGCGAAGGGGGCAGCTTGCATGACCTTTGAAGAAATTCGCCGTCAAAGCCAGCTTCGGCGATTGGACAAGTGGATCCTTTGGGCTATCGTGGCAGAGGCTTTTTTGATACCCCTTTTTCCTGAAGCGGCAAAGGTTGCTTTGCTTTTGGGAATCGGCCTTACGGCTTGGAAAAAGTACAAGGTTAAAGAAATGAAGTTTCGCCAGCTTCCATTTGATGTTCCTGTTACGATTTTTGTGGTTTTGGGAGCGGTATCTATTCTTGTTTCGCCGGATTGCGGATTTAGCTTTTACAATTACTATAATTTGGTCGGCGTTTATGCTTTGACCTATCTGCTGGTTGGGCAGAATGTGAGCAATACAGGACAGCTGAAAAAGATTGCAGCGGCAATGTGCTTATCTGCACTTTTCGTGGTGCTTTACGGATATTTTCAGTATGTTTTTGGAATTGATACCTCTGAAATGCGATGGGTAGATGGTGAAGCTTTTCCGGAGCTTAGGAAACGTGTTTTTTCTACTTGGGAAAATCCGAACATTTTAGCCGGTTATCTGGATATGACAATTTGTATTGCTTTGGGTGTATTTGTGAAGTGCGCAAACAGGGTACAGCGTATTTTTTTGCTTTGCGTCATGCTGATGATGGCAGCCTGCCTTGCTATGACTTATGCAAGAGGGGCATGCCTGACGATTGCTGTCATTCTTGCCGTTTATGGAATGTTTAAGGATTGGAGGATACTTCTGTTCTGTGTGTTGGCTGGCGGTGCGATGCTGCTTTTTGATGCAGCTCTTTATGAACGATTGACCTCTGTTTTTACGAAGGTAGATACCTCTGCGGAAATGCGTTTGGCATTTTGGGAGGCAACGATAGCCATGATACAGGATCATCCCTTCTTGGGCATTGGCTGGGGAGCATATTGGATGGTTTACCCTAAATATGATTTTTATATGCAGGGAGAATACATCAAAATCGTTCATGCGCATAATGTTTATTTGAATTATATGGCTGAAATTGGCATTGCAGGCGGCGGAGCGTTCTTTTGGTATTTCTTTGGAACGATGTTCAAATCCTTGCGGGCAAGGATCTTTCCTAAGGCAGAAGCTGCGGGAGCAATAGAGGAAACTGGTGCAAAGGAAGAAATAGCCGGTACGGAAGGCTTAATGGAATCGGCAGCTGCTCCGTTGGAGGCAGAGCAGAAAGCGGCAAAAGAACAGGAGGAAGCCTGTGAAACCGTGGAAGAAGCTGAACAGGAAGAAAGCACTAAGGCAATAACGGAGGAGAACTTGCAGGAGAAGCCTGAGCCTTCTGCGATGGATGAAGATTCGGAGGAGAAGCCAGTGGTTTCTGAGACTGAGGAAGATTCGCAGGAGAAACAGAAAGATTCTGAGGCAATGACAGAGGAGAAGGCGGAAAAAGAAACTTCAAGCACTGCACTGCGGAAGGAATCCAAAGAGAATGAGGAAGCCGTAAAAGCATTGGAAGCAGTGAGGAAGGAGTTTGAGACGGAAGAGGCAGAAGCAGCCTCGCATGAGCAGGGGACTATAGCTTCTGTTGATATTCGAGCAGAATTATCCAGCTGGGATGCACTTTCCCTTCGTGCGGGAGTTGTTCTTGGAATTGGACTGGCTTTTGTTTCTGTAGCCTTGAACGGAATTACAGATGATGTTCTGTTCAATATTCCTACGTCCATGTTCTTTTGGATGTTGGCAGCACTTTCCATGACCTGTATTGGGATGGAGGAGGACAGCAGATCCAACATAGAGGTCGTTTCCTTGGAAAAGGCTGCCGATTGAAATTCATTCAAAAACATCATGTCAAGTCGCTTCTGTTAAAAATCTTAGAATGTGACAAAATAATATCAAAGCCGTCAAAACTGACTTGACGGCTTTTTTTGTGCGTGATATCATTATTTTATGGGTATGATAAATGCGTTCTATACAACTGAAAATACAAAATTTTTGTTGTATTATGCATTTTAAAAAAATGATCGGTAAAACCGATGAGGGAGGATTTTCAATGCTTGATATTCTCGATCGTGTTCGCAACAAGGAGTTGCAGGCAAAAATCGTGTCGGCGGAAGAAGCGGCAACGTTTTTCAAGCCAGGAATGAATGTTGCAACGAGTGGCTTTACAGCTTCGTCTTATCCAAAGGCTGTACCGCTTGCCCTTGCAGAAAGAATGAAGAAGGAGGCATTTTCCATTAATTTGTGGACAGGTGCTTCTACGGGACCGGAGTTAGATGATGTGCTGGCAGAGGTTCATGGCATCAAGAAGCGTCTTCCGTATCAGACGGATAAGATTTTGAGAAACGAGATCAATGATGGTTCGGTAAATTATTTGGATCTGCACCTGTCGGAGTCTGCACAGCTTAGCCGTTGCGGCTATCTTGGCAAGATCGATGTTGCTGTTGTGGAGGCTTGCGCTATTACGGAAGAGGGCAACATTGTTCCTACGACTTCCCTGGGCAATGCGGCATCGTATGTGCAGTCGGCAGACAAGGTTATCGTTGAGGTGAATACGACGCAGCCTCTTGACCTTGAGGGAATGCATGACGTGTATATTCCTATGGATCCGCCCAATCGTCAGCCGATTCCTATCGTGAAGGCAGATGATCGTGTCGGTACGCAATATATTCCATGTACGCCGGAAAAGATTTTGTATATCGTTCCTTGCGATATACCGGATCATACGCGTCCGCTCTCTGCAATCGATGAGAATTCCAAGAAGATGTCTGCATTCACGCTGGAATTCCTGCAAAAGGAAATTGAAGCAGGCCGTATGCCGGAGAATCTTCTTCCATTGCAGTCTGGCGTTGGCAACGTAGCAAATGCAGTTATGGCTGGTTTTGTTGATTCTGATTTGAAGGATCTGACGGTTTACACTGAGGTCATTCAGGATGGTATGCTGGATCTTATTGATGCAGGAAAGTTGAATTTTGCATCCGGTACGGCATTCTCCCCATCGCCGGAAGGCATGGCACGTTTCTATAAGGACGTTGCAAAGTATAAAAAGTATTTGCTCCTGCGTCCTGAGGAAATTTCCAACAGTCCAGAGGTAGTCCACCGTCTTGGCGTTATTGCTATGAATACGGCGATCGAAGTTGATATTTATGGAAATGTAAATTCGACGCATATTGCAGGCACGAAGATGATGAACGGTATTGGCGGAAGCGGAGACTTCGCACGTAATGCATATCTGACGATTTTCTATACACCGTCGATTGCAAAGAATGGGGCTATTTCCTCTGTCGTCCCGATGTGTTCTCATATTGACCATACGGAGCATGATGTAGATATCATCATTACGGAGCAGGGAATCGCAGATCTTCGCGGCAAGGCTCCTCGTGAGCGTGCCCTTGAGATCATCAATAACTGCGCACATCCGGATTACAAGCCAATGCTGCTGGATTATTACAAGCGGGCAGACGAGGCAACGAAGCATGCACATACCCCACATATTCTTGAAGAATCTCTTTCCTTCCATCAGAGATTTGTGGAAAGCGGTTCGATGAAGAAATAAACATTCGTTTTGCGTGGCACGTTTGGATTGCAGTATGGGTATGTATTGCAGTGCATACATAAGGCATCTCAAAATGAGAGAGATGCCCATATATAGAATGAACTGAATAACAGGAGGAATTTTCATCATGAGCAATGAAAAGATTCAGGCTGAGCTCGATAAGTATCAGGCCAGTGTTGAGAAGGCTATCGCACGTTTCCCGGAGCGCAACAACCTTCCTGAGCAGCGCATTTATACGCCGCTTGACATTAAGGATACGGACTATGCAGATGAGATCAATTTCCCAGGAGCTTATCCGTATACGCGCGGTGTGCAGCCGACGATGTATCGCGGTCGTTTTTGGACGATGCGTATGTATGCAGGATTCTCTACGGCAGAAGAGTCCAATAAGCGTTATCGCTATTTGATTGAGTCTGGTGCTACGGGGCTTTCCTGCGCATTTGACCTTCCAACGCAGATCGGTTATGATTCCACGGATCCAATTTCCGAGGGTGAGGTCGGCAAGGTCGGCGTTGCTATTGACTCGTTGGCAGATATGGAAATCCTCTTTGACCAGATCGACCTTGGCAAGGTATCTACTTCCATGACGATCAACGCACCTGCATCCGTCTTGCTTGCTATGTATATTGCTGTAGCAGAGAAGCAGGGTGTTTCGGCAGATCAGCTGAAGGGTACGATTCAGAATGATATTCTGAAGGAATATGCGGCTCGCGGAACGTATATTTTCCCTCCTCGTCCGTCTATGCGTTTGATTACGAATATCTTTGAGTATTGCTCCAAGAATGTGCCGAAGTGGAATACGATTTCTATTTCTGGATATCATATCCGCGAGGCAGGTTCTACGGCTTCTCAGGAAATTGCATTTACGATTGCTGATGGCATTGCATACGTTGAGGCTGCAATCAAGGCAGGCTTGAATGTCGATGATTTTGCAGGCAGGCTTTCCTTCTTCTGGAATGCACACAACAATGTATTGGAAGAAGTTGCTAAGTTCCGTGCATCCCGTCGCGTTTGGGCAAAGGTTATGAAGGAACGTTTCCATGCGCAGAAGCCGAAGTCCATGATGCTTCGCGTTCATACGCAGACAGCTGGTTCTATGCTGACGGCACAGCAGCCGAACAACAATATCGTTCGTGTTGCATTGCAGACGGCAGCTGCTGTCATGGGCGGTACGCAGTCCCTCCATACGAATTCCCGTGATGAGGCATTGGCTCTCCCAACAGAGGAATCCGTTATGATTGCACTTCGTACGCAGCAGATCGTTGCGTATGAGAGCGGTCTTGCTGATGTCATTGATCCGCTTGCAGGTTCTTATTATGTAGAGGCAATGACGAACAAGATTGAAGCTGAGGCTTGGGAATATATCAAGAAGATCGACGAGATGGGCGGTGCAGTTGCCGCTATTGAGAAGGGCTATATCCAGAAGGAGATTCAGGACAGCGCTTACAAGTGGCAGATGGATGTAGAGTCCGGCGCGCGCACTATCGTTGGTGTCAATAAGTTCCAGATTGAGGAAGAAGCACCGAAGAACCTTCTCCGTGTTGATGCATCGGTTGGCGAGAAGCAGAAGGCAAAGGTTGAGGCAATGAAGGCAAAGCGTGACAATGATGCGGTCAAGGCTGCGCTTGCTGAGCTCAAGAAAGCTTGCGAGGATGAGAATGAGAATCTCATGCCGCATATCCTTGCTGCTGTCAAGACCTATGCAACGCTTGGTGAGATCTGCGGTGTTATGCGTGAAGTGTTTGGTGAGTACGAGGCACATGTAAATCTTTGATTTATGATTTCTTTCGTATCTGAATCAATCTTGGAGGGATTTTGAAAATGGAAAAGAAAATCAGGGTATTAGTTGCAAAACCAGGTTTGGATGGTCATGATCGCGGTGCCAAGGTAGTTGCGCGTGCTTTGCGTGATGCTGGTTTTGAGGTTATTTATACAGGTCTTCGCCAGACTCCGGAGCAGATCGCTGAGGCTGCTCTTCAGGAGGATGTCAACGTTGTTGCACTCTCTATTTTGTCGGGTGCGCATCCGCATCTTTTCCCAGCTGTTGTAAAGCTCGTTCGTGAAAAGGGATTGAAGGATGTGTTGATTATCGGTGGCGGCGTAATTCCTGAGAGTGATATTCCTGCACTCAAGGAAGCTGGGATTGCTGAGGTGTTTACGCCTGGTACTCCGACCTCTAGTACTGTCGAGTTCATCAAGGCAAACGTGAAGCTTTGATTTCAGGCTGAAATAGTTGGCAAGTGATGGGTGACAGCAGCGTTCTGCTGCCGTCATCCATTTTTTGCATGAGAGAGAATTTATAGAATCATTTGCAAAGGTGGTGAAGGAATGGATATAGCAGAAGAACTTTTGAAAGGCAATCGACTGGCACTTTCGAGAGCGATTACTGCCATTGAAAATGAATATGAGGAAGCAACGGAGATCATGACGAAGCTTTATCCTCATACAGGGCATGCTTATGTTCTTGGTATTACAGGTCCTCCGGGAGCAGGAAAAAGCACCTTGACGGACAAAATCGCAAAGGAATATCGTAAGCAGGGAAAGACGGTCGGAATTATTGCCGTTGATCCTACGAGTCCGTTTACGGGCGGTGCTATTTTAGGTGACCGTATCCGCATGAATACATTGACCATGGACGAGGGCGTTTTTATCCGCAGTATGGGTACGCGCGGAAGCCTCGGCGGGCTTTCACACAAGACAGCAGATGCTGTCAAAGCAATGGACGCATTTGGCAAGGACATTATTATTGTTGAAACGGTTGGCGTTGGACAGTCTGAGGTGGATATTGTCAAGGCTGCTGATACTACTATGGTCGTGCTGATTCCTGGCATGGGGGATGATATTCAGGCAATCAAGGCGGGCATTTTGGAGATTGGAGACTTGTTTACGATCAACAAGTCGGATCTGGACGGTGCGGACAAGCTAGTGCGTGAAATCAATATGATGCTGGATCTTGACAGCTTGATGACTGACTGGCGCCCGCCAATTCAAAAAGTTGTTGCCAATCAAGGAGAAGGAATTTCCGAACTTGTGTCGAATGTACAAAAGCATAGGGAGTATATTACGGAAAAGGGGATTTTGGCAGAACGTCGCACGAAGCGTGCAAAGGACGAGATGCTGGACATCCTTGGCAGTGATATCAGCAAGTATATCAAGAGCAAGATCGTCGATACGGGACGCTTGGATGGGTATGTTGAGAAATTCCGCAGCCATGAGACAGATCCGTATACGACCGTGCAGAGCATTTTGAAGGAAATGCTGAAGTAACAGCTATCCGTAGAAAATTAAAGCGTAGGAGGTAATTTATATGTTCAAGGTTTTAGGTGTAGATCATATTGGTATTGCAGTGGGAGATCTCAAGGAGGTAGGTTCTTTTTGGGAAACTCTTGGACTGGCAACGACAGGAGAGGAAACGGTAGCAGAGCAGAAGGTTACGACTGGCTTCTATCCGACGCCAAATGGAAGCGAAATTGAGCTTTTGGCAGCAACGGATGAGACTTCCCCTATCGCAAAGTTCATTGAGAAGAACGGCGGTCGCGGCGGTATTCAGCATATTGCTCTTCGTGTGGATGATATCGAAGCAGCTTTGGCTGACCTCAAAGAAAAGGGTGTCCGTTTAATTGACGAGGCTCCTCGCAAGGGTGCAGGCGGAGCAAAGATCGCTTTCGTTCATCCGAAGGCTTCGCATGGTGTTCTCCTTGAACTTTGCCAGCGCGACTGATTGCATTTATCGGCTAGGGCAGTACGGATCGATTCTGTATACAGCAATGGATGGGTACTTCCTTAGGACAAATTACCTGCTGGTGTATATCACTTTCAAGAAGGAATGCTGTGTTTAGCTATTTAGGAGGTATGAAATGGCTACTGTTCAGGAAAAGATTGAATTGATGAAAGCCAAGAAAGAACATATCATGCAAGGCGGCGGTGCATCTCGTATCGAGAAACAGCATGCAAAGGGCAAGATGACGGCGCGTGAGCGTTTGGAAAAGCTCTTTGATGAAAACACCTTTGTAGAGCTTGACATGTTCATGAAACATCGTTGCACGAATTTTGGCCAGGAGAAGAAAGAACTTCCGGGTGAGGGTGTTGTAACGGGTTACGGTACAGTTGACGGACGCTTAGTTTACGCATTTGCGCAGGACTTTACGGTGGAAGGCGGTTCTCTTGGCGAGAAGCACGCACATAAGATTTGGAAGGTCATGGATCTTGCAATGAAGATGGGAGCTCCTTGCATTGGAATCAATGATTCGGGCGGCGCTCGAATTCAGGAGGCAGTGGATGCACTTTCCGGCTATGCTGGAATTTTCTATCGCAATACGGCGGCTTCTGGTGTAATTCCCCAGATTTCTGTCATCATGGGACCATGTGCAGGTGGTGCCGTTTATTCACCAGCAATTACGGATTTTATTTATATGGTGAAGAATACGAGCCAGATGTTCATCACAGGTCCTGCAGTTATCAAGTCCGTTACGGCTGAGGATGTAACTGCGGAGGCTTTGGGCGGTGCTATGACGCACAACTCCAAGAGCGGTGTCGCTCATTTTGCGGCAGAGGACGAGGATGATTGCATAAAGCAGATTCGTTACTTGCTTTCCTTCCTGCCAAGCAACAATATGGAGGATGCTCCTATTGTTGAAACAGGCGATGATCCGAATCGTCAGGATGAAAGCTTGAATACGGTGATTCCTGATAATCCGAATGCGCCATACAATATGAAGGATATCATTCGTTCACTGGTTGATAACGGCGAGTTCTATGAGGTTCATGAGCATTTTGCAACGAACATCATTTGCTGCTTTGCTCGTTTTGATGGCCGCAGCGTAGGTATTATTGCAAATCAGCCGAGTGTTATGGCAGGCTGTTTGGATGTTGATGCATCAGATAAGTCGTCTCGTTTCATTCGCTTCTGCGATGCGTTCAATATCCCGTTGGTCAACCTTGTTGATGTTCCGGGCTTCCTGCCGGGTGTAAATCAGGAACATACGGGTATCATACGTCATGGTGCAAAGATGCTGTATGCATACAGTGAGGCAACGGTTCCGAAGGTTACGGTAATTACGCGCAAGGCATATGGTGGTTCTTATATTGCTATGTGCTGCCGTGAGCTTGGCGCGGATCAGGTTATGGCATGGCCGACTTCTGAGATTGCGGTTATGGGACCTGCTGGTGCGGCAAATATTATTTTCCGCAAGGATCCGGACAAAGATGCAAAGACGGCGGAGTATGTAGATGAGTTTGCTACTCCATATAAAGCAGCGGAACGCGGTTACGTTGATATGGTTATTGAGCCAAGCGAGACGCGTCCTCGTATCATTACGGCACTGAATGCGCTTGCGAGCAAGCGTGAGGTCGCTCCCGCAAAGAAGCATGGAAATATTCCATTGTAATTTGGGAGGGTTTGGTCATGAGTGACAAGACAATCAAGCCTGAGGTTGTGGCAGCGATCACTGCTGCGGTTCAGCAAATGATGGGCAATCAAGTTATTGCCGTCAAGATTAAGCCGAGCGTAGCTTGGGCACAGGCCGCTCGCATGAGTCGTTGATCTGTTGATAAAGTATTGGAATTTGAAAGTGGAGGAATTTTCGATGAAAAAGTTCAATATCACTGTAAATGGCACTGCTTATGAAGTTGAAGTTGAAGAAGTAAAGGCTGCGGCTCCGAAGGCACCAGCTCCGAAGGCTGCACCTCCTGCACCAAAGGCAGCAGCACCTGCGGCTCCTGCTAAGGCTGCTGTTGCGGCTGCTGCAGGTGAGCATTCCATTGATGCTCCGATGCCTGGAAAGATCGTGAAGCTTGTAGCATCGGAAGGTCAGGCAGTTCAGCAGGGAGATGTTCTGCTCATTCTCGAAGCAATGAAGATGCAGAATGAAATTGTGGCAGATGCTGCTGGTACGGTCAAGGCAATCAATGTTGCTGCAGGTCAGGCAGTAAAGAATGGCGATGCCCTTGTAATTATCAGTTAATTTCTGCTGGGCAGTTTTTGGGAGAGTGCTTGATGGAGCACTCTCTTTTTTTAGACAACTTCTAAAAATACGATATATTCGGATTGCTTCGTTTTTTGTCAGATGAAACAAAAAGTGTGGGGGATATGGAGGCTCTTTTTAAGCATTTTTTGTGAAACATGACGGAAAAGCGAGCAGGGAGCAAGAGGAGGATTTTATATGGGGACAAGGCTTACGGAGCTTTTGGGAATCCGCTACCCGATCATTCAGGGAGGAATGGCATGGATTTCCGATGCAGATCTGGCGGCGGCAGTTTCTAACGCTGGAGGTGCTGGCATTATTTCTGCCGGAGGAAGGTCAACGGAATATGTGCAGGCGGAGATTCGCCGCTGCAAGACACTGACGAGCCAGCCGTTTGGCGTTAATATTATGCTGATGGCACCGAACAAAGAAGAAATCGTCGATGTTATTTGCGAGGAAAAGCCGACATTTGTGACCTTGGGTGCAGGGAATCCTGTACCGTATTTTGAGAAGCTTCATGCCGCTGGAATCAAGGTGATACCCGTAATTCCAAATGTGAAGCTTGCAAAAAGGGTAGAAGCAAAGGGCGCAGATGCTATGGTCGTGGAAGGCATGGAAGCTGGCGGGCATATTGGTGTCTTGACGACGATGGCATTGATGACGCAGGTGATTCCGGAGGTAAAGATTCCTGTTATTATGGCAGGAGGCTTCGCTGATGGACGAGGGCTGGCGGCGGCGCTTCTCATGGGAGCCGCAGGTGTGCAGATGGGCACGAGATTCCTTGTTGCAGAGGAATGTAACGTGCATTGCAATATGAAGCAAAAGCTGATTGAGGCAATCGACACGGATACTATTGTGACGGGCTTGACCATTGGCGGTGCCGTGCGTGGTATCCGAAACAGGTTTTCAGAGGAATTTATCGCACTGGAATATTCCGGCAAGACAAGCAAGGAAGAATTGCTTGCGAAGGCAACCGGCACGAACAAACTGGCGGCAGTGGACGGCGATACAGAGAACGGCATGATGCAGGCAGGACAAAGCCTGCTGCCGCTGAAAAAGATAGAGCCAGTACAGGAAATCCTTCGGAATATCATGGAAGAAGCTAGACAGGCATTGTCGAATGCTTCCAACATAGGTGAGAGTATAAGAGCGTAGTGTGTTTTGCTTCAAAAGCTTTCCCAAATGTAAAAAATCTTTTCATAACTTGCAATAGCAAATTGAAGTTGGGAATCTTTTGGTATTGTTATTTGGAAAATATCGTGCAAGTGTCTTGCTTTTGCAAGTCTTGTACGATATTTTTTTGACTAAAAGCACTTTCTTGAGTTTTGGAAAATTAGATTGTATGATAGAGTCAGAAAAATTTGAAAAGCGAGAGACAGTGATTTGGATAAGGTGCAGTTCTATGAAAATTATGATATAATTTAGGTTAGTTTTGAGCAGAATTGCATTACGATAAGAATGATGAGGACGGTTACGGAATGGCAAAGGAACGGCTGGATATACTTCTTGTGGAACGTGGCTTTGTGCAAAGCAGGGAACGTGCAAAAAGAATTATTATGGCAGGGCAGGTCTTGGTTAATGGCCAAAAAATAGATAAGGCTGGTACCACAGTAAAATCTGATGCAGAGCTTCGCCTTTTGGGTGAGGATATCCCTTATGTGAGCCGCGGAGGATTGAAGCTTGCAAAAGCAATCGAGGAGTTTGAGATTTCGCTTGAAGGAAAGATCGCCGCTGATATCGGTGCATCTACGGGCGGTTTTTCGGATTGTATGCTTCAAAACGGAGCTTGCAAGGTTTACGCTATTGATGTCGGTTATGGACAGCTTGCATGGAAATTGCGTACAGATGAACGAGTCATTAACATGGAACGGACGAATATACGGCATGTGACACCTGATATGCTGGGTGATGTTTTGGATTTTGCCTCTATTGATGTTGCCTTTATTTCTTTGACAAAGGTTCTTTCTGTGGTAAAGAACCTTTTGCATGAAAAGGGAGAGATCGTTGCACTTATCAAGCCGCAATTTGAGGCAGGCCGTGAAAAAATAGGAAAAAAAGGCGTGGTACACGATCCTGAAGTCCATAGAGAGGTCGTCAGCAATATCATTGGCTTTAGCCGTCAGGAAGGTTTTGTTCCAACTGCCTTGACTTATTCCCCCGTTAAAGGACCGGAAGGGAACATCGAATATTTGATACGTCTTTCTAAAGATTTGTCTCTTGAAGATAATATGACTGATGAATTGAGCTTGCAGATCGTCAAGGAAGCACATGAAAAGCTGGATTAGGGGAACTGGTTTTATGATGAGATTAGGGATATTCCCAAACATGAACAAAGAGCATGCGGATATTGTCTTGAAACGTATTGTTGCGTTTTGCAAAAATAAAAATGTGGAACTTCTTCTTCCCATGGATGAAGCTATTTTTTTTGGATACGAGTCTCTTGGGCAAGAGGAGATAGAACAAATGCCTATGGATATGGCATTAAGCATCGGCGGAGACGGAACGCTGCTCGGTGTGTGCAGAAGGCTGGGGCGTCGAGGAGTCCCTGTCTGCGGTATCAATATTGGAACCCTCGGCTTTATGGCAGATATCGAATTGAATGAGCTGGAGAAGAAGCTGGCAAAAATTTTATCTGGGGATTATTTTATTGAAGCTAGGCTGCTGCTTTCGGGATTTGTTCAAAGCGAAGATGGAGAGAAGCATTTTTTGGGGAATGCCATCAATGATGTGGTTATCAGCAAGGGCGGTGTTGCCCGTATGCTTCATTTAGGGCTTAGTATCAATAATACTAGGCTGATCGATTATCAGGCAGATGGAATCATTGTATCTTCTCCCACAGGTTCTACGGCATATTCACTTTCTGCAGGCGGTCCTATTATGCACCCGACAGTACAGGCACTTTTGATCACTCCCATTTGCGCACATTCTTTTAATATCAGGCCTTTGGTGGTCAGCGAAAAAGATGTGATACACTTGCATATAGCGTCCATGCATCAGGACATTATTGTTACGTTTGATGGGCAAGAAAGTTTTCGGCTGCTTCCGGGAGATGAAGTCGTTGTCAGGAAATCTTCTGTCAAGGCGAAAATCGTTAAATTTGAAGACAAAGATTATTACAAGATTCTTCGGACGAAATTCTTGGGAAACTAATCTTATTTTGCGGTAGAGGGTGAAAATATGAAATTAGCTCGTCATGCAAAAATAAAGGATATTATAGAACATGAAGTGATTGAAACGCAGGAAGACCTTTCCGCAGCGTTAAAAAAAAGGCATATTGCAGTAACGCAGGCAACGGTTTCTCGTGATATTAAGGAACTGATGCTCATCAAGGTTCCTATCGGAGATGGACGGTATCGTTATGCTGCGCCTATAGAAAACAAGCTGATATTTACCCCGAATCGTATGGCAAGGCTGTTTCAGGATTCTGTCACAGGGTTGGATTACAGTGAGAACATTATTGTGGTAAAAACGCTTCCCGGCACGGCTAATGCGGTAGCGGCTGCCATCGATCATTCCAAGTGGCCGGAAGTGATCGGTACGGTAGCGGGCGATGATAATATTCTTGTTGTTGTAAAGCCCAAGGACAGTGTTCCTTCTGTCATGGAAAAAATGGAGAGGTTGACAATGGGGGACGGGAGATAATACTATGCTAAAAACATTAACGGTTTGGAACTTTGCGCTTTTAGAACACATTCAAATTGATTTTGGTACGGGATTAAATATTATTACAGGTGAAACTGGCGCAGGAAAATCCATACTGATCGATGCCTTGGGGGCAATTCTTGGATATAAAGTGTCTGCGGAATCCATTCGGACAGGCTGTGACTGGCTGCGAGTGGAGGCTGTATTTCAGCTGGAGAAGCAACCTGACTTAAAAGCCATGCTCTGTGAACAGGCTATTGATGCGGAAGATGATGAGCTTATTATCACAAGGCAGGTATCGTCAAATGGCAGAAGCTCAATTTTAGTAAATGGATGTCATGTGACCTTGTCAGTTTTGAAAAAGATAGGAAGCTGTTTAATTGATATTCATGGACAAAATGAAAATCTGGCATTGCTGAAAGAAGCAAATCAATATGATTTGCTGGATCATTCGGATCATGCGATTTTGAACACATTTTTAGCATATAGTACCGCATATAAAGAGTGGTCGGCAAAAAAACAGGAATTGGAAGAAAAAAAACTGTCTGCTAGGGAACATGCACAGCGAATGGATATGCTTCGGTGGCAGGAAAAGGAAATAAAGGATGCTGAGCTGAAGGAAGGCGAGGATGAACAGCTGGAAAATGATATTCGCCGTCTGTCACATGCTGAAAAGATAGCATCTTACGTTGAAGAATCTTATCGTTTGCTGGACAGCAGCTCAAAAAATGGATTAGGAGTTCTGGCAGCTTTATCCGAAATAAAGAAAAACTTGGAAAGTATGAGCCGATTTGATGATTCCTTGGAGAATTCACGGAAAATGCTGGAGGATGCCTATGTGTCTTTGCAAGAAGTCTCCTATGAACTGCGTGATTATGGGGAGTCTATGGAATTTCAGCCACAAAAACTGGACGAGCTTCAAAAGCGTATGGATGCCATATATAAGCTTCAAAAGAAATACGGCGCAAGCGTGAAGGATATTTTGGCGTATCATAAGAAGATCTGTCAGGAATTGGAAGATATTGAAAATAGTGATGAAGATATTGCGGCTATGGAGAAGGAGGTTTCTGTACTGGAAGCAGCTTTGCGGGAAAACGCAAGTATTTTGACGAACATGCGAAAGGCAGGAGCAAAACGCCTATCTGCGAAAATTGAAGAACAACTGATAGAGCTCGGTATGCCAAAAGCACATCTTTCCATAGAAGTTGAGCCTTTAGAAAAATATACTTCCAATGGTGCAGACCAGCTGTTGATGAGATTTTCAGCGAATCCCGGCGAAGCACCGAAGCCGCTTGCAAAGGTGGTATCGGGAGGCGAGCTGTCACGTATCGCATTAGCTTTCAAAACGATTTCTGCTGCTAGGCAGGACGCTGTTCCCAGCATGGTTTTTGATGAAATTGATACAGGTATCGGTGGCCGTACCGCCCAAATGGTTGCAGAGAGAATTGCTTTGGTCGCAAAATATAAACAGGTATTTTGCATTACGCACCTTCCTCAGATCGCTTGTATGGCAGATGTTCATCTTTATATTGCTAAAAGTTCAGAACATAATGCGACGTACACAAGGGTAAAGTGTCTGACGGATTCGGAACGTATCAATGAGATTGCCCGCATGGCATCGGGGGCAGATGCTACAGCAATTTCCTTGGATAATGCAAGGGAAATGATTCTGCATGCAGACATGAAAAAACAAGCGTTCAAAAACATCTAGGAAAATTAAACTGCAATGCAGATGAGAACATGCAGTCGTAAAGATGCGTGAAGGCTGCAGGGAGGAGATGGCTGAGGTTGGTGAAGCCAATAGTTCGGAATGAAGAATTTTTGAAGCAGGAATCAAAAGATGCAACGAAGAAAGATGTGTCCGTTGTCCAAGACCTTTTGGATACGCTGTCTGCGAATGCGCATCGCTGCGTTGGAATGGCTGCAAACATGATAGGTGTACAAAAGAATATTATTGCTGTACTGGATGGGACTGAAATACTTGTCATGCTGAATCCTGTCATCATAAAGACTTCTGCAAAGTATGCAGAAAAAATGGAAGGCTGTTTGTCCTTAGAGGGTGAAAGAAAGGCAAAAAGGTACGAAACCGTTGAGGTAAAGTATAGGGACGTGGAATTTAAGAAGCAAAGAAGAAAATTTTGTGGATTTGCGGCACAAATTGTGCAGCATGAGATAGATCATTGCCACGGAATTTTGATTTGACGGTAAAGAAGGAGGAGAATGTCTTATGAAGTTAGCAGTCATTGGGACGGGAAAAATTATATCGGAAGCCTTGCTGGCGATGGCTCAAGTGAAGGACATTGAATTATCTACTATTTTTGGTCGGGCGCATAGCAAGGAGAAAGCGGAAGCTTTTGCAAGGGAATATGGCATTCCTTCCATTTATACGGACTATGAAGAATTGTTAAAGACCTCGGAAGCGGATACCGTTTATATTGGATTAGTCAATAGTGTCCATTATGAATATGCCAAAAAGGCACTTCTTTTTAATAAAAACGTGATACTTGAAAAGCCATTTTGTTCCACGTTCAGGGAATCCAAGGAACTGGCAGATTTGGCTGAGAAGAATCATTGCTATATTTTTGAGGCGATCACACCAAGACATTCCCTTGTTTACGAAAAGATGAAAGAGCTTTTGCCTAGCCTTGGAGATATCCATTTGGTTCTTGCAAATTATTCCCAGTATTCCAGCCGTTATGATAAATATAAAAATGGTGAGGTCTTGCCTGCATTTGATCCGCAGCTCAGCGGCGGTACACTTTATGATCTGGGTATTTACAATATCAGCTTGCTTTATGGCCTTTTGGGAATTTCTGAAGAAGTAGTTTATTATCCAAACAAAGGATTCAACGGAATCGATACGTCAGGTATACTTCTTGCGAGATACCCAAAATTCCTTGCTTCGCTCACGGCGGCTAAGGATTCAGACAGTGAATGTTTCTTCAGCGTGCAGGGAGATAAGGGCTGGATTCGGATGGTTGGAAAGCCAAATGAGATGAAAAAGCTGGAGATATTTTTAAATGGCGAGCTGACAACATACGAACCACAGTTGGAAGTGAATCGTATGGTAAGGGAATTTAAGGATTTTGCTCGAATTTTATTGGAAGAAAACTATGAGGAAATGCGGCAGGATCTGAAATATACCTTAGCAGTAAGTGAAATGATGGAGAACGCCCGTAAAGCGGCAGGAATTGTTTTTGGCGTTGATGAAAGCCCTAACTAAGATAAGCCTATTCCATTGATGAAGGGGGGTGCAAAATTGGGAGAGAAGGTTTGGAAAAATTATCGATTGGCAATTAATGGACTGGTACATGATGTGAAGTATAATCAAAGAACCATAGATATGCTGTTTCTCCCATTTTTGCGCCGATTAACCAGTTTGCAGCAACGAGCGAAAAGAAGAATTTTGGTATATTTGGTAGCGCCTCCGGGAACAGGAAAAACAACACTTTCCTTGTTGCTGGAGAAGCTGTCTGCAGCGAGGGAAGGTTTGACACCCATTCAGGCAATTGGATTAGATGGATTTCATTACCATTCGGATTACATTCGGACACATTCTGTTGAACGAGATGGAAAACTGATTCCGATGATAGATGTCAAGGGGTGTCCGGAAACCTTTGATGTTGTACATCTAAGAGAGAAGCTTTGGTCATTAAAGAAAGAGGATATTCGTTGGCCGGTTTACGATCGACGGTATCATGATGTGGTAGAGGATGTGAAACTGCTGAACCATGATATCATTTTGCTGGAGGGGAATTGGCTTCTTTTGCGAGAAGGTGCTTGGCAGGATATTCGCAGTTTTGCGGATTATACATTGTTTATTTCCGCAAAAGCTGAAGATCTGAGAGAACGTCTTATTGACCGTAAAATGCGTGGAGGAAAGACGCGTCAGGAAGCCGAGCATTTTTACGAGACTAGTGATAAGCTTAACGTAGAGCATATTTTAAGATTTTCGTGGTTAGCAGAGGAAACATGGAAAATGCTGCCGGACGGTGATTATTTTTTGCAGGCAGATGCACCGAAACCTCTGCATAGAGTGAACCGAGAAGCACTTTGGAGAAAACTTGATGTCAGACGCAGTGAAGATGATATTATGATGGAAAGTATTCAACGGCACTTAGCCGCATATCATGCAGCAGGACAGGGACTCGATAGTTATATGAAAGGATATGCAGAAGGAGTCGATGTAGCAAAAAAAGAGATCCTTCAGGTCTTATATAACAGTGGCAGGATGTCGAGTAAGGAGATCTTGGATCTGTTTCATTTGGAATCCGAGGAATTAGCAGATATTTTGCTTGATGAACGCCGTGTTTTAGATAAAAATGTATAATAGGTGATGACAAAATGAGATGTATTTCATGGAATGTGAATGGTTTGCGTGCCTGCTTGAAAAAAGGTTTTATGGAATCTTTTCGTCATTTAGATGCTGATATTTTTGCATTGCAGGAGACTAAAATGCAGCCAGATCAAGCAATTTTGGAGCTTTCAGGTTACCGGCAGTATTGGAACAGCGCAGAAAAAAAGGGCTATTCAGGGACTGCAATCTTTACTCGGCTGGAACCTATCAATGTCATGTATGGAATCGGGCAGGAGGAACATGATCATGAAGGCCGTGTCATTACGCTTGAATTTGATGAGTATTATTTCGTAACGGTTTATGTTCCGAATTCCAGACGTGCCTTAGAACGATTGGATTACCGTATGCTTTGGGAAGATGCCTTCCGAGAATATTTGCTGGCATTGGACAAGAAAAAACCAGTGATTATATGCGGAGACCTTAATGTTGCGCATGAAGATATAGATTTAAAAAATCCTAAGAGCAATCATCATAATGCAGGCTTTACTGATGAGGAGCGAGGAAAATTCACGGAGCTTCTTCAGGCAGGTTTTTCTGATACGTTTCGGAGGCTGCACCCAAAACAAGAAGGCATGTATACATGGTGGTCATACCTTAGAAAAGCCAGGGACAGCAATGCTGGATGGCGCATTGATTATTTTTTGGTATCGGAACGATGGATGGACAAGGTAGCAGATGCTGCGATTCATAACGAAATTTACGGAAGCGACCATTGCCCTGTAGGGGTGGAGTTAAAGACGGAAATTAATTGAATGGGCTTGACCGAGTTTTTTTTCTGTGCTTTAATGTTATGGAAATATTTGTCGCTTTGCTGTTTGCAGAGGGAAGCCCTTTGGAAAGCGACAGGAATGAATTAAGTGACTGCGTGTTCTTGATTCAATATGAAATGTCGAATGGAAATGAGTGTATGGATCGTAGAAGCTTTATAAAAAATATAGCATGTGCGGCAGTCGGAGGTGTCCTTGGACAAATGACAGGCGGTCTGAGGAGTGCAGAAGCGGCATGGGCTTCCTCGGGTGCAGAGGATATTCCTATCAAGGAGACTTATTTGAAATTTGGTCCTCTTGAGAATCGGAGAAGGACGGATGCCATCGTTATTCATCATATAGGCAATACGAATCGTGATGTGACAGCGGCTGAGGTTCACCAGTGGCATATAGGGAACGGTTGGTCAGGGATAGGCTATCATTATCTTGTTCGTAAAGACGGTACCATTGAGAGAGGCCGGCCTTTAGACACTGTTGGGGCACATTGTTACGGGGAAAATTTTCATACGGTTGGAATTAACATTGTTGGGAATTTTGAAGCGAATTATCCGACGTCGGCACAGATGGAATCCGCAGGCAGGCTTGTGGCTTCCCTCTGCAGATTGTATGGGCTCTTGCCTGCAAACAGCGTGTTTGGGCATCGGGATTTTGGAAGAACGGCTTGCCCAGGAAGAATTTTGTATGGAATGCTTCCGGAAATTGTGCAGAAAGCAGAGGAGTGCTTCGGTGCGGTTGCGAAGAATTCCAGTCCAAAAGAGGAAACAGGAAAGAAAGGGAGCAGAACCGTGGTACGAAAGGATCCAAGAAAAAGAAAGATCAAGTGAGGTGTATGTACCGTGCGTTATCGGTGGTTTGATAAGGAAGAAGAGGAAATTCCTCAGAAAAAGAAGCCTCGCGTTGCCCGTGGAGAACTCACGGGCATTTTTATTTCTGCAGTTATTTTTCTTTATGGAATGTCACAAAGGGATATTCCGGCTATTTTTGTTGCGGTGGCTTTTCTCATGCATGAGATGCGGCCAATTGTAATGCTTTTGGGAGATCCGGTAGGTCCTTTTTTTAGCAACCTCCTGCAAGGCTTTAGCATAGTTTTGTTCCTTGGTGCTTTTTTTATGATTTTTTTCTAAAAAATTATTATTTTTTTTATATTGGGAAGGAAAATAACAAAAATTGTAGAATAAAATATATAGTGAGTATAGCAAGATGGAATGTTTGTGTGTGGAATCTTTTTCGCTGGACTGCATTTTGGAAGAATGTCGTGCTTTCTTGGAAATGGCAGTGCGTGTTGAAGAGAGATGCGACATTTTGGCAACCTTTGCATATTGGCAGAGATTTATCTGTTCATATATGGTACGCAGTGATAAAGCTATGTAGTACGCTTATGGCATATAGGGGATACAAACTTTGTCAGCAAGATATCCAGGGGGGATTTTTATGAGAAAGACAGAATGCTTAGCAATGATCTTGGCAGGTGGACAGGGGAGCCGTCTTGGGGCTTTGACGAAAAAAATAGCAAAGCCAGCGGTTCCATTTGGCGGAAAGTATCGTATTATTGATTTTCCGCTCAGTAATTGTGCAAATTCAGGGATCGACAAGGTAGGCGTATTGACGCAGTATCGTCCGTTGGAATTGCATAACTACTTGGCATCGGGCAGTGCATGGGATCTCGACAAGAAGGATGGAGGCGTGTTTATCCTTCCGCCTTATGCACGCGAAAAGGGAGCGGACTGGTATCGTGGAACGGCAGATGCTATCTACCAAAACATGAATTTCATTGATTTGGCAGATCCCGAGTATGTGCTGATTTTGTCTGGTGACCATATTTATACGATGGACTATTCGTGGATGCTTGAGGCACACAAGATGAACAAGGCTGATGCGACGATCGGCGTTTTTGAGGTTCCTTGGGACGAAGCTTCACGTTTTGGTATCATGAACACAGACGATACGGGACGCATTGATGCATTTGAGGAGAAACCTGCAAATCCGAAGAGCAATTTGGCTTCTATGGGAATTTACATCTTTACGAAGAGTGTCTTGAAGAAGTACTTGGAGGATGATGCAAAGAGTGAGACTTCCAGCCATGATTTTGGTAAGGATATCATTCCAAAGATGCTGGCAGATGGTTTGAAAATGTATTCCTATGCTTTTGATGGTTACTGGAAGGATGTTGGGACGATCGAGAGCCTTTGGCAGGCTAACATGGATCTCTTGCAGGAGGAGCCACCGTTTGAGCTGCATGGTGACTGGAAGATTTATTCCTCCAATCCATCCATGCCACCGCATTATGTTGGACCGGACGCAAAGATCAAAAAATCTATGATCAGTGAAGGTTCCATGATTCTTGGTGAAGTAGAAAATTCGATTATTTTCCCTGGCGTTAAGGTCTGCAAGGGTGCAAAGGTAACGAATTCGGTTATTATGCCTTCTACTGTGGTTGGCGAGAATGCCGTAGTGGATTATTCCATTATTGCACAGGATTGTGAGATCTTGGCAGGTGCTTCCGTGTCAGGCGAGATGAGTGCTATCAAGGTTATTGCAGAAGGCGAAAAGGTTGCTGCTGTTTCAAAGAACAGCGAGCAGGCGGGCTGATTGCCACAAAACTTGAACGGGGTGAATATTGTGAAGACAGTAATGGGAATTATCAATCTTCAAGAAGAAAACGATTTGATTCGTGAGCTTGCCGACCAGAGGGCGGTGGAATCCATTCCTTTTGCAGGTCGTTATCGCTTGCTGGACTTTTCGCTTTCCAGCATGGTGAATTCTGGCATACAGCATGTTGGTATCATGCTTCCGGATGCTGCTCGTTCCATTTTGGACCATCTTCGTTCTGGAAAGGATTGGGACTTGGCTCGCAGGCATGAGGGACTCTTTTACCTCCCGGCAGCAAGGTTGGAAAAAGAAGCCAGAAAGGGCGATTTGAAGAATTTTTACTTCAATTTGGATTTCATTGAGCATAGCAAGCAGAAGTATGTGCTTTTGGCAAGCGGAAGCTTTATTTACAACATGGATTTCAGCAAGGTGCTTCGTTTCCATCAGAATACTGGTGCAGAAATTACGATGGTATATCATACAGCGAAGGAAGAAGGCATTGGCAGAAATGCCGTAATGGAAACAGCGGAGAACGGATTGATTCAGGATCTTGCAGAAAAGCCTGCTGTTTATGATGGCAGCAAGGTTTCCATGGAAGTTTATCTCATGGAGAAGAAGGTCTTTGTTGACATCGTCTGTCATGCTTATGAGCATGGTGGGCAGGATTTCTTGCTGGACGGCATTATTCGTCGTTTTGGCGAGTACACGATGTATGGTTATGAGCATGACAGCTATGTGGCTCATGTGGATTCTACGGGTGCATATTACAAGGCCAACATGGATATCCTCCAACCAGAGGTATGGGAGGAACTGTTCATGGGGAATGATGCTATCAATACCAAGGTGAAGGATGAGGTTCCTGTTCAGTACAAGAAGGATGCAGAGGTCAAAAATTCTCTCATTGCTAATGGCTGTGTTGTGCAGGGCGAGGTGGAGAACAGCATTTTGTTCCGTGGAGTTAAGGTCGGAAAGAACGTGAAGATCAAGAACAGCATTATCATGCAGAAATGCGATGTTCGGGATGGCGCTCTTATCGAGAATGTCATTTGTGACAAGAATGTACTTATTACCAAGGATAAGTGGCTGAAAGGTGCGCCGAATTATCCGTTGATCGTGAGCAAGAATGTAGTAATCTAAAGCAAAGGAAGCCGTTGTGAAAGGGATTGTACTCAATCGGTTTTGCAGCGGCTTTTTATATGAAGGAAACGTTGATCGGTTTGCATACAGATGGGTGGAGGATAAGTCGCAGATTGTGTGCATTTAAATGAATCATTGATTCCTGAAGTTTCAAATTGACTATGTGAGGAGTGTTTTCTTTGGCAAAGGAAAAGAAGGTAAAGAAGGTAAAAGAACAGGATAAAGAATATTCAAAGTTCAAAGAGACTCTGCGCACGAGATTTATAAATACGGCGCATGTCCTTTGGGGACGTGACTTGAATGAGTTGACTCCAACGGAGATATATCAGACGATTGTTTCTACGGCAAACCAGTTTATTACAGAAAACTGGATCAAGACGAATCGTGCTTACATGGAGCATCAGGAAAAGCAGATCTTTTATTTTTCGATTGAGTTCCTGATGGGAAGGCTTTTGAAGTCCAATCTGATCAACCTCGGTATCAAGGAGGCCGTTGAGGAAGTCTTAAAGGATCTGAATATCAACTTGGATGATGCTTTTGAGGAAGAACCAGATGCTGGACTGGGAAATGGAGGTCTTGGGAGGCTTGCTGCATGCTTCATTGATTCTATGGCAGCACATCGCTTGCCGGGACATGGCAACAGTATCCGTTACCAGTATGGCTTGTTTGAGCAGAAAATCATTCAGGGAAATCAGGTTGAGATTCCTGATAACTGGCTAAAGAATGGTTTCCCGTGGGAATATCGCAAGCCAGATAAGTCCGTTGATATCAAGTTCTATGGAAATGCCTACATGAAGGAAATGGAAGACGGCTCCTTGCAGCTCGTACATGAGAATCCGATGATCGTCATGGCAGTTCCGTATGATGTCCCTGTGGTTGGTTATCATAACAATACGGTAAATAATCTCCGCCTTTGGAATGCAGAAGTGAATCGGGATTTCTCGGACTACGGAATGCTGACACAGGAGCAGATTCGCCAGAAGAACGAGTATCGTCATTTTGTAGAGAGCATCACGCAGTATCTCTATCCGGATGACAGCTCTTACGAAGGAAAGCGTATGCGTTTGATTCAGGAGTACTTTATGACCTCTGCGGGCGTGCAGAGCATTGTGCGCCATTATCTGCGGACGGGCATGGATATTCATGATTTTGCCAAGAAGATCGCTATTCACATCAATGATACGCATCCAGCAGTTGCTGTAGCAGATCTCATGCGTATTTTGGTCGATGAGCAGGAGCTGGAATGGTCTGAGGCTTGGGCTATCGTCAAGGGTACGATTGCGTACACGAATCATACGATCATGCCGGAGGCTTTGGAAACTTGGCCTGTTGATATGTTCCGTGAGCTTTTGCCGCGTGTTTACATGATCATCGAAGAAATCAACCGCCGTCATTTGGAAGAGGTTCGCGAGCGTTATCCGAATGATGAGGGGCGTGTACGTGCACTTTCCATCTTGCAGGATGGCATGGTTCATATGGCACGTCTTGCCATTGTCGGAAGCCACAGTATCAACGGCGTAGCAAGGATCCACTCGGAGATCCTCAAGAATTCGACCTTGCATGATTTCTATGACTTGGACCCACGCATGTTCAACAACAAGACAAACGGAATCACGCATCGCCGTTGGCTCATGGGTGCAAATCCAGAATTGGCTAATCTCATTGACGATACGATTGGAAGCCGTCGCTGGCATCGCTACCCAGAACAGTTGGATCTCTTGAATGATTTCCTTGATGACAAGCCGTTCTTGCTGGAGTTGGGCAAGATCAAGAAGATCCGTAAGCAGGCCTTGGCGGATTATATCAAGGCACATAATAATGGGTTGGTTCTGGACACGAATACGATATTTGATATTCAGGTTAAGAGAATTCACTCCTACAAGCGCCAGCTGATGAACATTCTGCATGTCATGTACCAGTATTACAGACTCAAAAATGAGAGCAGTTATGAAATGCTTCCGACGACTTATTTCTTTGGCGGCAAGGCAGCTCCGGGCTACTTCATCGCAAAGGAGACGATTCGCCTCATTAATGCCGTTGCTGAAAAGGTCAACAATGATCCGCAGACGAAGGACAAGCTCAGGGTTGTATTCATTGAGAACTTTGGTGTCTCCATCGGTGAGATCGTATATCCTGCAGCTGAGGTCAGTGAGCAGATTTCTACGGCATCGAAGGAAGCATCTGGTACAGGGAATATGAAGTTCATGATGAATGGTGCAATTACCTTGGGAACGATGGACGGTGCAAACGTAGAGATTCGTGAGGCTGTCGGTGATGAAAATATTGTGATCTTTGGTATGAGTGCCGGCGAGGTTATGTCGCATTATGCAAACGGTACGTATTCTGCTTGGGATGAGTACAACAGGAATGACAACGTGCGTTTGGTCATGAACCAGTTGGTGGACAATAGCTACGGGAATTTCCAGTCGCTCTATGATTATTTGATTCATGGGAATGACGAGTTCTTTATCTTGAAGGATTTCAATTCCTATGCATGGGGGCATGAAGAGGTTATGCGCCGCTATCAGGATAGGTATGCATGGCTGCGTTCTTCTGCTATGAATATTGCAAATTCCGGCAGGTTCTCCTCAGACAGAACTATTGACGAGTATGCAAACGAAATTTGGCAGGTTAAACCGGTTAGGATTTCATAAGGGGGAGGGCAGGGATTCCTGCCTAAAGAAGAGTTTCAGAGGTATCACAGGAAGGAGGATATGTTCATGAAGACATCCGAATTGAAGGATTTTGATTTGTACCTGTTTCATCAAGGGACGAATTATCATGCTTATGAGATGTTGGGAGCACATTTCGTAGAACAGGATGGGAAGAAGGGTGTGCGGTTTGCTCTTTGGGCACCTCATGCTAAGTCCGTCAGCGTGGTTGGTGATTTCAATTCATGGGATACTCGTGTCAATCACATGGAACGTGTGATGAACGAGGAGGGCAACTGGAGCGAGATCTGGTGCATATTCATTGAAGGCTTGCAGGAAGGTGCTGTTTACAAGTATGCTATTGAGCCGCAGTGGGGCGGACCGCATATCATGAAGGCAGATCCGTATGGGTTCTATGCTGAAAAGAAGCCGGAGACGGCATCTCGCTTGTATGACCTCAATCACTATGAGTGGCAGGATGCTGAGTGGGTAGAGCAGCAGAAGCGTTCCAGTTCGTATGGAAGACCGATGCTTACCTATGAGGTGCATGCCGGTTCATGGAGAAGAAATGCAGAGGGTGAATATCTGAGTTATCGCGAAATGGCAGATCAACTGATAGGATATGCCAAGGACATGAATTATACGCACATCGAGTTTATGCCAATGTGCGAGCATCCATTCGATGGTTCTTGGGGATATCAGGCAACGGGCTATTATGCTGTGACAAGCCGTTATGGTACGCCAGATGATTTCAGGTACTTGGTTGATACAGCACATCGGAATGGTCTTGGCATTATCGTTGACTGGGTTCCTGGGCATTTCTGCAAGGATAATCAGGGCTTGCGTGAATTCGATGGGCAGACGCTTTACGAATCTGACAATCCGCAGCTTTCCGATAACAAGGGTTGGGGAACGATCAACTTCGATTATGGCCGTACCGAGGTGCAGAGCTTCCTGATCTCCAATGCACTTTTTTGGTTTGAGGAGTTCCATATTGACGGGCTTCGCATTGACGGCGTAGCAAACATGCTCTACCTGAACTTCGGACGTGAGGAAGGTGAGTGGCAGCCGAACAAGTATGGTGATACAGGAAACCTTGAAGCGATGGATTTCTTGAAGAAACTCAATGAGGCTATCTTCAAGTATCATCCGCAGGCTCTCATGATCGCAGAGGAGTCCACTTCTTGGCCGCTGATCTCTAAGCCTGTTTATATGGGCGGCATGGGCTTCAATTATAAGTGGAACATGGGTTGGATGAATGACATGCTGAAGTATGTCAGTCTGGATCCTATCTATCGGAAGTGGCACCATGACAAGGTGACGTTCTCGTTTATGTATGCATTCTCTGAGAATTTCGTACTTCCGCTTTCGCATGACGAGGTCGTTCATGGTAAATGCTCTTTGATCGAGAAGATGCCGGGCGATTATTGGCAGAAGTTTGCTGGGCTTAGGAATTTCTTTGGCTATTGGATGGCTCATCCAGGAAAGAAGCTCCTTTTCATGGGCGGTGAGTTCGGACACTTTATTGAATGGAATTTTGACGACAGCCTTGACTGGCATTTGATTGAGCAGTATGAGATGCATACAAAGATGCTTGGATATTCCAAGGCACTGAACAAGTTCTACTGCGAAAACAAGGCATTTTGGCAGGTTGATTTTGACTGGAATGGGTTCCAGTGGATCGACTGCAATGACAATGAGAACAGCATTGTTTCCTTTATCCGAAAGGCGGAGGATGGCAATGACTTTATCATTGCAATTTGCAACTTTACGCCTGAGGTGCATCATGGCTACCGCATAGGAGTTCCTTCCAAAGGGGCGTATGTCGAGGTATTCAACAGCGATCTGCAGGAATTCGGAGGAAGCGGTGTTCGCAATGAAGGCGACATCACGACAGAGGATGTTCCATGGCATAATCGTGAGCAGTCCATCGTGTTGACGATTCCTCCTTTGGCAACTGTGTATTTAAGGCGAAAGGGTACGGCGGGTGCTGGTGAACCAGAGCAGTCTGCCCCTCGTGCCCTAAAGGAAAAGGAAGAAGCGGTGAAGGAGTCTAAGCCTAAGGCAGCAAAGGCAAAGACGACGAAGCCTGCGGCAAAGAAGTCTTCTGCAAAGACGGCAAAAAAGGCAGCAGAGGACAAGCCAGCAACCAAGAAGAAGACTGCATCAACGAAGAAAAAGACGGCAGATGTTTCTGAGGCAGGAGATGCACCAAAGAAGCAGACTCGTGCCAAGGCAGAGGAAAAGAAAACTGAGCCAAAGACGAAAACAAAGCGTGCTTCCAAGGCAGAAACGGAAGAAACGCCAAAGAAGCGTACTACGCGCAAGAAAGCTGCACCTAAGGAGTAGCAGAGGTGTTTGGGATATCTCTTTGAATTTTTGATATGAGTTAAGTAAGGGGGATAATCGAATGAAAGTTTTGTATGTGGTATCGGAAGCAGTACCTTTTGTCAAGACTGGCGGCTTGGCAGATGTAGCAGGTTCCTTGCCGCAGGCATTGCAGTTGGAGAACGTGGACATCCGTGTTGTTATGCCAAAGTTTGGTAAGATTTCAGAAGAATACCGTAATAACATGGAGCATGTCTACGATAGTACGCTCAATGTTTCTTGGCGGTCCAAGTTTTTTGGAATTGACAAGTATGTCCAAAACGGTGTCACTTATTACTTCATTGATAATCAGGATTATTTTGACAGAGAAGGATTCTATGGCTATGATGATGATGCGGAACGCTTCTCCTTCTTCTGCCGCGGCGTTTTGGAAATGCTGCCGCAAATTGATTTTTGGCCGGATATTATTCACACGAATGACTGGCATGCCGGTCTTGTGAATGTACTTCTGAAGCTGGAGCATCAGGGCGATGAACGCTATGAGAGAATTCGGACATTGTACACGATTCACAACTTGAAGTATCAGGGTGTGTTCCCGAAGGACATCATGGAGGATACTCTTGGTATTGATTGGAAGTACTACAACAATGGTGACTTGGAATTCTACAATGCAGTGAATTTCATGAAGGGCGGCATGGTTTATGCCGATTATATCAGCACGGTCAGCCGTACCTATGCCAAGGAGATTCAGTATGAATATTATGGCGAGCATTTGGATGGATTGCTCCGCAGCCGCAGTGAGGATCTCTATGGTATCGTGAATGGCATTGACTATGATGTTTACAATCCTGCAACGGACAAGGCCTTGTTTG
Organism: Selenomonadaceae bacterium; assembly: GCA_045617105.1. Lineage (GTDB taxonomy): Bacteria > Bacillota > Negativicutes > Selenomonadales > Selenomonadaceae > CALELM01. The sequence goes on along the minus strand of JAZLHW010000059.1, from coordinate 12,059 downwards.
AGACCTACGATGCCGATAGCAGAGATCGCAAGCACGACAACAAGGTGGAACTCCAAAAGCTTTTGGGACTTCCCGTGAGCCGTAAGATCCCTATGGTAGCCTTGGTTTCCCGTTTGGTCGAGGCAAAGGGCATGGACTTGATCGTCCGTATTATGGATGAGATTCTGCAGCATGAGAATATTCAGTTTGTTATGCTGGGAACGGGCGATAAGGTATATGAGGACTGGTTCAAGGGATTGGCTTGGCGATTCCCGACAAAGGTTTCTGGGAATATTCGCTTCTCCAATGATCTTGCGCAGCGGATTTACGCAGCTTCGGATATCTTCTTGATGCCGTCCAACTATGAGCCTTGTGGTATCGGTCAGTTGATTGCTATGCGTTATGGTTCTATTCCAGTGGTTCGTGAGACTGGAGGATTGAAGGATACGGTACAGCAGTTTGACAAGTATACAGGCGAGGGCAATGGCTTCTTGTTCAAGGATTATAATGCACATGAGATGATGTATGCTTTGAAGAAGGCCTTGAGTACCTATGAGAATCCGTCATTTTGGAATACGATTATCCAGAATGCAATGAATACGGATTACAGTTGGACAGAGTCTGCAAAAGAATATTGCAAGCTGTATGAGAAGCTTCTGGCAAAGTAAGTTATCTAATTTCTTTTGGCCCGGTGAATCCCCCCTTCGCCGGGCTGTTTTCATTTATTTCTGAGAGGGTGAAGTGATGTTGGAACGAAGTAACGTAGTACATAATTCGCAGGATCTGTATTACCGTTCTGTTGTGGGTGCAACGGAGGCTGGATCGGTACTGCGTTTGGGAATCAATGTTCAAGCAAAGGAACAAGTGAGGCAGGTACTGCTTCGATTATGGCAGGAACGCACGGGAGAGCAGATCATTGTTCTTTCGGAAAAGAGAAAGTCTGAGGAAGAATGTTTTTATTATGCAGATATAACAATGCCTGAGAGAGGTTGCCTGCTGTGGTATTATTTTATTATTGAAGCCGTTTCGAAAACGAAATATTATGGGAATAATCCGGAAATGCTCGGCGGTATTGGTGAGCTTTATGACAATGCGCCGCCGTCCTATCAGATTACGGTATACGAAAAAGGGGCAAAGACCCCTGACTGGTTTAAACATTCCGTCATGTATCAGATCTTTCCTGACAGATTTTGTCGAGAGGGCAACGAGATCATCGAAAAAAAAGGAGCCGTTCTGCATACTTCGTGGAAGGACGATCCTTGCTATTATAAGGATCCAGACACTAAGGAAATTGTGGCGTATGATTTCTTTGGCGGGAATATTAAGGGACTCAAGAAGAAGCTGGATTATTTGAAGGAATTGGGAATCAGCACTATCTATTTGAATCCTGTATTTGAGTCAGAAAGCAATCATCATTACGATACGGGCGATTATCATAAAATAGATCCGATTCTTGGAACGAACGAGGAATTCAAGGACTTCGTGGACAAGGCAAGGGATATGGGAATCCATGTTATTATTGATGGTGTATTCAGCCATACAGGGAGCAACAGCAAGTATTTTAACCGTGCAGGCATGTACGATACCGTTGGGGCATTCCAGTCCAAGGAATCACCTTATTACGAATGGTACAATTTCCGCAATTATCCGAATGAGTATGATAGCTGGTGGGGCTTCAACACTTTGCCGAATGTCACGGAAACGACACCATCCTATATGGACTTCATTATTCATTCCGAGGACAGCGTGATGCATCATTGGATGAAGGAAGGTGTCAGCGGTTGGAGGTTGGACGTTATTGATGAGCTTCCGGCAACCTTTTCCCAAGCTTTTTATCGTGAGCTGAAGGCAACGGATCCAGATGCTGTCATGATTGGCGAGGTATGGGAGGATGCGTCCAATAAGGTAGCCTATGGTGTACCAAGGGAGTATCTTTGCGGCAGGGAAATGGATTCTGCGATGAATTATCCGTTCCGCAAGCATTTGCTGGATTATTTGCTTGGATATATCGATGGATCTCTTTGCCAGAGAAGAATGGAAAGCCTGCGTGAAAATTATCCAAAAGAGAATTTTTATGCCATGATGAATCTGATTGGAAGCCATGATGTGCAGAGAGCCATTACGATTTTGGGTGAGGCTCCGTATTATGATGGCATGCCGGCAATTCGCCAAGTGGAGTATTGTTTAGATGAGGAGCGGTACCGTATCGGCAAGGGCAGGCTGATGATGGCAGCACTTTGGCAGATGACATATCCGGGCGTTCCCTGCATTTATTATGGTGATGAAATTGGTATGCAGGGCTTCAAGGATCCGACCAATCGCCGTCCATATCGTTGGGATGGCGGTGACAGGGAGATCCAGGCATGGTACAGGAAATGCATTGCGGAAAGAAATGCACACGTTGCTTTGCAGACTGGTGAGCTTTTGCCGCTTTACGCAGAGGGAGAGGTTATCGTTTATGCAAGAGTTATACGCGCAGGAAAGGATGTTTTCGGACAAACTGCAGAAAATGATGTCTATATTGTGGCATTTAACCGCAACTGCTCGGAAAGCAAGCAGGTAACACTGGATGTCAGTGATTTTGCAGATGGAGCCTTTGAGAACGTATTGGCGGAGGAAAAGAAGGAAATCTCCGTGATTCGCGGACATTTATCCTTGAAATTAGAGCCGTTGAAGGGAGCTTTGCTGCACTTGGTTCGCAAGCCAAGAACGCACGAGCGTTTGGCAGGCATTCTTTTGCATCCGACCTCCCTGCCTACGAAGTATGGTATCGGCGATTTGGGGAAGTCTGCCTACAGGTTTGTTGATTTTCTGCAGGAAGCGGGACAGTCTGTTTGGCAGGTTCTGCCGCTTGGACCTGTTGGCTTTGGCTATTCCCCGTACCAGTCTCCTTCTGCGTTTGCAGGAAATCCTATGCTGATCGATTTGGATGACCTGATCGATAGGAAGTGGCTCAGTGCCGCAGAAGCAAAGGTTGTCTATGCAAGCAGCAGTTCTTTCGTGGACTTTGAACGAGTGTGGGCATTTAAAAGCAAGTGCCTGAAGAAAGCCTATGCACAATTTGCGGGCAAGGCAGAAAAGGACATGGATTATGTTGCTTTCTGCGAGAAAGAAGCTTACTGGCTGGAGGATTATGCACTTTTCCAAGCATGCAAAAAGGAATTCAAGGACTTGGAGTGGACAAAGTGGCCGGATTTGGTCAAGCAAAGGAATCCGGAAACCTTAAAGATCTTGAAGAAGAAGCTGGCAGAACGCATGGGCTATGAGAAGTTTGTGCAGTATGTATTTTCTGTTCAATGGAATCGTCTGCATGAGTATGCACGATCCAAGGGAATCAAGATCCTCGGAGATATGCCGATTTTTGTGTCGCAGGACAGTGCTGATGCATGGGCAAATCAAGAAATTTTTGATTTGAATGAAGAAGGAACACCAAAAACTGTTGCAGGAGTACCGCCAGATTATTTCAGTGCTACGGGACAGCTGTGGGGGAATCCGCAGTATGACTGGGAGGCAATGAAGAAGTCAGGATATTCGTGGTGGAAAAAACGCTTCAAGAAGCTGTATGAGCTTGTGGACATTGTGCGAGTGGATCATTTCCGTGGATTTGAGTCGTTCTGGGAAGTGGACGGCAAGGCAAAGACGGCAATCAATGGGCGTTGGGTAAAGGGTCCAGGAAAGCCGTTCTTCGATGCATTGCGTGAGGAGCTTGGAGATGTTTCCATTGTGGCAGAGGATCTAGGCATAATTACAGACGAGGTGGAAGCTCTCCGTGCGGAGTGTGGTTTTCCGGGAATGAAGGTTCTGCATTTTGAACTGCATTTCAATGAGCAGGGCCGCATGGGAGCAACGACTTCGGAAAACAGTATCGTTTATACCGGAACACATGACAACAATACGACTGTGGGATGGTTCATGGAAGATCTGGATGACCGCCAGCGGGCAAGCATTGCGAATTTGCTTCAGGTGGATGTTAGGAAGCCTGAAAAAATTTGCGAGAAGCTGATTGAGTTTGCTTACGAAACAGAAGCTCGTTTAGCAGTGATTCCTATGCAGGATTTCCTGCATTTGGACAGCCGCAACCGCATGAATCTTCCGGGAACGGTTGGTATTGACTGGAAGTGGTGCTTGAAGACGGATTACCTTCTTCCTCTCGATGCAAAGAAGATCAAGACACTTTGCGAGCAATACGATAGGATACCAAAAAAATAAATGGGTGTTTCACAAGGAAGGGACAAGTTCCCTTCCTTTTTTGTTTTTCTTGTGGTATTCTATGGAAAGTAGTGAATGCGAAGGGAGGGCTTGCTGTGGGTGAACATACCTATGTTGTAGACAGAGAATGTCCGATGTGCGGAAAAGTGACTCGTATTATAAAAACGAAATCCAGAATTTTGGCACAGAAGGTCGATGAAGATTTTTGTGTGCATTACAGGGATTTCAATCCATATTATTATAAGATTTGGTTTTGTGAGCATTGCGGATATGCTGCGGAGGAAAAGAGATTCACTTCACCAATGTCTTCGCATAAGAAGCAGAAAGTCAGGGACTTTTTGGAAGAGAAAAAGATTTCTATTGAATTTTTTGAAGAAAGATCCTTGCCTGATGCAGTTGCTTTTTATAAATTGGCTATTTACTTTGAGGAAATGATGGGAGCACCATTGAATTCCCGTGCAGGGCTTTATTTGGCAATGGCGTGGCTTTATCGTGATTCAGGGGAAGCAGAAAAGGAAACTGCTGCCATGCGGAAGGCTGCCGAGCTTTACGATCAGTCGTTGGCAACGGAAACGTACCCCTTTGGCAAGATGACAGATAATCTGGCACTTTATTTGGTTGGGGCGATCTATTTTCGGTTGGGAGATTTTGAGCAGACAGCACAGCATTTGAGCCGCATTATCAGCGACCAGAGAGTTCGCACGATGGAGTTTCCAACGTTCAAGAGAGCGCGCGATCTTTGGCATGAGGTCAAGGAACGGCGTGCGCAGGCAAAAAAAGAAGAGAACGTGGCTGAAAAAAGCTGAAATAATTTGCTCCAAAAAAATTCATGCTATCAGGAGGAGAGATTTTTGTTTTTTCATAAAAAGGTTGTAGCAGCAATGTCCGTGCTTTGTGTGGTGATGATGGCGATGCCAATCGCATCAGCAAAGAAGCCAGAGGTAAAAAAAATACTGTTTGTTCCGCATGATAACCGTCCAATTTCAGAAAAGCAGACGGTTGAGGTTGTGGAAAAGTTAGGCTATGAGGTGGAGGTTCCCCCAGATAATATTATGGGAACGAATGAAAGCCTAGGAAAGCCGGACGAGCTTTGGCAATGGATGGAAGCAAATGCTAAGGGAGCAAAGGCGGCAGTGATTTCTTCCGATACGATGCTCTATGGCAGTTTGGTAGGCTCCAGAAAGCATGATTACAGCAAGGAAAAGATCTTGCAGAGGGCAACGCGTTTCCAGTCCTTCCGCAAGGAAAATCCCAAGATGCAGATCTATGTGTTTGGCTCTATCATGCGAACGCCCCGTTCAGGTGAGGCATCTGGGCACATGGAGCCGGAATACTATGCAGGATACGGTGCAGATATTTTTAGATACACGGCATTGAAGGACAAGGAGGAGGTTTCAGGCCTCAGCTCCAGAGAGAAAAAAGAAATTGGATTTCTTCAGCAGCTGATACCGGAAGCTTCGCTCAATGACTGGCTGGGACGCAGAAAGCGAAATCTTGAGGCGAACAAGTACCTTATCGACCTTGCCCAAAAGGGAATGTTTGATTACTTGGTCTTGGGACGTGACGATAATGCACCATTTTCGCAGACGCACATGGAGAGAAGAAACTTGGAAACGTATGCCAAGGGACTGACCTCCTCAAAGTATCGCTCCATGTCTGGCATTGATGAGGTGGGAATGTTGCTCCTGTCTCGTGCCGTGAATGCAGATAGGAAAGAAACGCCGTTTGTTTATGTGCGGTATAATATTGGCAGCGGGGAAAGTACAGTGCCTGCGTATTCGGACGAGAAAATAGGAATTTCCATTCATGATGCCATCACGGTCGCAGGGGCATTGCAGGTTCGTCAGCCAGAGCAGGCAGATCTGGTGCTTTTGGTCAATACCAATCGAAACGGGAAAACTTTTGAGGCGGCAGATTATAAAAATGATACCAAAGAAAAAACTGTATCAAGATATTTTGCTGAGATCATTTCAGAGCATTTAGAGAAAGGATATCCTGTTGCACTTGCGGATATTGCTTATGCTAATGGGGCTGATAATGCCTTGATGGAGGAGCTGAGAAAAAGGGGATTGCTCTTTCGTTTGCGTTCCTATTCTGGCTGGAATACGCCGACAAACAGCACAGGGTTTGCTATTGGGGAAGGATTGCTGGCAAGGAATATGAAGCAGGAGGACAAGGATGAACTTCTGTTGGTTCGTTATTTAGATGACTGGGCATATCAGGCGAATATCCGCAATTCTGTGGCACGCCAGCTAGGATGGTTCCGTGGAGACGGTGTCTACGGAAGGTTGGATGACAAGAAACAGACCGTCAGCTATCGGGCACTTAATATGTTGAAATCTTTCGTGAAGGAAAACATAGACTATCCGAAGAACCTAGGGCTAGAGGAAATTTCTTTTCCATGGAATCGCATGTTTGAAGCAGATATCGACTATAAATTTTGATATGTAAAAGCTTTTCGGGGAAAATGTTGATTAGAATGAGTGTGTTCCCTTTGGTGCGTATGTGATGTAGATTCTTGTTGTTCATGCGTGTGGAGGGGTTAATGGGTTAAAGAAAGGATATGGTTCTGCATGAAAGAGTTGACCGTTCAACGTGTCCTTGATTGTTTTAATGAATTTTATGGCTCTTGGGGCAAGGAGACAGAGTACGCGCAGTTTTTTGCACCAATCGCAGAAGCTGCCCAGAAAGCAAAGGATCCGATCGTCGTTATAGTAATGGGCGAGAGCTCTGTAGGAAAGACGACCTTGCTTCAGGCTTTGGCAGGACAGGCATTTTGGGGAGAAAATAAAGCTTCCATTAAAGCATTCGTGGCAAAGCTGTGCTATGGGGAGAGGGAACGCCTCTTACTGCATTATCAGGACGATACGAGCGAAGAGGTGAGCCTTGCTGAATTCTTCCGTTTGATGTCAGAAGAACATGCGGAAGAAGCAGCTATACTGCGTGAGAAGGTAACATATGTTGAACGGCAGATGCCGTTGGATATCCTTCGGACAACAACAATCATTGAAACACCGGGCCTGCATGCTATTAAAAAGATACATGCTGAGGCAATGCGTGTGTTCATGGAGCAAGCAGAAGCGATTCTTTGGGTGATGGATGCAACGAAAGAAGCATCGAGGGCGGAAGTGAATGTCATGAAGGCACTCGCTTCCAAAGTCAAAATATTGCTTGTGGCAAACAAAATAGATCTGCTGGAACAAGGCGTTGAGCTGCAGCAATTTTTGGAAAATTTGAAAAATGAGTTTGTCATTGACCTGCAGGAGCTAATGGGAATTTCTGCAAAACTTGCATGGGAAGGCAAAAACACATCACGGGACGATTTGACGGAAAAGAGCAATATAGGCAGGCTGGAGGAATACTTGTGGGGCAAGATGCATTCCAGCAAAGAAAAGCAAGTTTTGGACGGCTTGCTTGATCGTTTCGGGGATAGCGCATTGCAGATTGGGACATTCTTGGATGAAATGCGGCAGAAAGCACAGTCCCACCTAGATAGCAATTATGCTGAATACATCAAACTGCGGAAGCAGGAAAGCATGCTGCAGGAAATGGCAGAAAGTATGCTGTACCCTATTTATCGGTATTGTGAGGAAGCAAGGAAGAATGCCGCGATCCTGAATTTTCTTGGAGTGCTTCACCTTGCAGGAATTGTAGTTGAGAAGGATAGAAAGAAAGCGATCTACTTCTTGGAAGATGCGGCAGTGCGGCATTACAGGCAGGCACAATCTTTGTTGGCAGAGCTGTATGATGGTGATGGCGATAAAGTCTTTTACTGGAACAAGCTTTTGGCAGAAAAAGGGGATAGCGAGACGCAATATCACCTAGCAGAAGCATATTATAATGGGACAACAGTTCCCAAGGATAAGGAGGAAGCATTCCGTTGGTACCAGAAGGCAGCCGAGCAAGGTCATGCCAAGGCACAGAACTATTTAGGTGACTGCTATTATGAAGGCGATGGTGTGCCTGAAGACAAGGCAGAGGCAGTCAAATGGTACAGGAAGGCAACTAGGCAGGGCGAAGCGGCAGCGCAAAACAGCTTGGGATATTGCTATCAATTTGGTGAAGGAATCGACGAAAACAGTGCAGAGGCAGTCAAGTGGTACAAAAAGGCGGCAGTGCAAGGCAATCCCCTTGCGCAGAGCAACTTAGGAGATTGCTACTTAAAGGGCATTGGGGTTGCTGAAAATGAAGAAGAGGCGGTCAAGTGGTATCAAAAGGCAGCCGAGCAGGGCATAGATACGGCTCAGGTCAGCTTGGGAAATTGCTATTTTGAGGGCAGAGGAATTCCAAAAGATACGCTGGAAGCTGTTAAATGGTATCAAAAGGCAGCTGCACAGGGGAATGTGGAAGCACAAAGCAAATTGGGAGCTTGTTATGGTGCTGGTGAAGGAATCGAGAAGAACGATGCAGAAGCTATCAAGCTGTATAAAACGGCAGCAGAGAAAGGAAATGCAGAAGCACAAAGCAAATTGGGCTATTGCTACAGCATAGGTTCAGGAGTCGAGAAGAACGAAGCGGAGGCTGTTAAATGGTATCGAAAAGCAGCTGAACAGGGGTATGCAAAGGCAGAATGCTTGCTGGGATATTGCTATCGGCAGGGCAAAGGCGTGGAGAAGGACGAAGCGGAAGCAGTCAAGTGGTATCGAAAGGCAGCCGAGCAGGGCGATGCAAAGGCAGAGTGCGGTCTGGGCTATTGCTATCGACTGGGCAAGGGTGTACAGAAGGATGAAGCAGAAGCTGCCAAATGGTATCAAAAGGCGGCGGAGCAGGGAAATGCAAAGGCAGAATGCTGGTTGGGGTATTGCTATCAATCTGGTATAGGAGTTTCCCAAGATGAGAAAGAGGCAGTCAAGTGGTATCAAAAGGCGGCGGAGCAGGGGGATGCGAAGGCTGCGTGCTGGCTGGGATATTGCTATCGGCAGGGTATAGGCATTGCGAAAGATGAAGCAGAAGCCGCTAAGTGGTATAAAAAATCAGCAGAAAAAGGTGAGGCTGATGCGCAGTATGCTTTAGGGACTTGCTACCAGTTTGGCATAGGTGCATTGAAGGACGAAAGCAAAGCCGTCAAATGGTATCAAAAGGCAGCTGAACAAGGGTATGTTGAGGCACAGAATGCCTTGGGAGACTGCTACCGAAAGGGTACTGGAATAGCAAAAGACGAAGCAGAGGCAGTCAAGTGGTATCAAAAGGCGGTCGAGAAGGGTAATGTTGATGCACAGAATTCCTTGGGAGATTGCTATCGAATGGGTGCAGGGACAGCAAAGGATGAAGCAGAGGCAGTCAAGTGGTATCAAAAGGCGGCCGAGCAAGGCAGTGCAGAAGCACAGATCAACTTGGGAGATTGCTTCCGATTTGGCAGAGGCATTGAGGAGAACAAGGCGGAGGCTGTCAAGTGCTATGAGAAAGCGGCAAAGCAGGGACTGGCGGAAGCACAGAATCTTTTGGGCTTTTGTTTCTATCGGGGCATAGGAATTGCTGAGGATAAGGCAATGGCTGCGAGGTGGTATCAAAAAGCAGCTATGCAGGGACATGCTGTAGCACAGATAAATCTTGGGGATTGCTACAGTGAAGGCAACGGTGTCGTGAAAGACGGTGTGCAGGCTGTTAAGTGGTACAAGATGGCGGCAGAACAGGGATACGCTGAGGCACAGAGTATTTTGGGGGATTGCTATGGTACAGGCATGGGCGTTGCCGAAAATCCGTCAGAGGCATTTTACTGGTATCACAAGGCAGCAGACCAGGGAGATATCATGGCGCAGATCAACCTCGGTGACTGCTATTTGTTAGGCAAGGGAATTCCGGCAGACATGGAAGAAGCTGTCAAGTGGTACGGAAAGGCGGCAGAGAAAGGAAGTCCGGAAGCAAAGGAAAAACTGCGCAGCTGCAATGCTGCTGAAAAACAGTCCTCCTCCAAGGGATGCTTGGTATGGCTTGCTGCTCCTGTGGCAGTGGTAGGTGTTATCTATCATTTCTTGGCATAGAATGTGTTAAAGAAGAGCAACAGCCAGATGAATTTAATACGTTTTTTGAAGGGAGATAATGATGAGAAAAGTATTGTCAATTATTATGGTACTGATGGTTGCTCTTTTCCTTTGCCGCTGCACAAAAGGAGAAGCCAACGGATATGACGACTATAAAAAGATTGCAGCTAACCTGTATGAGGTCACTTGCGATGATTACGATTACGGGTATCTCTTGACAAAAAGCGGATATGGCAATATTGACTTTTTGCAGGGTGGCTGTTCTGCTGTCAAGAAAGGCAGCTATTTGGGGCGGAACTTTGATTTTGTTGCCGGAGATGTCGCAGAGATCGTGGTTAAAACTACAGGAAAGAAGGATCGCTATGCTACCGTTGGAATGGTAGGCGGTTTACTGTGGCTTTCGAGTGATGTCATGGAGTCTGGGCTTGATGAAGATGCAAAAAAACTTATTCCATTGATGCTTCTTGACGGTATCAACGAAAAAGGGCTTGCTGTTGAAAGCAATTGTGTCAATGCTGTCGATGTCGGCGGATTGACCATGCACACAAATCCTGGGAAGGAAGAAGTTGCACAGCTTTGTGTCGTCAGGTATTTGCTTGACAAGGCCGCGACAGCAGATGAAGCAATCGAACTGCTGAAGAATATTGATATTGTCAACACCCGTGATGTCATGGGGCTTGTTGCTGTGGGATATGAACTTCATTTTCTCATAACCGATAAAGATAAAACCTATGTTGTGGAATTTGACAATACCAAGCCAGACGGTGAAAAGCTCATTGTTATGGAAGATGAATCCGTACTGACCAATTTCCATCTGCATCTTGCGGATATCGAAAAGAATATCTATTCGGATAATTCGGTGGGAGTCGAAAGATATCGCAAACTTATCGATAACAGAAATACGGTTGATTCGATTGAGACAATGAAAGCACTGATGCAGTCGATCCGCTTCTCCAATTCAAACCGCCAAGACGGGGAATATGCTCCCGGAGAAAATTTGGATAATCCGTATACCTGCTTCTCAGATCATCCTGTTTTTGGTGAAACCTTCATAAATTATGCAAACAGGAAAGAGCATAGTTTGGAAATCCTTGACAGAATGAAACAGGATGAGGCACTAATGGAAAAATTATTGAAAGATCCTAAACTAGAAAATCCGAACGGACTTTGGTTTACAGCACATAATACGGTTTATGATCTTGAAAATAAAACCATGAGTGTTTCGATTTACGAACGGTATGACAAGTATTACGACTATTCGCTGAAATAAGATAGGGAGGGCATGACAAAATGTTTTTGAATTTTGTCATGCCCTCCTTTGTTCCTTTTGTATCAATGGTTCTGTAATTTATTAATACCTTTGTTATTCTCAGACCCTATCGAATATGATTTAACGAGTGAAAAAGAGTTAGATAGATAAATTTTAAATTTTTAGCGGAAAGGAAGAATATACTAATGGAAGAAAAAATAATATATCAAAGCCACAGTGGAAAGGTTGTATTATATTTGGACTTGTAAATATTGGCTTGGTTCTTTTATGTACTAAACTGAATATTATAATGATTAGTGTTGCTTTGATATTGCTTATAGCTGCTGGCGTTTGGACAACTGTACAATCTATGAAAGAAGATTGGAATGAGGGATTTAAGTTGTCAGCATTTGGGTGTGTTGTTGGCTTATTGTTAAATTGTTTTTCAGTGGTGTTGTATGTTTATAATATTTTATCAAATGTTTTAGGCATATATTTCTCATTATAACGCCATTGTTCAAGAAAATGCCATAAGCATTTTCCCTCCAATTCGCGTTTCAACGAAGCGGGAGATATGCTCACCGCTTGTTAAAATTTGTCTCCCCCACTTACAGCAAGCTGTTGAAGAAGGGGACATCTTA
>JAZLHW010000058.1:0-21769 GCA_045617105.1 Selenomonadaceae bacterium | reverse complement strand
CATTTTCCCTCCAATTTGCGTTTCAACGAAGCGGGAGATATGCTCACCGCTTGTTAAAATTTGGCTTCCCCCACTTACAGCAAGCTGTTGAAGAAGGGGACATCTTAGCTTCGTTATACCTGCCTGCGATAGGTCTCGACCTCTGGTCTTTTCCCCTCTGCCAGTTCCACGGTCATAAAAGAAGGACGTACCTCGTCTCTAGGTCTTGCCGCACTTCCGGGATTAAGGATACAGACATCTTCCTGCACACATTCCATAACGTGCGTATGGCCGTAAACAGCAATATCACAATCCAGATCTCTTGCGGCTTCCGCAAGCATATCCGTCCCATAGCGTACCCCATAAGTATGTCCATGCGCTACAAGGATCCTATGTCCCCCTGCCTCAACAACTCTCTCGTCGGGAATATTTTCATTCGGCCAATCGCAATTCCCAGCCACGCCGAGAACCTCAACGCCTGACATCTTGGCAAGATATGCATGATCGCCGGAGCAATCCCCTGCATGGATCCAAAGCTCCACGTCCTGTGCCTCACTCACTGCCCAATCGACCGCTTCCATGCTCCCATGTGTATCGCTGATAATTCCTACCTTCATTTGACACCTCAACCTTTCAAATACTGCTGCAGTTCTGCTGCCATCTTGCGGAGCGCCTCGCCCCGATGACTGATTTTGTCCTTTTCCTCAAAACTCATCTCCGCGATCGTCCGCTCTCCCCGATAGAAGTAAGGATCATAGCCAAATCCATTGCTTCCCTTCGCAATTTTTTTCACGGAACCACCGCATCGCCCTTCCGTCAAGAGCTCCTTGCCGTTCGTATCGAGAAATACCAAGGCACACCGATAATCTGCCGGCGATTCCTCCGCACCGACACGGGAAAGCTCCGACAGAAGCTTTGCATTGTTCGTGTCATCATCTGCATGGCTGCCAGAAAAACGTGCTGAATAGATGCCAGGCGCACCACCCAGCGCCTCGACCTCCAAGCCGGAATCATCTGCTATGCAGGCACACCCCGTAAGCTCCCTGTAAAATGCCGCTTTGATACGGGCATTCTCCGCAAAGGAAGCACCATCTTCTACCGCATCAGGAAGCTCCCCGAAGGTTTCCAGTGAAACGACCTCCACAGGCAGCAAAGAAAATGCGTCCTGCATTTCACGAAGCTTCCCTTGATTTTTGGTTGCTATCACAATCTTCTTCATACCTTCACCCCTCACGTCCGACACGCCAGACCAACTGGCCGCCAAGCACATCTTTTTGATAAGATATCAGCTCCATAGCACCCTTTTCCCCATACGCAAGCAGCTGATCCATCTCCCTGCGAGAAAAAGGTCTCCCCTCGCCGGTTCCCTGCACCTCCACAAATTCCCCGCATCCCGTCATCACGACATTCATATCCACGATTGCATGGGAATCCTCCTCATAACACAGATCCAAGATCGGCTCACCCGCATCAGAGATTCCAACGGAAACAGCAGCGAGGAAATCCTTGACAGGAAAAACATTGCCCTTTCGATAAAAAGTCTCGCACGCCTCGACCAGTGCAACAAATGCCCCCGTAATAGCTGCCGTCCTTGTCCCGCCGTCTGCCTGCACTACATCGCAGTCAATATGTACCGTCCGTTCCCCCAGTGCTTTGAGGTCAACGACAGAACGCAGGGCTCTGCCGATCAGCCGCTGTATCTCCTGCGTGCGTCCCGTTGCCCTGCCCTTCATCACCTCTCGCTGTGTGCGGGTAGAAGTTGCACTTGGCAATAGCGAATACTCCGCCGCGATCCAGCCCGTTCCCGTACCCTTCAAAAAGAACGGCACACGATCCTCCACCGTTGCTGCGCAGATCACCTTCGTATTTCCCATCTCGATCCATACCGAGCCTGCCGGATACTTCTGAAATCCCCGTATCATCTTCACACGTCGTTTCTCATTGCAGGCACGACCATCCATTCTTCGCATGTGAAAAACCTCCGAAAAACAAAACTCCTTGGAAAGCAGGAAATTGCCTTGGCGATTTCCCGCATTCCAAGGAGAACCCTTTTACATGGACGAATTCTTTTCCTGATACTGTCTGTAATTCTTGATAATACAGATTGGTGTCTTCTGTGAAGCGTTGCCGAACGGATTATCCAGCAAGAGCTTTGCCGCAAGCTCCCCGTCCAATCCAGCCGAAACACCGACCACACGGGAACGCTTGAGGTCATTGACATCAGAGATCATCGCCGCAAAGCATCCGACACGTTCCTTGATACGGGCTGCCACATTGTCAGGCTCCGCAGGCCCATAGACGATACACTTGTCAAACGGGGGCATCGTCCCCGTAACATCATCGATCATTGCCGTCTGCTCGCCGCCCCATTTATAAAAAAGTCCGCCTTGTCCCACAAGCTTTCCGAGGAAGCCTGCAAAAAGTGCAAAGACCACACGCCACTTGCCCTCCACATTCATCAGGGACTGCATCCCATGCGGACTTGCCAAACTGCCATAATCAGGAATAAACCGGCAGCAAAACTGCGCCGCACCGGAGATCTCCAGCTCCTCCGGACGCACCAAACGTCCCTGCGTGATCGCAACAACGCTCTCTGCACAGCAAACGAGATCATCTGCCGTAACCTTGCCCTTTGTATAACGCTCGATCGCATCAACGATATCATCCTTCTGCGTCAAAATGCGCGTAGGCACTGGAATAATTTCCATCTCTGCCATCGTTCTCCTCCTCAATCCTTCACAAGCTCAACGCCTGCGAGACTTGCAATTTCTTCTGCCGTCAATGTAATTTGGAACTTACGGTAATGCCACGGAGTACGCCCCGTCTCCTGCCAAATGAAGTCCATGGGGACATCTACCATGTGGGAAAGAGCTTCCTTGAGGCTCATTCCCTTGCGAGCCGTCAAACGGATCTTCGCAATAAAATTGGCACGATCCTCGTTTCGCACATAACCCTTTTTCTGCAAAATATATGCCTCAAAATAATCGTCCTCACGAGGTGCTCCCTCTCGTTCTGCCTTTCCTCTTGCCTCGATGCCGTCATACTGCTCATAGGGAAGCAGCGGGCGGACAAAAGCATCCATGATGGTTGCACACTGCTTTCCTTCATTGACAAACTCAATTTTCGTAGAAAGAACTATGCTCGTCTCTGTCTGCTCCTCCACGGCAAAAGGCGTGCGGTTCTCCACCTTCGCCACGATATCCTCCTTGCCGACTGCTGCCAAATAAAGCCTTGCCAGCAAGACAGCCGCAATCACAACACCTGCCAACAGGTACAAAATAAACAAAGTAACTCCTCCCATCAACCTTGCTCCGCTTCCATAGCGGCTTTCAGCTTCAAATAATATTTATCGGGCAAGCGAACTATTTTTCCGGTTTCCTCACTCGTATACACATTCTGTGTATATCCCGTTACAAGAACTTCACCCGTCTCCTTGCGAAGCACACGGAAAGTAAACTCCATCTTTGCTTTTGTCAGTGCCTTTGCCGTCGTTTCCACCAACAAGACATCATCGTAGCGAGCAGGAGAAAGATACTTCGCCCGAACCTCCGTAATCGGAAACATAATGCCGTCTGCCATCATATCTGTCAGCACGACACCAGCCTCACGCAGATAATGCACCCTGCCAACCTCGAACCAACGGACATAATTTGCATGATGCACAACACCCATCGCATCCGTATCAAAAAAATTTACTCGGCACTCTGCACTGTATGACAAAAAAAAGACCTCCCTATTCCTTGAAGCAAGTTTCATGCATTACATTACACTAGAACAAACAAGCCAAAAAGTCAAGCCGTTAATCCAAGAAATACATCTCATCCAAACGTCGGAGATAGCCCTGCAAGCGTCCCAGCTCCAGCAGATCCATGACTTTGCGCCCCGAATAATAATAATCCACGGTCTGTGGGAGAGTTTCCAAGAGATCCCTTGACCGAAGCTGGCGGACAAGCTCTTTCACAGTCCCCGAATTGCCGTCCACGAAACGCACGGAATCCGGCAGCAGCTTCCGAAACGAACTCTTGAAATAATTGAAATGCGTACAGCCAAGCACCAATGCGGAATACTGCGCCAGATCATAAGGTGCCAGCTGTGTCCTGAGATACTCCATCACTTCCTCGGACTGAAACTCCGACCTCTCTGCAAACTCCACCAAACGGGGAAGCGGCAGCAGATCTACCAAATGCCCCAGATCCACGGTCCGCACCAGCTCACGCATCTTCTCGCCCGTTACCGTAATGGGCGTTGCCGTCACCAGCACACGGTGGCTTCCATCCATATCCAATGCCCGCTTCACGGCAGGCTCCATTCCAATGATAGGAATGTCATACAGCTGCCGCATCTCCTCCACAGCCACACTGGTAGCCGTATTGCATGCCGTCACGATCGCCTTTACGTCCTGCTTTGACAAGAAAGCAAAAGCTTCCTCGACAAAACCACGGACTTCCTCACGCGACTTTGTTCCATACGGCACATGATCCTCGTCCGCATAAAAAATGAACTGCTCGCCCGGCAGTACCTTCATTGCATGATGAAGCACTGCAAGACCTCCGATTCCCGAATCAAAAAATGCTATCTTCATTGCATCCCCTGCTCCATAACCAGTACCTTCCCACAACGGAGAACGGTATTTTTCTGACATGCCAACGCAAGCGTCAGCACTTCCATAGATTATAACGCCATTGTTCAAGAAAATGCAATAAGCATTTTCCCTCCAATTTGCGTTTCAACGAAGCGGGAGATATGCTCACCGCTTGTTTAAATTTGGTTTCCCCCCACTTACAGCAAGCTGTTGAAGAAGAGGACATCTTTAGCTTCGTTATACCAGCTTTTTTCAAAGGAAACAACAAGATAGATTTGACATTATTCCCCTTCCTTTGCTATAATGTTTTCTTGTGGAGAGGTGTCCGAGTGGTTTAAGGAGCTGGTCTTGAAAACCAGTGATGTCTTACGGCACCGTGGGTTCGAATCCCACCCTCTCCGCCACGGAGCGGTACTCAAGAGGCTGAAGAGGACGGTTTGCTAAATCGTTAGGCTGGGTAACCGGTGCGAGAGTTCGAATCTCTCCCGCTCCGCCACGAAAAAGGCTTCCGGGCATCAAAATGTTTTTGATGCCCGGTTATTTTTTGCAATTGGATAATTAACGCAAAAGGCTCCCTAATGCACGGTAACTAACATTAGGAAGCCTTCTTTATTTATGATGTCATATCCCGATCAGCTGAGGATATATTTCTCCACATACGCCATTAACGTTTTGCTGATGCGAATTTGAGAATTTTTCATATGTACCAAACAATCAAGAACTTCTTGCCCACTCAACAGCGTCTCGTCATATGCTTGCAATAGTATACCTACCGTACCGGTAATATTGATACCCAGCCGTTTAGCCGCCTGTCTCCCGCGGTGTTCGTCCATCAACAGTACGTCAGCTGATTGTTCTTTAGAAAGAAGAATCGCCTCACTTTCTCCAGCATCCAGTTTTTCTGACTGGCGTATCTCTGCAACAGAACTCATATTCTGAACAGCGATAACCTTTAAGAATCTGCTTTGTTTTACAACATCAGCTTCGTCTGCAAAACGCGTGTTACAGACAAGTTCATCATAAACGGCTTGGGGAATCATGACTGTTTGAAACATAGTTTCCAGCAGTTCAAGGTGTTTTGCCTTTATTAGGGATATAATCGGTGTAGTATCCGAAACAATCAGCATTTGCCCTTGCCCCTCACAGATTTCAACGCATCCAGATCTTCCATCAGCTCATCTTCCGACTGTGTAAAATAAGGCAATCCCAATCCCCCGTACAGTTCTATCAAGTCAATCTTGTGTACCCCCAAAACCTCAGCTGCGTAGCCATGAGAAATCTCTCCACGCTGGATAAAAGGGTACAGTATCATGGCATTGCGAGTCATGCACCCAGCTTCATCTTCCGCCATAGCAAAAGGTGCCATTGCTTCGGGAATTGCTATCTGCACATTCATCAGGCTCATACGCTCGCCCTCTTTCTCATTAGTTAAATGCTAAAATATTTCTGTACATATTATTATACACCTTCACACTTCCAGTTTCCACAATAAAGAACATACAAAGACTTTGCGGACCAGCATCTCCAAGTCAGCGGTGTCAGATGTTTGCAAGGATCTGACCAAGGAGGTCAAGGACTTCCAAGCGCGCCCCATCGAAGGAAGCTATCCGTTCCTCACGGTAGACGCCACCTATTTCAAGGTTCGTGAGAACAACAGGGGCCTCTCCAATCTGTCAGGTCAGGAAAGCAATCTTCAGCAAGAAGGCATACCAGGATATGCTTGGCTCAAATGTGCGTGAGAAGCTGCACCTGATTGCTGAGGAACAGACTGCTCTGCTGGCAGCTTAATCCCATCAGATGCCTAAAGGCAATTTACACACAAATATGGACTTGACTAACCAGCACTCCATAACGGGTGCTTTAGCGGGAGCATTACCTACGATGGGAATTGCTACCACTTTAAACATCATTATTTTGTACCAACGACTGTCTCGCATCATCGACCTTCCGATTATGAAAAATTTTGACAAAATACTGCCACCGATTATTAGCAGTATCAGGTTTGCTTTCATCAAAAATGCTATTTTGTTAGCACTGGTTAAAATTGTTGTTACAGGATTAGAAGCAAGCGGAGCAGGTGCTTTGGTTGGTATAGTTATCGGTGTATTTATGGGCTTTAACTTCACACAGAAAGCAGGAGTAAAATTTGCTAATGGGATAAAAGATTTTGTAAACAGTAATACATGATACGCATAATTGGTGCAGTATCCAAAACAATCAGTATTTGCCCTTGCCCCAAATTCATGTCTTTTTTGCATCAAAAAGGCTGCTGCACGTTACATTTTGCGTGCAGCAGCCCCATTTTTATAACGCCATTGTTCAAGAAAATGCCATAAGCATTTTCCCTCCAATTTGCGTTTCAACGAAGCGGGAGATATGCTCACCGCTTGTTTAAATTTGATTTCCCCCACTTACAGCAAGCTGTTGAAGAAGGGGACATCTTTAGCTTCGTTATACCCCAATATGCACTGTCAAATCACATGTTCCAAATTCTTTGCCTGGAGCCATTTCACAGACCACTTTCGCACCACTGATCTGCTTGAGGGAACGCAAGGTTCCTTCCACAGTCTTGGCTTGGATAATCTCTCCCGTCTTCCATGCCCCTATTGCCGTCTCTGCCACAGCATTCTCCATGCTGCTCTGATTATCCAGCTTGGTCACACCAAAACGTCCGGGAAGCACTTGGATCCTCACCGTTCCATCTTCACTCTCCTGCGGCGGAATAACAGCTGCAGCAGCCGGATATCCATGACTGCGGCAATAAGCGGTAATATCCTTTGCCGTCCGTCCAATCTCCTTCAACGTGACTTCCTGCTGAAGCAAAGGATTCAAAAGCTCCGTAAGCTCCGCTTGGTCAAGCTCCAGTCCCACAGCATCCAGACAGATATTCCGTATCGTGAATCCTTCTTTGGACTTCTTCGCCGTCCCAAGGCTCATGCCTTCCTTGCGATTCTCCTGCACCTTCCCTGCGTTTTCTGCCTCAACAGCGTTTTCTTCCTGCCAGTCCAGCAGTTCTGCTTCCCTGCTTTCCCAAGCCTGTTCCAATGCATTTCCGACCCGCACATCGACAGTTGGCTGTGCTTGCATATCTGCATGACTGTCCGTCACATGAAAGCCTACATCAAAGTTTCCTGCATGGCTCTTCCTGCTTGCCTCTGTCAAGTTGATAAGCGAACCAGCCTCTGCTTCCTTCATTCCCGAAAGTTTCCCTACCGTCCGCATAGCACCATTTGCCCGATATGAAAATTCAAGGTCTTCCTCTGGCTCTCGATACACCTCAAGCGTTCCCTGTGCTTCCTGCTTGCTCTCCTCCTGCATCCCCACAGTTCCGCTCATGGAATCCTCCCTGTACCATGCATAGGCAGACTGTTCTCCGGAACCATTCCAAAGCTGGCTCTCTCCGTCACTGTACTCCTGCTCCTGACTGCCAGCATTTGCAGGTACTCCCGTATCTGCTCCGACAATATCCTGCCATACACCCTCTTGGGCATTGCCCTTTGCCTCTAATGAAAAATCACCTTGATTGACCGAAGCAGAACCAGCCGCACGATCCATCATGCCTTCGAGCTGTGCATCATTCCGCCCTGCGTCATAAGCACCTGCATCAGAAGCAAGCGTTTCATAAGTTTCATTACGGATCTTGCCTTCTGCTGTGAGCTTTTCCGCAGGCTCCTCATTTTCCTTTATCTCATGCATGGATTCTTCTGCAGCTGCATACTGTCCAGACAGCTTCTCCGTCTGTTCTGCTGCTTCATAGACCTTCTCAAAATGCCCTGCACCAACGATTCTGATTGACCGTTTCTCAGGCATAGCAGTACCATGCTCTGCCAAAGACGTTCCTGCTGTCCCCGTATAGGTCAAGGAATCGTCCCTGCCGACCCGTACCAGCTCATGATTCACGCTGTCCCACTGGACAATATAGTTATCCCCAAGAATTCTGCTCTCACCCTTAGCCGAGCTGTCAGCCGAGCCAAGATATTGTTCCTTCTTCTCCAGCCAGCGGTTGACAGACTCATTATCAATAGCAAGACGCATCTTCTTCCCATAAAATCCTTGGGACTGCGTTTCCTCTGCAGCCGAAGGTTCTCCCGCTCGCTGCTCCTCCAGCCATTGGCTTCCATCCTCTGGATCATTCAAAACGGGAGTACCATACTTTCCATGCAGGCTCGCCTGTCCTCCTTCCGCAAGCGAGCTGTCCCCGACCGCCGAAGCATCGACATCCGAACCTCGAAGCACATGCTGCCCGTTGACCGCACCTATTAAATCGCATGGTTCATTCTTGGCTGCCGCAGTCTGTTCCCTTCCTGCTGTACCAGCCTTTTCCTGTGCAAGAGCATCTGCTTTCTTTTCAGCAAATACCTTGTCCAGATCTACGTTGATCGTCCTTGCTTCCGCAGAGGATCCGCCTGCCTGCCCGTCAATTTTCACTGGTTGTGACAGATCCACCGTAACAATGACACGCTTGGCACTGCCGACACTGCCTGTATTCAAAGAATATCCCCGATGAATCGCCGCATCCTGCATCAGCACATCATGCCCGCCCGCATGATAAGCACGTTCTTTTAAGTTTCCTGTCAAACGATCCCTGCCGCTTCTCTCCGTTTCACCGTCATCGCAAGGAGCCGCCAATCGTTTTTTGCTCGATGATGCCTCCGGTTTCTGTGAATCGTCTGCTGCATTATCCGCTTTATCACGGCTCTGCACAGCTTCCTCCGAGGCATCATAACTCGTATCTGCTGCTGCGGCGAGCGGCACCATGCTGAACACACTCGTCATAACACCAAGACTTATCCGCAAGGTCAACTGCTCCTTGCGATTCCAAGACAAACCCTTCATAAATTCATTCTCCTACCACATTATGAAATACACATTGCGATATATTATAACGCACTCAATGAAGAAAATGCAACAAGCATTTTCTTCCTATGACAGCGTTTCAACGAAGCGGGAGATATGCTTGCCGCTTGTTTAAAATTTGGCTTCCCCACTTACAGCAAGCTGTTGAAGAAGGGGACATCTTAGCTTCGTTATATCATATTGCTTGCAAATATAGCAAAGACTTCATTTAACAAATCGCCGCATTCTGCAAAAAAATTACGGCTTCGGAAACCCGAAGCCGTTTTTCTTGACCAAAAAACAAATACAAAGACTTACCAAATTTTTCCGAGCATGAACCAAAGTCTGCCGGAGGCTTCCGCATCCTTGCTGGCATTGGGATCCAGCCCGATCCTGCGGGCATAATCCAGACGAGCGAACCAGTCGCCGGGGTTGGAATAGCTCACGCCCAAGCCCCAGCCGGAAAGCGTCATATTTTCCCTGCCAGTCTCCCACCGATTGTAGGTATGCCCGAGATCGTAATAGGCACTGAGCGCAAGTCCGGGAATATCTGTATGGTAACGGAACTCCGTTGTCCAGATCCAGCCATCATCGCCCATTCCCTCGCCCTGCGGATAAGCACGGACACCATTTGCGCCACCGAGGTAGAACTGCTCCGAACTGTCAAGATTGCGGCTTGCCTTTTGTCCGGAGAATTTCATCAAAACATCACTGCTATGGCCGAGAGACTGCACAGCCTGCACGCTCCCCTCCATCTTGGCAAACGCACCTCTCGCCCCTGCATCCTGCACACTGCTTACCCTCTGCGTGCCGCTGGAGACCGTCAGCGTATTTTCTCCAGTCAAATTTCCGGCAGTCAGCTTTGCATTATAGCTCAGGTTCGTTGTCGGCCATTTTGTATAGCCATTCACTCCGACATTTACGGCATTGGACTGCTTCTCTCCCTCATTCTGGATCACAAATGAAGTCCCTGCGATTCCATATTTCAGATTGTCCCGCAAGCGCCGATGATCAAAGCCATAGGTCAGCGTCAGCTTCCTGTCAGCCTGCTGAATGAGCGGACGGCTTCCGAAAATGCTGATCGTATCTGCCGTGCCGTCTGTATCGCCGCCCAAGCTCTCATAGCCTGTCTGGTAATCCATGCGGCTGTAGCCAATGCCAAGTGTCGTGCCGCCCCTGCCGACCAAGAACTCATAGCTTCCGTAGTAGTTGTGCAGATTGCGATTGGAGAACAGGATACCGAGGTTTGCCTTGTCTCCCATGCCGCTGAGATTGTACAGGCTCTCCTGCAATCCATAGCGGTAGCGTCCCGAGGAACTGCTTCCGTAGTTTTCCACATAGGCAACTGTTGTATTCTTCTTTTCCGGATCATTCAGCCTTACCGTCAAGTCACTCGTACCGAACTCCTTGCCGGGGCTCAATACACCCACTGTCTTAGTACCAACGACTTCGCTCAGGGAATAGAGTGCTGTTTCCAGCTTTCTCGTGCGGATAATGTCGCCGGATTTCAATCCCTTGGTAAAGCCCTCTGCAACGGTATCTTTGAGGCTGCTCTGGTTGTCCAGCTTGATCTCGCCATAACGTCCGGGAATCACCTGTATCGTCACCGTTCCGTCATTGCTCTCCTGCGGCGGCAGGAATGCCGCCGCTGCCGGATAGCCTTGGCTGCGGCAATAAACCGTAATCTCATTTACCGTCTTGTTCAGCTCTGCCAACGTGATCTCCCGATGAACCACAGGCTCCAGCAGCTTCGTGAGGGCTGCCTTGTCAAGCTCCAGCTCGGCTGCATCCAAGCGAATGTTCCGTATCGTAAACTTGACCTCTGCCTGCTCCCCTGCTCCTGCTTCCGTGCGGTTTTCCACATCTGCCTGCACGTTCCTTGCCGCTTCCTCCGCAACCTCGCTCCCCGGATGGGAAATCGAGGACGCAGCAAACGCCGTGCAGGAGATCCCTAGGGAAAGCACAACTGCCGCTGCTCCTGTCAAATTGCAAAACCATTTCTTTTTCATGCCAAATCCCCTTTACTATAGCCTCAGACAGCAAGATTCACGCCATCACCCGACAGCTCTATCCCAACATGCTCGCTCATCAGCTCACGTTTCTCCTGCCTCTGCTTTTCATTCTCCTCATCCTCCAAATACTCCACGGATGAGTCAGACACATTGCTTACCTGCACATCTATCTTGGGTTCTGCTTTCTTGTCTGCCTGCTCGTCTGTCACATGGAAGCCCACAGCAAAGCCCTCGGAAGACACACCGCCCTCTGCCAGTCTCACATTCACGATGGAATCAGCACCTACTGTCCTCATCTCCGAAAGGTTGCCTGCCGCCTGGGCACTGCCGCCTGCTTGGTATTCAAACCCAACCGATGCCGCATTGGACAAGGAATTTGCACTGTCCTTGGATGCCTGCGTATATGCCGTCGCATCCGGCACAAATCCGCCCTCCGTAGCATTGATGTTCGAGATTCGTTCCACGCTTGCAACAGTATTTTCCCAAATTGCCGTATCCACAGCTTGCGTATGCGGAACCTCCGAAAGTCCCTTCCTGCGGTTCTCCTCGTTCAGCTTGTCAATTAGCTGTGCCGTTTGCTTTGCCATCTCCACTGCACCGCTGCCGCCGGAAGCTCCTGAACCGCCATCATCCCACGGTTTTGGCGTTGGTGTCGGCGTTGGTGTTGGCGTTGGTGTCGGCTTCGGTGGAATTGGCTTCGGCGGTACCGGTTTTTCGCTCACGCGGTACATGCCAAGCGTTCCTGCCGTCAGCTGGTAATCCCTTCCATACGCTACAGGTGTCCCTGCAATCTCACTTCCCCTGTACCAAGCATGAACCGCATGTTCCCCTGCGACATCCTTGGAAGGAGCATCTCCTTCTTGGTATCCCAGCTTCCAATCTTGCGTATCCCCGTCAATATTTTCCGTACTCCCGTCAATAAAGCCGTATACCTTGCCGGAGAATGCCTGCTTCGGAAGCACCTCCCCGACATAGCTTCCCGTTGGCGAAACTGCCGTATCGACCTTGATATCCCTGCGGTTAATGATACCCTTCCCTGTTGCCTTATCAGAGAGTCCCTCTGCCAGCTCATAGTTCTTGTTGACATCATACGCTCCTGCATCAAAGGCAAGATTGGTGTAATTGACATTGTACACGATTTGGTTATCATCCTCATCAAAAGCATGGTAGCCCTCGTCACCCACAATATCTTTATACATCGCATTTCCTGTTACCTTGATTTCTTCCGTAATGGTGTCACCCTCGTCATTCGTCAATACGATAGGAGAATCATCCGCATTGGTATACTCGAAATTCGTAAATGTCCCATCTACGTTCCCTGTTCCGTCATAAACCTTCTCAAGCCGATCTGCACCGGTAATCTTGATTTTTCGCTTCTCTATCGTGCCGAGATCGTGCGCCGTCAGAGTGGCACCTACCGTCCCATCCTTATAGCCGGTATAGGTCAGGGAATCATCCTCTCCTACACGCACCAGTTCGTGATTGACGCTATCCCATTGGAGGTAATAGTTGACACCAAGACCTTCTCCTGCATTCTTGTTTGCCTTGCCGTCCGCATCGAGATACTGTGCCTTCTTCTCCAGCCACAGATTGACAGTTTCATTGTCAATCGTCAACCGAATCTTACCATCCACCATATTCCTATTATCTGCATCTACCTCTGGTGTCAAGAGATTTTCCAGAAGGACAGCCTGATCCGTCGTCAGCCATGAATTGCCGTCATACGTCTTGGTATACTTCGATGAATCGGTTCTATTCACTTCAACTTTAATCTGCTTTGGTGTAATCGTTCCTGTACCAACTCCCAAAGCCTCGCCCGATGAGGTACGAATCACATAGTTGCCCGCATTTGTACCATTTTCACCAATGAGCGAATAGACCACATTCTTGGTCACTGCTTTTCCGCTTGCATCCCTTGCCACGTTCTTGTCCGAATTTCCTTCACTATCCACATAATTTCCTGCAACGGACACAAC
This sequence comes from Selenomonadaceae bacterium, assembly GCA_045617105.1. Lineage (GTDB taxonomy): Bacteria > Bacillota > Negativicutes > Selenomonadales > Selenomonadaceae > CALELM01. Next base: position 8,384 of record JAZLHW010000058.1, on the reverse strand, counting down.
CTCTCCATCAAGAACCTTGCTCAAGTCTACGTTAATAACACCATCGGTTGCCGCGGAAGAATCGCCATTATATTCCTTGTCAATCCCTGTGTCCTTTACCCAGTCTACCGTAACCACAAGCCTCTTGATATCACCGTCTACCTTGTAAATTCCGTCAGTATTCGCCAAATAATAGTTGTTCTTGTCCGCACCATCCAATGTCACAAGATAAGAAACCTTATTGGTTCCATCACCTTTCAGCACTTCCGGATCGATCGTAGCATTTTTATCCGCATAGCCTTGGTTCGTGACGTTGATCGTCAAGCTGTCCCCCGAAATTGCATTATCATGCTCAAGCGTGCTTTGAGAGATATCTGTGATTGTTCCGTCATAAGGTTTCACCAAATAGCCATCGGTCTTGACCTCGATAAGCTTCGGCGTAATCTTGCCCGTAACCTTCTCACCCACCGGTATCTCAAAGGTGCCGCCCGTCATTTGGTAATCATCTGCATGCTCTTTCGGTGTCACCAGCTGGATGTTGGCATAGTTGACGGTCTTATTCTCTCCTGCATTCTTATCCACATAGGCAATATCCGCCGTATACGCAAGGTTTGTAATGCCAGCACCTGCCAGTGAAGCCGTAAGGTAATCCTGCGCTGTTCCAGCTACATCCGTTTTTGCATTATATTCCTTATCAGCTACATCAGCCTTCTTAGTCCATGTAACCTGCTCTGCCGTGAATGTATACGGTGTAATTTGATTGTCGCTCGTGTTAATGACATAGCTGCTTGCCTTCGATGGTGTTTCCGTAGAGCCTGCCTCTGCATGAAGCTCGGCATCCTTCGAAATTCCCGTAAGCTTATAGTTTCCGTCATTATATTCGCCAGAAGAGTTCTTAATTGCCGTCAGCAAGTTCCCAGATTCACTCGTATAGATAACGTCCTTGCGGTTCTCACCGTTCTCCGTTACATGGGAACTGGTCGTAAAGGTTTTTGCATTGTCATCCCATATACCGTAATATGCCTTGACCAATTCATTGTCCAATGACAACCCATCAGCCATTGCCACGGCATCCTCCCTGCCGTCCGCTCCCGTAATTGTCCCCGTGAAGTCTGTCACTGACGTATTGCCCTGATAGTAGGATCTCTTCACATCATTCGTGAACTTCACCAAGATTTCCCTTGGCGTAATCGTTCCCTTTCCTGTCAGCGTACTCCCAGATACAGAACCGTTTTGCGGCAGGAAGTTATAGTTGGAAAGAAGCTCTTCCTCACCGTCAACTTGACCTGAAATCTTCAACTCATAGTTGACATCCTTATTCTCTCCTGCATTCTTATCCGCATACGCTCCCGTAGTCTTATTCTCTACGCCATCCAGCAAGCCTTCCATTGTTACCAATGCATCGCCAGAGGAGTCAGTAGGAAGGTCTGTTGTTCCATTATAGACCTTGGTTGGATCGGTATTTACAATAGTGACCTTAACATCCTTTGGCGTGATGATTGCCTTATCTGTTGACTGTGGAGCGATTGCGGCGGATTCCGGCAAGGTGTAATCATCCGAGTGTTCACCTGTCGGTGCAATCAAAGAAATTTCATCTACCGTCAAGGTCTTTCCTGTTCCTGCGTTCCTGTCAGCATAATTTGCCGCAGCCGTATATGCCAAATCTGCATTCATTGGCGTAACATGTGCTGTGAGGTAATCGGCATAAGCAGAAAAGCCTGTTGTGCCATCATATACCTTCGTCGGGTTGGATTCAGGATTCCATTTCCAAGTAATCTCATCAGCTTTTACTGCATACGGATTTATCTTATTCTGCGATTGATTCAGGACATAGGAAACCAAGCTGCCTGTCGTGCCATCCTCATAGGTCACGTTGGCAGTGTTGTTGCCAAAATCAAATTGATAGTTCGTGGATGCTTTGCCATCATCCGATTTCAACGAATCCAAGAGGTTCGCATAGAGAATATCCTTTTGCTCCGGCACTCCCTCTGTGGAATTCACATGCGAACCAGTTGTAAACTTGTTGTCGTTCCATTTACCGTAATATGCCTGTAACTTACTCGTATCAATGGTCAGGTGATCATCAGCAATGCCATTTGTGATTGTCCAGCTCGTTGGCATTGCGGATGCATTATCCTTGATATAGGAACGTGCCAAATCGTCCGCAAAGGATATCTCGATTGTCCTCTTGTCAATCGTTCCTGCCCCTTGAAGCTTGTTAGCCGTGACCGTCTTTGACGTATCAATAGGAACGAAGTTATAGTTCGTCACCCTGTCCCCGTTAACCGCAAGGGCATAAATCACGCCCTTATCCCCTGCATCCCTGCTATCGTAGGCTGCCGTGGTCGCATTCGTTGGACTCAGACCTTCTACGCCCGTCACAAGACCTGTCATATTGACCAATGCCTCACCAACCAATTTGTTGCCAGAGAGGTCGGTAGGAAGGTCTGTTGTTCCATCATAGTCCTTGGTTGGATTGGAGTTCACGATAGCAACCTGAACATCCTTCGGTGCAATATATGCCTTTACCTGTTCAGGATTCGATTCTAACGTAAGATCTTTTGTTGTCAATGTATAGTTACCAAATGTATCCGGATCCGTATCCGCAACCAGATTTACCTTATAGCTGACCTGCTTTGCAGTGTCAACATCCTTGCTGTTATAATCTGCCGAAGCAATCGCATAGTTGATAGGAGAGCCATTTGTTACGCCTTTTGCGGCAAGTGCCAAATAATCTTTCGCATTCTCTCCAACTGCTGTTTTGCCATCATAGGTCTTGTGAATATCATTTCCCCATGTTGGCAGCAAATCGTCGATGGAATTGATCGCCCTTGGTGTAATCGTTCCCTTGCCCTCTACACTCTTATCCGAAAATTCGTAGTTGATCGAGTTGTTGCCTTCGAGTTTCAGATTGGTATAAGTGACCTTACCGCCACCATCCCTATTAGCATTTACGTTCGCACTGGCATATGTTCCAATCAATCCGTCCTCACCAGTCTTGACAGAAACACCCTCATAGGTAATCTTTTGATTGTCCTTATCCACCAAGTATGCCTTGTCGGTCAAATTCTCCGTCACAGCTGTCGTGCCGTCATAGACCTTCGTTACGTCATCCACCTTAGCATGAACTGCCAGTGGGTTGATTTTCCCAGTACCCTCTAATGTTTCCGTTTTCAGGGCATAGTTTCCTGCATTTCCTCCCTCAATGTCAATCGTATAGAAAACCTTCTTGCCATTTTCAACGACTGGCGTGCTTGCATCTTTGACATCTTGCCTACGAACGTTTGCCGCACCTTCTCCATTCGTGTTTTGGTATGTAGCCGTAACCGTATAAGTATCGTCACCCACCAATCGGTTGTAGTCATAGCCCGAAATAGCCGCATATACGACATTATCCTTTTTGTATTTCTCTAGGACATCCGCAGTCGTGTCATAGTCCTTATCAATATTTGTACTCTGTTCTAGGGCAAGGTAGATTTTGCGTTTCTCAATCCTGCCCGCACCACTGACCTCCGTATTGGAAATTGCAGCAGCACCATGCACACTTTCACCAAAGGTATAGTTATTTATAGCATCAGTATCGCCTGTAATCTCGACCTGATAAGCAATCTGTGCCGCACCGTTATTGTCAGTCGCTTTGGCTGTTTCCGTCCCATTCCTATCTTTGAATATACCGTTACCCGTTGGGGTAAAGGTGATTTTTTCCCTGTCCCCTTCCAAAATGTCAGCCGTACTCAGGTTCGTTGCCTCTCCATAAGCAGATGTTCCATCATAAACCTTGCTCGTATCGGCAAGCTTTCCATTCTGATAGATTTGAAATTTATCCTTATCAATATGACGCTTGAAGATCTCTCCCGTTGCGTTTACGCTCTTGGAGCCACGCTCTCCCTGCTCATCGTATCCTTCATAGTACCCCGTTGCATCGTAAACAATATTGCCCTTTGTGTCCTTCAAGAGATAGTTCTTGGCAACAGCGGAGGTTGGTTCAAGAATCGTGATCCCGCCATAGGTAATGGACTTTTCCCCTGCGTTGGGATTCTCATAGGCAAGGAGATCTTTGTTATAGCCGATCTTGATCGTATCCTCCATAACTCCTGTCTTATTGCCAGTTTCTTTCAGTGCTTCTCCATTTATACGAAGATTAGTATTCGCCTGATAAGTGTCATCTACTTTTGTCGTGCCATCATAGACTTTATCGATCCCCTCAGAAGTATTCAGAGATATGATCAGCTCTCTCGGCGTAATACAACCCTGTTCTGAGGTGAAATTGGCAGTATTTACCGAGAGGTCGTAATTTTCTGCCACCCCTGCATAGCCTGTCTTATTTGCCAAACTCAACCCAGCATAATTGACCACCACATGCTTGTTCTTCCCAACGGTACTGTCTTGATCTGCCTCAGTTTCCTCTCCCTTTTTTGTCCCTGTCTTATAGTAGGTCTGTGTAACATTCGTAGCACTGATGGTTACCTTGTCCTTATCTGCCGCAATGATACCCGTGTCTCCGCTGGCATCTACGATATCACTTTCAATCGTCCCTCCTGCAGAGACAGATGCCTTTCCATCGTATTGCTTGCTGACGATAGGATCTTCCGTTGAGGATGCCGTTGCCATTACCTTGCGGCGAACGATGGTCAGATTGCCCCCTGCGATATCATAGCCATGCTGTGCATCGTTCTGCGTTAAGATGGCAAAATTTCCTTCCTTATTGTAGTTCGTAGAATCCTTCGCATACCGCTCTGCATTTATCTTTCCTGTTACTGCCGTAACGGCAGACGGATCCACACCACCTGACAGAGAGATATTGGACAAGTTTGCCTCTGTGCCGTCATAGACACGCTCCACGTCCACTCCGCCATTGGACTTCGTCCCGTTCATCGTGGAGTAATCATAGGTCGCCTGCACAGTACCTTTAAGAAAGGCAGTCAAAATAGGCAGACTCTTCCCATCATTAACAAACCTCCAAGGCGTATCCTCACCGCCAACCTCACTGATATTTGAGCCGAAAACAGTATTACTGTTCCAATCAGAAAGCTTATTCATAGGTTTGGCTTGGGTTACTTGCACGCAATCAGATCCATCACCACCTGAAACCGAAACATTCCCTTCTGTCGTATATACCCGTGACAATTTTATTGATGGAGGGTCTTCGTCGGATACCCGCGATATCATACCATACTTATCATTTTTACCTGTATTATATACGTCCTGTATCGTAATGCTACCAGAGTCTGCACTTCCCAAAATACCAGCTCCAGCAGATGTTGACGTATTATACGAGCTGGATATCGTAACATTCCCTGCCAGCCCTACCAAACCGCCAGTATAATAATTGAGTCCTGTAACCTTACCATTTTCACCTTTTTCGTTATACACATTTTGAATCGTTAAATTGCTGGCACTTCCAACAATACCCCCAGCAATTTTCGACTTTCCACTTGCAGTAGATTCTATCACAGCATTTTTAAGTCCGACATTTTCAATCCTGCCGCCATCTGCCACACCAAACAGACCTGCACTCCCCTTGATACTAACGCTTAAATTCTGTATCTCATAGAACATTCCGTCAAAGCTTCCCCTAAACGGAGAAGAAGAAGTGCCAATAGGGGTAAACGATTCGCCTTTCATATCAATATCCTGCGAAAGCATATAGTTCTGTGACAGGCTATTATTCATGTCCCGCAATTCATTCGCATTATTTACAAGCTGATAATAAACAACGTTTCCCGTATACCCTGCATTATGCCCATCTGTATTTCCAACATGGATATATCCGCCCTTGGAGCTATTAGCAGACAGTGTCACATTATTCGCCGATGTCGTTATGTTGTCAGAATTCAGAAAACGAATATTCCTGCCATCCACAACTACCTTATCTGCCTGAATCGACCCCAAATTTACCACGTCTGCCGCTCCGCTGCCTGCATTGCCCGTGATAATTGCAGCGCTTACCGTTGCCCCATCCCGCAAAGCAGCATTCTTTGTCTCCTCAGAAGTGGAGACATAGAAGCTCCCTACATCGATTGCAGCATCCTTTCCGATCATCACGCCGTTCGTATTGACGAGATAGACATCTTTTCCTCCCTGAATCCTGCCGTCGATCATGGAGGTCGCCGTTCCCGTAACCACGTTAAGGTAGTTGTTCGTTTTTGCACCATTATCGAACTTAACAGTTTCATCGTGCTTTACCGAAAAGTCCTTCCATGCAATGATATTGTCCGTCGTTTCGCTTTGGATATTCAATCCATCCGTAGATACCGTTGCTCCGCCTGCCTTTACATTGTCCAGAACAGGCGCACCAAAAGCGACCGGCACCATGCTGAACATGCCGGTCATCAAGCCAAGGCTGACCTGCAGGGTCAACCGATCCTTTCGATTCCATGATGAAACGTTCATAACCATCTACCCCTATAAAATTTATGCATAAATCCATCAAATTCCAAACGATTTTCTCACTCGCACGACACATCTGCTGCCGATGTGCCTTCTATAACGCCATTGTTCAAGAAAATGCCATAAGCATTTTCCCTCCAATTTGCGTTTCAACGAAGCGAAAGTTTGCTCACCGCTTGTTAAAATTTGATTTCCCCCACTTACAGCAAGCTGTTGAAGAAGAGGACATCTTTAGCTTCGTTATTATGTATCACCCTGTATTATACCATAAAACAATGGCAAAAAGCCCATGTTTTTTCTGTTTTGGAAAAGGAAAAACTTAGAGATCTGCCTATGAAAAAAGGACCACCCCCGTGATCCTTTTTCCCTCTTATTGAAGCAGGCTGAGAACAGCGGAACTGTTTTGGTTTGCCTGCGAAAGCATCGACTGCGCCGCCTGCGTGATAACATTGTACTTCGTGTACTGCGTCATTTCTGCCGCCATATCCGCATCCTGAATCGTGGACATGGAAGCCTGAACGTTGTTGCTGGAAAGCACCACGTTGGACGAGGTGAAATCCAGACGGCTGTTCGTTGCACCGATATCCGTAATCTGGTCGGTTGCCTTCTTTAATGCCGCATCGATGACATTGATAGCGGCATTGGCACATTCCTGATTGGAAATGCTCAAATAGCTCCCATCGAAGCTCTTGAGGCCAAGTGCCGTAGCACGCATATCCGAAAGTGACATCTTGACCGCTTGGTTTGACTTCGTTCCCGACTGGATCACGATGGCATTGTCACCTGACGGAATCTCTGCACGGATCACCTCTTGGAAATCATTGAACACCGTATTTGCCGAGCGGTTCGGTGTCCCATCCGACCTCGTAAAGCTTACCGTTACGCCCGAAATCTGTTCAGTCACTCCTGCCTTCGTTGCATGCAGCGTCAATGCAGGCATTCCATCCGGTGTATACACTTTATTTCCTACACGATCCCTGCCAATGTAACTGCTAAAATCATCATTTACTGCTAAGTCCGGTGATCCACTCTCCTTAGAACACAATTCATACATTGCATCATACAAGGAACTATTCCCAATAGGACTCAAAGACTTCGTATAGGTCTTGCCATCCTTTACATAGGACAGTGTCATGGTATCGTCCTCTTGGATTCCAAGACTTGCCCCCGAGTCATCACTCATCACCGTCATCGGGCTATACACATCCGTATCCGAGCGAAAATGCGAATTCGCCAAGTAAGTTTTCGTCCCCGGCTCATTCACCACATGATTCTTCGATCCGTCCAAAAGCGCCTGCCCGTTGTAACGGACATCAGCATTCTCGTCCAACTGGTCGATCAGCTGGTTGAACTCCTTCTGAATGGTAGCGCGATCCGCATCCGTGTTCGAATCATTCGCTGCGTTGATCGCCTTCTCCTTCAGGGTCGTGAGAACCTCTACCGTACTCTGCACAGCGCCCTCTGCCGTCCGAAGCATCGCCGAACCATTCTGCACATTGGAGTTATCCTGATCAAGGCTGCGCATCTGAACATGCATACGCTCTGCAATCGAAAGCCCCGATGCATCATCTGCCGCACTGTTGATCTTCATTCCAGTGGAAAGCTTCTTCATCGCTTTCTTGAGATTGCCCTCATTGCGGTTCAGCTCATTGAGCGTCCGCTTCGCCTGCATATTATTCTTCACTACCATAGCCATGACCGTATCCTCCTATTATAAACAAACAACATCCATGTTCTAAAGTTTTATTGCAACCTGTTCATTGTTTTTCTCACTAAGCATATCGAAAGAACACTGCCATAGCTTAAATAAAAATTTTAATTTTGCTAAATTCCGGTAAGGCGGAGTATGCGTTGCTTTTTCCTGATCCAAAGCATTATAACGAAGCTAAAGATGTCCCCTTCTTCAACAGCTTGCTGTAAGTGGGGGAAATCAAATTTTAACAAGCGGTGAGCATATCTCCCGCTTCGTTGAAACGCGAATTGGAGGGAAAATGCTTATAGCATTTTCTTGAACA
>JAZLHW010000057.1:0-3421 GCA_045617105.1 Selenomonadaceae bacterium | reverse complement strand
TAACATTCAAAAGCTGCATTTTAAAATACAGGCAGGAAAGCTTAACCGACACCTAATTCCTGTGGATAATGCAGCTTAAAAATTTAAAGCGTGCAGGAAAAAAGGCGATTTTCAGACCGCCTGGCTTTTTGTACTCAAAATTACTGTATTTTGTGCTAAAAATACGATAGCAGCAATTCAAAAAAATAATGAGGCTGTGCATAAGTGATTTCTCACTCATGCAACAGCTCCTTTTCTATCTGAACTATTCTTCAGTAAATATCACGATGATAATATTTTTCATTTCTATGGCAGCTTATTTCAACCATAGTTGACGCATTAGGATTATGGGTTACCTCATATGCCTTGTCGCCCTTAATCCACACGAGCGTAGTATGTGTCTTTTGGGTGAACGGATCTCGGCTAGGAAGCTTTGCGTTATTTTCCCCTAAATTCGAACGGAATTGCTCAAGAATAAACGCATAGATACGATCTGCCATCTTTTCATCCGGAGCCGTAAGTCTCAATCCTGCCAGTCCTACATTGTCTGTCCTCATATCATCGGAAACGATAAAAATTTCCTGCGTCACACCATCTGCATCCTTGCCTTGTTTTTCCAAAAGTACATGATGAAGTCCGTGATGATCGACTTCATTGTTCACACGCCGCCAGCCGGGCACGTCTTGCCAAGCAGATTCAAAGTCGTCCCAAGGCATACCGCGGTAGATTTCATAAAGAACACCTGCCTTCTTCGTTTCTGCAATGGCTTTGATATCGTCTTGCCATCCACTAGCGTATACCGAAGATGAAATTGACATTAGGCATAGTAAAAGCAATACAATTTTCCGCATGACAACCTCCTCTCAATACCCTTCCGGAATATCTGTGCTTTTTCGGCTTGTCGGCTTGGATGCGGCAGAAGGATTTTCTTTCTTTTTGCCGTAAGATGCCCGCTCCTCTTCGACAATATGGTGCAACTTTTCAAAGGCTTGTGCTTGCATTGCTTTTTCGTAGGCTTCTGCAATATCCGTGATGTATCCACCGCTTTCATAGATAGCTTTTAAGATCAGGATACGGATGGTACGGCTGAAGTTTTTCTGCTTCTTGACAAATTCCACGATTTCGTCCGTCGCTTCAAGGGATACGGATTTTGTGATGGTCTTTTTATTCTCTGCCATAATCCTCTCCTTATGCCGTCATGGCACGATTTTTGAGCGTTTCAAAGAGCGGGCTATGGATGAAGGCATTCAGTCCCTCTGCTTCCAGAAGCACGGCTTTCTCTTCATCTTTGATATAACAAAGCGCGACATGGGCACGGTCACAGAATGCTTGCAATTTCTTCTCCAGCACATCACGCATAAGGATAGATCCGCCACCATAGACACCCACTGCATCAATTTCGTTGTTGGCACGCTCCATGACCTGTTGTGCCATGTCAAGAATATCCTCTGCCTCATCGTCAAGTGCGGGAAGCAGGGCATCGAGCGAAACCTTATGGTATTTATGTTCCTCGTCCATGACGTAGCGGGAAAAATCCTGCCGTGTGATAGAAGACAGACCATATTCACGCTTGAAGTCTTCTAGGATGCGTGCTATCGCATGACCGTTTCCATTGTTCGTCCCCGTAATAAAATCGGGCTTGAAGGCAACCCCTGTCGTGATGGGGAACTCTGTCGTTCCTTCGCCGATAGCAATATGCAGAAGACGCAGACTTTCCCGTGCTTCTTTTGTTTCATGGAAATATGTGTCGGACACAAGAAGCGCATGGGCAGCCGTCACGCCTTCGGGAATGACCTTCACAAAATCAAAGGTGATGAATACAGTGTATTCTCTGTTTCCAACAAAAACGCCTACGGTGTGGCGTTTTTGCTCGAATTTCTGTGCAAGCTGCTCCCCTTTTGCCTTGGTATAGCAGGAGACAGGGATTGCCGTCGCCATATCAACGTTAACGGAGATTGCCTGTTCTCCTTCTGCATCTTTTGCCGCTGCATACGCCGCCTCAGCTGCGATATGCGCAAGCGTATTCACAAAGACGATATCGCTAGATACCTTGTCATTGTCTACGCCTACCGTGATGGATCTGCAATGCTGTCCGCTCCTCAGTGCATAATCTCCAATATAGTACGTGCGCCCTTCCACGGTAACGATGAGATTGTCATGGATGTGTTCCAGCACATATTGAGAATTGACCTCATCCAAGTTTCCGAGCCGTTGCACACGTGCAAAAACATTCGGCGACTGGATGCGCTTGCCATTGATGAACATTTTTGCTCAGAATTGCCATTGTCGCTTGCAACCAAAAATTTCATACTTCGCTCCTATCTGTTAGAAAAAAGGAACTGAGATGATTCCGTTCCCCAAAACTGCTCGATAAAACGCTATTCATGCCGTTTTGTAAAGCTGAGCCAGTTTTTCCACCTCTTCTTTCGGCATGACCTCCATATCTTTCAGGACTTCTTCCGGCGGCTCCGGCGGATCTTCCCACCCCATTTCCTCTTTAATTTTGCGGGAAGCTTCCGATTCGTACAGATCCAATCTGCGCTCGAATTCCTCGCGTTCTTCTTTGTCCATGCTCGTGAATAATGCATTGAACTCCGCTTCGGGCAATACATCCCCCTCCAACATGCGATTTTTGAGAACGTTCCTTTCGTTTTGTGATAACATAGCAATCCCCTTTCTTTGTTGTTCCCGTAAGAAATTATTCACTTTTCCTACTACAAACATAGTATCATATCAATATAACCATGTCGATGCAATAATATAATATTATTTATATCATTATTTTTATATTAAATTCTCGTTTATGGCTGGCACTCACACCACCTCCAATAACTGTTTTTTATTTCAAATAGTCTGTTTCTGCAATAACATATCCCCTGTTTCTTCTGATACGAATTGTTACATTTTCTCCTAGCTCAAAGCAACGATGAAGAATCTCTAATTAGCTTCTATTGATGGGTGACGTGAATGATTTGTGTCCCTTGGGAATATTGGTGGGTGGGCGCTTTACCCGACCATGCGTCCCATGTCCGCAAATTGACAATCGAATACAGGAACGGCAACCTGCACATACTCTGCACAGGAGAACATGTCGAATAAGAAATCAAACGCCCATCGAAGGTGATACTGATATGATCCCTCTAAAGTGGATTTGGTTATTTACCTTGTCTGCTTTAGGGGGAGCCTATCATTATTGCTAATCAATATTTTCTAATTGTCGGCTGATATCTCGACCACCGTACATAATTCTCAAAATGGATACTGTTTCGGTTTCGCTGTTTATTGTATAAAAAAGCATATAGTTGCCTATTGTCATAAAATGCAGTCCCATACTTTTCCAAGGTTCTTCTTGGTAAATCGGATTACACGACTTACTTTATTAACAAATTCGCTATTTCGGCGATAATCTCTTCATACTCAATATCCTTAGCGTATGCAAACT
>JAZLHW010000056.1:0-5761 GCA_045617105.1 Selenomonadaceae bacterium | reverse complement strand
CCACTACATATTCCGGCAGAGCTATATCTGCACAAGCTTGTTTCATAAAGAAAGCAAACAGCAAAACAGCCAGTGTAGGAAGTAAATTGCCAAAACCTTTTATCCACAGATCACAGAATTCAGACAGTGAAATAATTTTTCTAGGTACATACAAAAGGAAACACACGAGAATCGCCGCAATCAATGCAGTAAACATATCGCCAAAACCAATGGCAAGAACGATCATCGTCAGTATAGGCACAAAGAAGTCAATTATTTTCCCTTGGCATTTTTCATTTTCAGCCATTTCTGCATAATTTGTGTAGTTCAAGTAAGCTTCTTTCATTGGGCCGATCGGCGGGATTATTTTAAGGATAAAGAGAGGCACAATAAGCAATGCGATACTAGCATAAAACGTATACGGTATTGCATGAATAAAAGAACTCATTGCTGATCCCAGCCCAAGCTGCTGTACAGCTTCCTGCTCAAAAAAACTAGAAGCATAAAAAACAGCCCAAGTTGAAACTGGCACCAGTACACACGCTGGAGCACCTGTTGAGTCAATAATGTAAGCAAGAGCTTGGCGTGGTATTCTCTTTTTATCACATAATTTCTTCATGCAGGAGCTAATTGTCATGATATTCATATAGTCATCAATAAAAATAATGATTCCAAGCAACCACGAAGACATCAATACGCTTTTAGTTTTTTTACAGTACCTGCCTATAAGCTCAGCGATAGCTATCGTACCGCCAGAGGCATGCAGCAAGGCTATCAAGCTGCCAAACAATCCGCATACCATAAGTAACCACACATTATCGTAATTTGTCGCAGTCTTAAAAAATGCTTTCACTGTAATATCTATAAAATTTTGCCCCGTTGCCGCCGCAATAATAGCGTAGGCGGAAATACATCCTATCAATAGCGACTCTATTGGTTTTTTAGATAAAATTGCTATTACAATTACAATGATTGGTGGCACCAAAGTCATCAATCCAAAACTCATATCATCTTCATCCTCTTGGTATTTTTATCATATTGCCGAATTCAACATCCGCTCGTTCGTTCTGCTGGCTTTTGTTCAAACCGCCGCATCAGCTTATCTTGAGGGATTTCAAGTATTCCTTTGTTTCTTCGGAGATCCTCCTGCTTTCCCTTGCCTTTTGAATCGTCTTGTTGTGAACCCACTTCCCCAGCCGATGTTCCAAAAGATAAGGCAGGACTGCCTCATACTGCTTGGCAATGGCTGTCGCATAAAACCAAGCAATCATCATATTGACGTAGTATTCCTCACTCTTGACCGCCGCTGGAATCTCTAGGTACTCTTCCTTGAAATCTTCGTCCAAAAAATGCCCCATAAGCATACCTATCCCAAAACGGCAAGTATAAGTCTTGTCCGATTGTGACCATTCCTTAATTTTTACCAAGAGATGGTTTTTTTTCTTTTTCAGAACCTTGGGGCTCATAATGTCGCAAACTGCCCAGTTATCCACATACGGCAGGAACCTATCAATTTCTGCAATACAGGTATCATAATCCTTGATCTGTTCCACCAAAAGCCCATGCAGCATGTTTTCATCATAATATTTATGCGGAAGCTCCTGCATAAAAGCAACATGTTCTTCCTCTTTGCTGTATTCCTTGGCAAACTTGCGAAGGATTGGGACACGCACACCCATCGTGTTTTCTGGCAAGATTCCAGGCGTTATCTTGATCTGCAGTGCCGCATACTTTTCATCAGAAAGTTCCTTTAATCTATTCTGCAATCCTGTCATCATATTTTCTCATCTCTTTTCCTCTGCTTCTTCCTCCAAGGCTTCTAAATAAAAACTCACTGGACGAAACCCATCATTGCAGGAGATCATGGCGGATTTCTTGTTTTTCATCCAGCCATCATAAAAATTTTCTCCTCCATGCGAAAGCGTCATCACGAAGGGAGACATGCTTTCCCACGCACTCTCGCAAAGTCCTTCCGGCTTTTCCCATCCATTGGCAAGAAAGACCTGCCCTACCTGCATATTGCAGGCATGTTCCAAAGGATTTTCGTAGACGGCGATCAGGTCATCATAACGTGCCATGCGCATAACTGTAATTCTAACCTTTTTCATGCCTTGTCACCAGCCAGTTTTTCAAAATAAAAAGCTTGCAATAGATCTGTCAATGCTTTCTGATCCTTGCAGCCCATCGTTTCCCGTGCAGAATGCATAGCGAGAAGCGGTACTCCAATATCCATCGTGCGAATGGGAAGGAAGGCAGACGCAATCGAACCAAGGGTAGAACCACCCCGAACACCCGCCCGATTCACAAATCGTTGGAAAGGAATGTCATGCTGTCTGCAAAGCTCCGACACAATAGCAACTGCCTCCGCATCTCCTGCATACGACTGGCTTGCCGACTGCTTCAATACTACACCTCCGCCAAGCACAGGCTGATTCTTTGGATCGCTCTTGTCTATATGATTGGGGTGAACTGCGTGTGCAACATCCACGGAAAGCATAAAGCCCGCTGCCATATCGCAAAGCAATTTTTCCTGGGAATACCCCAAAGAAGCATAGATTCGTTCCATCACATGAAACAGCACCGCAGAACCAGCGCCTTGCTTGGTTTGGTTTCCAACCTCCTCATTGTCAAACAATGCACAAAAGCGAATTCCTCCCCATGCAGTATCCTTTCTATGAATCAATGCATCCAAGCAGGCTTTTACAGACGTTAAATTATCCAAACGCGGAGACGAGAACATATCTTCATCAAAGCCCACCGCACAGCCATCTTCCGCTACATATACGCACATGTCATAAGAAAGGATCTCTTCTTCCTCGCATGGCAGCTCCGAAGCAAGAAATGACAAAAAGGAACTTTCCTTTTCATCTTCCCCACCTCCCAACAGCTTTATGACAGGAAGCAATTCCTTTTGCGCATCAATGGCAACGCCTTGATTTACCTCATGGTTCATGTGAATAGCAAGACTGGGAATCGTCAAGACTGGACGTTGGACATCAAACAGCACCGTTCGAGGCGAGAAAGCATCTTTTCCGCGAAGCATTGCCTTGCCTGCCAGTGACAAGGGACGATCCAGCCATGAGGAATAGATCAAGCCCCCATACGTTTCCACATTTAATTGCTTATAACCGCCTGACGCCATATCAGGCATAGGCTTGATTCTAAGACACGGGAAATCCGTATGTGCTGCCGCAATGCGAAGTGCATTGGCAGAACCATGAGACCTGCTTTCCCCAATGCAAAAGGCAAACAGTGTCGAACCATAAATTTCTGCAAAATAACGTCCTCCATGCCGAAGCTCCCATGCCTGCGAAAGCTCCAATTCTTCAAAACCGGCCTTCAAAAGCATATCCTTCCCTGCCTTGACGGTACCGAACGGAGACGTGCATTTCTTGATAAAATGCAAAAGAGACTCTATTTCCGCATCCTTCATTTTCTTTATCCTCCAAATTACAGAAATCAGTTTTAAGGGCGTTGATCTTTCAAAATCTCTCTGCGTCGAACTCCATCAGCTGCTCCACAATGTCACGATCTATTCTTGCTTCTTTTTTCTTTCCTGTTTTTTCGTAAACAGCCGCACGGTTCGTGTATGCCAGCTGATATTTTGGATTTATTTCCACTGCCTTTGTGTAGTCATCAATAGCTGCCGCATAATTTTTTTGGCAGGCATGGGTATAGCCCCGATCATTGTAATATTCCGCAATCTGCGGAGCAAGCTCTATCGCCTTGCTGAAATCCTCCAGTGCCGATCCATACGCACCGCACATCCCCCTGCAAAGTCCTCTCTGATGGTACGGCTCTGCCTCAGAAGGATATTTCTCAATCAGCTTGGAGTAATCCTGCCCTGCCGAGATCATGTCGTCAAGCTTCTGATAAGCCTGTGCCCGATGAAAATAAGGAACATAGCTTTCCTCGGCAGAAATCGCTTCCGTGAAAATTTTTACTGCATTTTGGTAATCCTTCCGATAACAGGCAGCCTGCCCCATCACGTCAAGAACCAATGCCTTTTCCGAATCCGTCTTGCAAAGAGCCAGTGCCTTATTTAAATAAGATTCCGCCTTTTCCATATCGCCCCATTTCAAAAAAATGAGTCCCACATAGTAATTTGCCTGCATGGAATCCGGACTTGTATCCAATACCTGCGAAAAATCCTCAATGGCATGATCTAAATCCCCCAAGGAAAAATATGCTGCCCCCCGATAGGAGCGAATTTCTTCTTCTTCCGGATATTTTGCCAAAAGACTGCTGTACAGATCAATCGCTTTCTGTTCATGCCCAAGAGCTATTTCCTCTTTTCCCTGTTCCAAGACCTGCGTGTAAGCTTCATCCGAAGCCTCCGCAAATACATGCCTGATTCCCACAGGGCAAAGTCCGACAGCCAACAGCACAGCTGCATACAAAACCAAACGCAACCCCTTCAACACTTTCACCCTTTCCTAAACGAAAAACATACCTTGCATCTTTTATAACGCCATTGTTCAAGAAAATGCCATAAGCACTTTCCCTCCAATTTGCGTTTCAACGAAGCGGGAGATATGCTCACCGCTTGTTAAAATTGGGCTTCCCCCACTTACAGCAAGCTGTTGAAGAAGGGGACATCTTAACTTCGTTATAACGCCCTCCATCAAGAAAATGCAATAAGCATTTTCTTCCTAATTCCATTTTAATTGCCTATTGCAACAGAAGCTGATGCCAAGAGCAAATCCCTATCTCCTGCATCAGCCTCTGCCAAGCTCAAATTCTTCCCTTGAAATCCTCGTAACCAAAATGACGAATGACCTTCCAGCCTCCATGCTCAGATGCAATGATGTCTGGAAGCGGCATCCCATTAAATGTATTGTTCTTTACCATAGAGTAAATTGCCATATCTCCGAAAACCACACGGTCGCCTTCCTTCAATGGCTCATCAAAGGAATATTCACCAATAACATCACCAGCCAAGCAGGTAGGTCCCCCAAGCTGGCAGGTAAACTTTTTTTCCTGTGGTTCACCTGACCGAAGCACAGGCGGCCTGTACGGCATTTCGAGCACGTCCGGCATATGGCAGGCGGCCGATGTGTCAAGAATCACATTCCCAGAGGATTCTTGCACCTCCAATACGGTTGCCACAAGAAAGCCTGCATTCCATGCCACCGCCTCACCGGGTTCTATATAGACCTCCAGCCCATATCTGTCCTGTATTCTTCCAATGCATCGTTCGAGCCTCTCCATATCATAGCCGTCTCTCGTGATATGATGCCCGCCGCCAAAATTCAGCCACTTGCATTGCTTGAAATACTGTCCAAACTTCTGCTCCACCACATCCAAGGTTTCCTCCAATGCATCGGAATCCTGCTCGCAAAGCGTATGAAAATGAAATCCGTCCACCAGTTCCAACGAATCCTGCTGAAAATCACGAAGCCTTGTCCCCAACCGTGATTTTGGCGAACAGGGATCATAGATCGCATGCTCCTGTGTTGAATGTTCCGGATTCAGCCGAAGACCGCAGGACACCCCCTTGGAAATCGCCTTAGGAGCAAATTTTTCCAGCTGCTTGACAGAATTAAATACGATGTGATCGCAGATCTCCGTAATTTCATCAAACTGATCTTCTCGATAGGCTGGCGAAAAAACATGGTTTTCCTTTCCCATTTCCTCATGTGCCAAACGAGCCTCATAAAGCCCGCTTGCTGTTGCACCTGCAAGATACTGCCCAATCAGCGGATAGAAATAGTACATCGAAAAGCATTTCTGTGCCAGCAGCACCCTTGCACCCGTTTTCTGCTGCAATTCTGCCAATATC
>JAZLHW010000055.1:0-3552 GCA_045617105.1 Selenomonadaceae bacterium | reverse complement strand
ATGACGTTATTAAGAAGCACTATACGGCCTATATGCTGGTAGATGATTTTCGGGAGATCTCGGACGATGTTCCCGTGAAGGTCGCCCTGTATGATAAGAATGGGCGGGCGAAGGAGAATATTTTGCCTTCTGTACAGCAGTTCGATGGCCCGCTGCAGGTGGTGCGCTCCAGTGATTGGTGGATCGATGTGATGTCGGTCGGCGTGAGCAAGGGAGTTGCCGTGCAGGCAGTGCAGAAGCTGTGGAACCTTTCGCCGGAGGAATGTGCAGCGTTTGGCGATTATATGAACGATGCAGAAATGATGGATGCGGTCTACTACAGCTATGCTATGGAAAATGCGCATCCGAAAATCAAGGAACGTGCTCGTTTTTGCACGAAAAGCAATGCGGAGGCAGGCGTTCTTTGGGGAATTCGAGATTTGATGGAAAAAGGCTTGTGCCAATAGTTTGTATGACAAGGAATTGGTGCAGGGGTTCTTTGATGCAGCGGAAAAGCAGGGGGAGACTTGTGGATTTTAGAAAAGATATTTGCAACTGTATTGCTTGTGAAATTGAGGTTTCACTCATTTGATGATGAGCATGTTTTACCAGTATCTCTGTGGAAAGAATCATCTGAGTAAATAAGAGGAGATTGCTTCTGTGGACATCTGTGCTGAGTTATACTCTAAGAGTTTGCAGCAATCCGTTATGCAATCTTTATTTTCTTAAAAGTTGTAAAGTGCTGCATAAATAAAAGAGGAGAGGATTTCATGATAAAGCTGATTTTGTCGGATATGGACGGAACCTTGGTAGATGAGGAGGGGAGGCTTCCAGAGGATTTTGATAAGGTCATGGCACAGCTGAAGGAGCGTGGTGTTTTGTTTGCACCGGCTTCCGGAAGGCAGTATTTTTCTCTCTTGCAGACCTTTGAGAAATATGCGGATGATTTTGTTTTTCTTGCAGAAAATGGAACGGTCGTCATGTATCAGGGAAAAGAGCTTTTTTCCATGCCGATGGACAAGGAAAAGGCTTTTGAGGTACTCGATGCCGCGCAAGCGGATTTTCCTGTGTTTTGCGGCAAGAATGGGGCGTATGTCTTGCGTTCCCGTGCACGTTCGGAGTTTGTCGATGAGCTTATGAAATACTATACGTCCTATACGCTGGTAGATGATTTTCGGGAGATCTCGGACGATGTTCCTGTGAAGGTCGCCCTGTATGATAAGAATGGGCGGGCGAAGGAGAATATTTTGCCTTCGGTACAGCAGTTCGATGGCCCGCTGCAGGTGGTGCGCTCCAGTGATTGGTGGATCGATGTGATGTCGGTCGGCGTGAGCAAGGGAGTTGCCGTGCAGGCAGTGCAGAAGCTGTGGAACCTTTCACCGGAGGAATGTGCAGCGTTTGGCGATTATATGAACGATGCAGAAATGATGGATGCGGTCTACTACAGCTATGCTATGGAAAATGCACATCCGAAGATCAAGGAACGTGCTCGTTTTTGCACGAAAAGCAATGCGGAGGCAGGCGTGCTTTGGGGAATTCAGGAATTGATGGAAAAGGGCTTGTGCTAAAGGATCTGGGACAGGGAGCCCTGTATTTTCCTGTAAGGCAGCTTTGCGGTTTTTGTGAATGGGAGGATGTACGATGAAGATAGATTACCATATGCATTTCGAGTATGGCTCGTATGACGAGAAATGGGTGCAGGGGTTCTTTGATGCGGCAAAAAAGCGGGGGATAGAGGAGATCGGCATATCGGAACATTCCCATACCTTTCCGGAGTTCAAGGAGCTTTACTATGAGGATCTTGTTTTGGATGATTCCTTCATTGGAAAGTTTCAGCAGGGGTGGCTGAAAAAGAACAAGTTCAAGTACACGTTGGACGAGTATGCTGCATTTATGGAAAAATTGAAAAAGAATCATGCTGTAAAGATGGGAATTGAGGTGTGCAATTTCCAAAACCAAGACAAGGTACGGGAAATTTTGGCAGGATATGACTTTGATTATGTCATTGGCTCGGTACACTTCTTGCATGGTTGGGCATATGATTCTTCGGAGATCAAGGCAGAATGGGAACAGCATGATCTGGAAGAAATCTACCAATGGTACACAGAGGAAGCAGAGCTGCTCTGCGACAGCGGGCTGTATGATGTGCTGGGGCATCCGTTCAACATACGGCTGTTTCGGTATCTTCCGGATTTTGATGTGACACCGTACTTGGAACGTGTTGCAAAGGCGATGGCAAAGGCACAGATGGCAGTTGATATCAATACGGGAACCTATTACCGTTATCCTATCGAGGAGATCTCTCCTTATCCTGATTTCATGCGCATGGCGGCAAAGTACGATCTGCCGATCATTACGTCCTCCGATGCACATAAGCCGGAAGATTGCGGGAGCTATAACGATGAGGCGGTTGCGTATGCAAGGGAGTTTGGCTATACGGAAGCGGTTCGTTTTTCACATAGGAAAAAGAGCGGTACCGTGTTGGGAGCATAGGGAGAAAATGCCTATTTACTGAAAATTTTCTGATAAAAGAAACTGTCATATTTTTCATAAATATAACAGTTGACAGTCCTTTCTTTTTGTGGTTTAATAACTTGCATAGGACTGAAAGGTCTTTATATCATATGACGTTATGCATGTTTAAGCTGGGAAACATTTCCTACGATATATTGCTGAGAGAAAAATTTCTTTTCACTTTGTGGAAGCTGTGGATGGCAACCATCATAAGATTAAAGAAGAGAGAGGGCAATTATCATGAAGGTACGTATTTATTCTCAGTGGATGGAAGATGTTTATGTTCCCGTGCGGGTAAAGCAGTTTACTAAGGCTGCAAGGCTGATGGGTAAGTCCAGCTTCGCTGCACATGTTGATGTGACGGGCATGGCTAAGTCTTCGGAGCGTCAGGCTGTGGCAGACTGGTTGGAATATCAGGACAGGGCAGTTGTGACGGCGGCAGGCATTGCATAATGGGTGTATACAAAAAAGGAAGCGCTTGCGCTTCCTTTTTTGTATTTGACGGGGCATATCTTCTTGACATAATATTTTAATTGAGAAACAATTTCTCTCAATTTGCAGGGTGAACGATGAGGTGAGTAATGGATAATGTGGCGAAAAGCCATTACTATGTATTGTTGAATAATGGGCAATGATAGGAAAAGTCATTACTGCTGCCAGTTATATAGCGAAGCTAAGATGTCCCCTTTTTCAACAGCTTGCTGTAAGTGGGGGAGACAAATTTTAACAAGCGGTGAGCATATCTCCCGCTTCGTTGAAACTCAAATTGGAGGGAAAATGCTTACGGCATTTTCTTGAACAATGGCGTTATAACGAGCTAAAGATGTCCCATTCTTCAACAGCTTGCTGTAAGTGGGGGAAATCAAATTTTAACAAGCGGTGAGCATATCTCCCGCTTCGTTGAAACGCGAATTGGAGGGAAAATGCTTATGGCATTTTCTTGAACAATGGCGTTATAAGTGGATATGTAAAACGAAATCTCGAAGGGAGATGTCTTATGGATATGGATCCGGCAATTATTACATTGCTTGTTATGGGAATTGTCGCCATTCTTATGGC
>JAZLHW010000054.1:0-1312 GCA_045617105.1 Selenomonadaceae bacterium | reverse complement strand
CAGATGAGTATCTAAGCGGAAATGTGCGGCAGAAGCTGGCTGATGCACGAAAGTGTGTCGAAGAATTTGGAGATGCCTATACGCCGAATGTTGAAGCTCTGGAAGCTGTTCAGCCAAAGGATCTGACCGCCAGTGAAATCTCGGTGCGGCTGGGTGCTACATGGCTTCCACCTGAAGATGTGCAGAAGTTCATGTTTGAACTGTTCAGCACTCCCAATTATCGTCAGTGGGATATAAAGGTATTCTATTCTCAGCTTACGGGAGAATGGTCAATTACCGGCAAAAGCAGCGATAAATCCAACATCCGAGCAAACACCACCTACGGAACAGAACGAATCAACGGTTATAAGATCATCGAGGAAACCTTGAATCTTCGGGATGTGCGGATATTCGATTACCAAATTGATGAACACGGCAAAAAGACTCCCGTCCTCAATAAAAAGGAAACCGCCATCGCCCAAGGTAAGCAGGAGCTGATCAAGCAGGCATTTGCAGACTGGATATGGGCAGACCCGGAGCGTCGAGGACGGCTGACAAAACTGTATAACGAAAAGTTCAACAGCAATCGCCCCAGAGAGTATGACGGAAGCCATCTGAATTTTGTGGGTATGAACCCGGATATTTCCCTCCGTCCCCATCAGGTGAATGCCATTGCACACATTCTTTATGGTGGAAATACCCTCCTTGCACACACGGTGGGTGCAGGCAAGACCTTTGAAATTGTCGCTGCCGCCATGGAATCCAAGCGGTTAGGTCTGTGTCAGAAATCTATGATTACGGTTCCCAATCACCTGGTAGAGCAGTGGGCATCCGAGTTCCTTCAGCTTTATCCCTCTGCCAACATTCTTGTCGTAACCCAAAAAGATTTTGAAACCAAGAACCGCAAGAAATTCTGTGCCAGGATCGCAACCGGCGATTTTGATGCCGTTATCATCGGACACTCTCAGTTTACCAAAATTCCAATGTCTATCGAGCGGCAAAAGATGCTGCTGGAGCAGCAGCTGGATGAGGTTATGGAGGGCATCGACGAGCTGAAACGCTCCAAAGGCGAGAAATTCTCCATTAAGCAAATGGAGCGCACACGGAAGCAAATCAAGCAGAAGCTGGATAAGCTGAATGACCAAAGTCATAAGGATGATGTCGTCACCTTTGAGGAATTGGGCATAGATCGGCTGTTCGTGGACGAGTCGCACCTTTTTAAGAACCTCGCCGTCATGACGAAAATGCGTAATGTAGGCGGTATCAGTCAGACAGAAGCACAAAAATCAAGCGATTTGTACCTCAAATGCCGCTATCTGGACGAGCTGACAGG
>JAZLHW010000053.1:0-6603 GCA_045617105.1 Selenomonadaceae bacterium | reverse complement strand
ATATCCATCGTCAAGGTCTTGCCGAACCTCCGAGGACGCATAATGGCAGTTGCACTGTCACCACATTCCCACCATTCCTTGATAAATGCTGTCTTATCTACATAAAAATAGTTTTTCTCCCGAATTTCTGCAAAATCCTGCACACCAACCGCTACGGTTCTCATGCAACATCCCTCCTTATCCTTCTTAACTCTATCATACAATCCCAAAAAGAAAATCGCAATAAAAAAGCCCTCACCTTCCCGTGAGAGCTTCTGCGATAACATAGCATATTTTACAAATTCAATTTAGGCATCTACTCGAAAGCATAAAAAGCAACATGCTCCAAACTACCGAGTAGAATTTACACGAAAAGCCCAAAACTTATTTAACAGGAAATTGATGGGAACTGTCACAATTAAATTGATAATTGGGGCAATATATGGCGAAATCCCCATCCAATCGATCCATACGATCAACAAGACAGCATTCAAAAACAATCCAGAAAAAGAATACGACACATACGTCTTTACCAAAGCTTTCCACTTTTTTCGCTGCTGTCCTTCCTTCAACACGAACACCAATCGGTCATTCCAATAGAACGACCAATATACACTCAACAAAAAGGAGATTACCTGAGCTGCCAAATAATCCCAAGATGCCAAAAAAAGATTCATCCGCAATAAATATAGTACTGCTGCATAAATTACATATGACAAAATCGTGTTACTGACACCAATCAAGCCAAACTTGATCGACTGCAGCAAAATCTCCTGCTTTCCGCTGCCCTTTCCCCGGCAGATCCATAAAACAATTCGCAGGCACAGCTCTGCCAAACAATTAAAAATCCGCACTGCCATATTACTTGAATGAATTGATTGCATCAATTACATAGGTCTGTTCTTCTTCCATCATTCCATTATAGAGAGGAATGGACAAAACCTCTGATGCATATCGCTCCGTGATTGGATAATCTCCCGACTTCTTTCCTAAGTATGCATAGGCTTCAGAAAGATGCGGCGGTATCGGATAATGAATAATGGTTCCAATCCCTTTTTCCTTCAAGTAATCCATCAACTCATCCCTGCGCTCCGTACGGAGAACAAACTGATGCCAAATATGAGTAGCACCCTCACGAATTTTCGGCAGCTCCACAGCTGGATTATCCAGTTCCTTCAGATATCGTTCACAAATCCGAACCTTTTCTTCTGCCAGTTCATTCAAATGCGACAGACGTACACGCAAAAGCCCTGCCTGCATTTCATCCAAACGAGAATTTGCACCAACCACCTTATTGTAATAACGCTTTTCACTTCCATAATTACGGAAGATCCTCGTATCCTGTGCAATCGCATCATTATTCGTTACAATCGCCCCTGCATCACCAAATGCACCCAAATTTTTAGACGGATAGAAAGAGAAGCACCCGATATCGCCAAAAGTTCCTGTCATTTTTCCATCAAAGCAGGCACCATGTGACTGTGCACAATCCTCTACCACACGCAAATCATTCCTTCTGGCAATCTCCATAATGACTCCCATATTGGATGCCTGCCCATAAAGGTGCACTACCAAAATAGCCTTTGTCTTATCCGTAATTTTTTCTTCAAGCTTATCAGCATCCATATTATAGTATTCATCTGGTTCAACAAATACAGGCGTTGCCCCATTGATCGTAATTCCCATGACGCTTGCAATGTAAGTATTCCCCTGCACAAGAACCTCATCGCCCTTGCCAATTCCCAGCACACGAAAAGCAATCCAAAGAGCATCCAATCCACTTGCAAGACCTACACAGTGCTTTGCACCGCAATAACCTGCAAATTCCTCTTCAAAACTCTTTACTTCATTCCCAAGTACATACCATCCAGAACGCAATACATCCAATGCCTTCTGCTCAAACTCCTTTTGATACATATAAAAACCACGATCCAGACGATTCGGCATAATATCCATACTTATCATCCTTCCAACATAATATGTTCATTCACATATCTCACAACGCTCTTGGAAACATATTCCAAAAATATCGATCCTAAAATCATAATTCCAATATATACAAATGCACGTAATACTTGATTTTCAATTATTATATACGGACGCAGAAAAAAATTTAGCCATAAACGATGAAACAAAAAAATGTAAAGAGAGTGTCCCCCCCCCCGAGACAGCACGCTTATAATTTTAGCACTTATGCGATTTGTATTACATGACACCGCACAAATCAAAACGCCTACAATCAAGGCATGCATCATGCCAGTAACACTTGGTGGATTAATTCCTCCACCAAACGGAACATATTTCTCTAAATAAAATTCATGCTTAAAATAAACCAGTTCCCAAACTACATAAAATAACCCTATGC
This sequence comes from Selenomonadaceae bacterium, assembly GCA_045617105.1. Classification (GTDB taxonomy): domain Bacteria; phylum Bacillota; class Negativicutes; order Selenomonadales; family Selenomonadaceae; genus CALELM01. The sequence continues at coordinate 4,259 of JAZLHW010000053.1, read as the reverse complement.
TAATAAACACTTTTCCTTTATTGCAAATCTCAATTATCTTGGAATGGTACTTGCCAGCTAACATCCCCAATGCGTACAAAAACAAATACGTCCCACCAAGTAATTTTCCACCGCCACCATAAATATCCATAACTTGAGTAAAATTCGTCGTTAAAAAACAAACATACAAAATGAAACTTAATAACAATATATAGCTCATGGATGGATATTGTTTCCTGCCAGCATATTCTATACAACAATATAACAAAGGTGATACTAATAACAGTTGCATATATAATGCAACAAAATATAACGGCCCACTTGCATTAAAATGAATCAAATTCAAAATCCAAATATCAAAACTCCAACAATGTGTTGCCGCAACTTGATAAAGTACCGTTGCAAAAACATAGGGAAAGAAAATTTTCTTTATACGCCGAATTGTTGCATCGTACCAACTAGGATAATCCTTTTCTGCAATTCGACTGTTCGACCAGTAAGCCGTAATTCCTGCCAAAAATATGAATAATGAAACAGAAAAATATGACATCAACGCTATACGTCGATCTGTATATAAAACACCATTGCTATGATCAACCAATACCGCCAAAATAGCAACAAATTTGGCAACATTTATCCACTGAACCTTATTTACCTGCATGCAAATCCTCCATTAAACAAAACTGTCACCTTTAATTACATACCCACTTGAAACCAATCAAACTTTTGCATATCTTCTTCTGTATAATGGCAGCCTTTTTGTAATTGCTCCTCATAAGTCATAACAATACGTTTATATCTATTTTTTTCATAGAATCGAACCGCTCGTTTATTCGTGCGTAAGACATTCCAATAAATCTCATTTAATCCTAACACATTTAATCCATACTCAACAATTTGATGCATTCCATCCATTGCATACCCTTTTCCCTGAGCTTTCTCTCGTACTACAATAGCAAATTCTGCACAACCATTCTTAATATGCTTTAAGCTAACAGTTCCCATATATTCATCGTCTGCATCTGCAATTGCCAAATGTATATCATTTTTCTGGCTTTTACTTTCTTCAATAAAATTTCTGCAATGCTCTATTGTCATACTGCCAAAATCTTTCATCAGCCCACTTGTAATACCTTGATTGTGCATCCATTCAAACATAAACGGTGCATCTTTCTGCTCTAATTTCCTCAATCGGCATTCCAAATAAATCACCCCGTCTATCTCTCTATTTGCGAAAAACCTTATCATTATCATGCTCAATAATATACGGAGGACGATTTCTTGAAGCGTCAAACACACGCCACATATATTCCCCTAAAATACCAACCGACATCATGATAATCCCAAAACTCAAAAGCTGTAATATAAAAAGCGATGCCCATCCGCCAACAGGAATTCCTCCAACAAACTTTGTCCACAAAACAGCAACTGCCCAAACACTTGCCGCACAGAAGGAAATTCCGCCTGCCATTGTCACCAGCTTAATCGGAACTGTAGAAAACGAAAAAAGAGTATCTGTCACCAAACGAATTTTCTTTTTGAGTGTCCACTTGCTCGTACCAATTTCTCTTGCCTTACGTGTGTAATAAACAGCACCTGTTTTGAAGCCGCTCCAAAGAATCTGCCCTGTTAATGCACTATTTCGTTCATCAAAAGCCATCAGCACTTTAATTACTTTGCGGTCGATTAAAAAAATATCAAAACCAGCCTTAGGCATATTAGGCAATGCCATCTTTCGTACCATCCAATAATACAATCTGGCAAAACCAATCTGACTCATACTTTCCTCTCTGCCTTCACGCATTGCAAGCACCACATTATTTCCCTGTTTCCAGCTATCTACCATGTCCAAAAGCATTTCCGTCGGCTCCTGCAAATCCGCTGCCTTGATAACTGCACAGTCTCCGGTACACTTCGAAAGACCACAAAGGACGGCCGCATGCGAACCAAAATTACGAGACAGGCTGTAAATCTTCACATTGGGATCTTGTTCTGCCAATTCCTTCATAACCGCAAAGCTTCCATCCTGCGAACCGTCATTGACCATGACAATCTCATATTCATAATCGATCTGGTCAATAATTTTCTCTTTGATATCTGCATACAATGGCAACAAATTATCCTCATTGTAATACACAGGCACAATGATTGACAACTTCAAAATACTTCACCTCATAATGCACATTATTTCGCAATATCTGCTGCTTTTATCTCCCTGACAAACGCATCATAATCCCGAATATATTCTTCTGGATCATAATGCTCACTTGCTAATACCAAAAGAACACTGTCCTCCGAAAAATCATACATATCTTTCCAAACCATAGTTGGAAGATATACCCCCGTATGCGGACGATTAAGGCAAAAAATGGCTTCATTTCCCTCTCCATCCTTCACCTTGACTTTACTGGTCCCTGCCACATTGATTAATACAAACTCCGTCCTGCGATTTGCATGCTGCCCACGTACAACATCTTTTGCAGAACCGTAAATATAAAATACACGCTTGATATCAAATGGTACATCCTGCTTCCCTTCTGCAATCACCAAATGCCCGCGATCATCCCCACACTGCAAAAAATCTAGCATTTTTACCCGATTCATATTGTGCATAGTCTCATCCTCCCTTATTTAGCGGCAGGTGCAACATAGCTGTCATGGATCAACATAATCCGCTCAACATTTCCTGCCAAAATATCCCCATATACAGATAACATAAGCATCGAAATAAATGCCATGCAAAAGACAATCTGCGTTCTATGTCCACAAGTTAAATTCCAAAGAACCTTATAATCTGCCACGACAAAAACATAGTAATATACCATCACATAAATCGGTAAAAAGAAACGCAGTTCCGCCGCTCCCGGCAATTGCAAAAAGCATGGCAGGCATACTGCAGCAACCCATAAATACTTCTTTGAAAAACCTTTCCTATCAAATTTCTCAAAAACATTTAATCCCAAAAGAAGCCATGCCACCAATGAAACTATCACTAACATACCTTTATCTGTATAAAGATTTGTTATATAGGCTTGATTGTATGCAGGCAGCATCAAAGAAACTAAATGTCTCGTATACATCCCCATCAAATCCAACGGATGCTCTAAAAAGATCTTTCCAACATCCAGCACTTCAAAGGATTCTTCCGTCTTATTAGAACGTCTCAACAGCTCTTTTCCTGCAGAATCTGTTGTGGTCAAGCATTTTTGTAACACTTCGACCTAATTTTCGTTACATGGTTTATACAACCCCATAACGTGCCTCGTAAGGCGTTTTGTAATTATTATAAGAATGCGGACGTACATGATTGTATTGAACGTACGCAAATTCTTCTACAGCAATATAGAGTTCCTCCTCCGTGTGGTAATAATGCTGGTTAATTAAATCATTTTTCAAGGTATTAAAATATCTTTCCATAGGCGCATTATCATAAGGATATCCAGCTTTGCTCATGCTTTGAGTAATTCCAAGAAATGCACAGAACTCTGTGAATTCTTTTGAAGTATACTGGCTTCCCTGATCTGAATGAAGCATGAGCTTTGTAAGATCAATTCCCGGCTGCGAATCAATTGCTTTTTGCAGCGTCGTTTTCGCCAGTTCTGCAGTTATATTTCTGCCGGTAATACTTGCAACAATACTACGGTCATGAAGGTCTATAATGGAGCAATTATACCGTTTGCTTCCATTTGTCAGAAAAAGATATGTGAAATCCGTACACCATCTGGTGTTGATTTCTTCAGCCCTGAAATCCTGATTTAGTTTATTCTCAAATACTTTATGTGCTTTACCGTATTCATGGTCAGGCTTTCTTTTTCTTGATATTGAGAATAACTGTAATTCCGTATTCATATATTTATGAACCGTCAGCCTGCTCAAGGTATATCCTCTGCGAATAAGGTATGCATGAATGGTGCGATAACCATCAACGCCACCGTGAGAGTGATAGATATCGGTAATAGATGATTTGATTCTATCTTTCTTTTGACGATATTCAGCCTTACGATTTTTTAAATAATTGTAGTAAGCATTGGGAAAGATGTTGAACTTCCTCAATAACCATCTAAGACCAAACTTTTTATGATATTTTTTACGAATCGATAAGCCTCTAATCGATTTCCTTCGCAAAGAATGCCGCCGCTTTTTTTAGGAAGTCATTTTCCTTTTGGAGTTCTGCGAGCTGCCTTTTAAGAGCAAGGTTCTCCTTCATGTATTCATAATCGGCTTTGGCTTCTTCATTTGTTTGGCATCCATTGCGGAACTGGTAAACCCAGTTAGATATG
>JAZLHW010000052.1:0-2714 GCA_045617105.1 Selenomonadaceae bacterium | reverse complement strand
GGAGATGGTTTCTAACGCCATTGCATCCGGCACATACCGACCCGCAGAAGGCGGTGCATCTGCTCAGGCTCCCACGCAGTATGTCAAGAGGAGCATCGCAGATATGTCCGAAGCAGAAAAGGATGACCTCATCGCAAGAGTAAAGAGCGGTGAACGAATCAGCCCCTACGATTAAGGGACAATCCGCAATGGCTCCTCGCAAATCACAACGATTGAAAAGGAGCTACAACAATGATTACCACTATTTTTGTTCGCCTGTTCCAGCTGTTCGCCGCTGCCGGCGATGTGCTGAACGGCACTCAGGGATACACCAATTCCTCTACCGGCGTGGTTACTCCCTTCCCCGATTCCATGCACACCATGGCCCCCGAAATGAAGGTCTACTACGATACCGTTCTGCTGAAGAACGCTCGCATGGATCAGGTGTACGCCCAGTTCGCTACCAAGCAGCGGCTTCCCCGCAACCACGGCATGAGCGTAGAATGGCGTAAGCCCAACACCTTCGCTAAGGCTGAGAAGCTTCAGGAAGGCGTTATTCCCACCGGTCAGAAGTTCGGTGTGTCCAGCATCACCGCCGGTATCTACCAGATGGGTACCTATGCAGCCATTACCGACATCCTGGACACCCACGCCTACGATCCCCTGGCTACCATCATGACCGAGGAAATGGGCGCATCCGCAAAGGAAACCCAGGAAACCCTGATCCGTGATGCCCTGCTGGCTAACACCAATGTTTTCTACTGCGAAAACATCACCATCGCTACCGGTGCTGTCGCATCCACCCCCAAGCAGCCTTCCGAGATGGAGGATTCCGCAACCACCAAGTGCTATCTGACCGAGAAGGCAATTATGAAGATTGCTACCGCTATGAAGAAGAACAAGGTTCCCAAGATTCGCGGCGGCTATGTCATGGTGCTGCACCCCTCTGTTGCTGAGGATCTGAGAGCATCCAAGGAGTGGAAGGAAGCTCACCAGTATGCTGACCCCAACCCCATCTTCTCCGGTGAGATCGGTCAGTGGCACAACATCCGCTTCATTGAGGATGTGGATGCCCCTGTCATGAAGGATGACTACAAGAACAAGGCTGGCGGTGCAACCTACGCCAACTATGTCTTCGGTGCTGACGCTTTCGGCATCATCGATCCCGAGGGCGGCGCTCTGGAGATGATCCACCAGCCCCGCGAGATCGTGGGCGGTCCCCTGAAGCAGTTTGAAACCCTGGGCTACAAGTTTGAGACCAACGGTGCTACCGTGCTGTATCCCGAGCGCGTCATGCGTGTCATGTGCTGCTCTTCCTACAGCGCAACCGATGATGCCAACTACGATCCCGATTTCTACCCTGCCGAGGACTAATAAGCTACCAAGCCGGGGGAGTAATCCCCCGCCACAACGAAAGGGTTGATTACAATGGCTAAGACCAAGCTGGTCAAGATTACTCCCCCCAGAACCCCCGGCGATACCCGGCCTTATGTGATTGTCGGCTATCAGGGCAAGCTCTACCAGATTCCCAAGGGCAAGACCTCCGAAGTACCCGAAGCTGTGGCTATTGAGTTCCTTCGTGCCGAAGGTGCTGCTCTTGACCGGGACAACAATGCCGAGCGTCTGGCAGAGCAGATGGTTGAAAACGGCAAGGCATCCGAAGAGGAAGCAAAGAAGAGCAAGTAAGTGTCCAATCGGCAGGGTGCAGCGATGCACCCTGTTTTTTGTTTAAGGAGGACAACATGAAAGTAAGAGAAGCAATTGACCGGTTTGACAACCTCGTCAGCAATTCCATGGAACCGGCAGTAAAGGTGGGCTGGCTCTCCCGGCTGGATACCATGGTAAAGACCTCTGTATTTGATATGCACCAGGGGGGAACCCCGGATTTCCACGGTTATGACGATAACAGCGATTTTGAAACCGAAATGCTGATTCCTGAGCCGTACACGGAAAGCTATCTGCGCTGGATGGAAACCCATTATTTCTACACCATCGGAGAGATTGACCGCTACAACAACGCTGCAAGCCTCTTCAACGAGGAATTCAGCGCATTTAAGAAGGACTACCACAGGAAGCATCTGCCGCTTTACCATGGCAAGATTCACGTTTAAGGAGGAACAGGCATGGAACTGAAACCTTTGAGCAGGTCGGCTTCCACGCAGGATCTGATTGATTCCTTCGGCGGTTACAACCACAATATCCGCATCCAGGAGAGCGAATTCTACAATACCGGGAACCTGACTACGGACAATCTGCCTGTGCTGTCCTGCCGCCCGAAGCGTGGTATCGTCCATCAGTACCATGATGTAAAGGCTGTGCTTGCCAAGGAGCAGCTTATGGTAGTGGACAGGACAAGCCTGTACTACGGCGATGTGGATATTACAAGCTATCTGACAGCCAAGGGCGTTGCCATCAGCACCGAGGAACCCAAGCAGCTTGTGGGCATGGGTGCGTATGCCGTCCTGTATCCGGACAGACTGTACATCAACACCGAGGACTTCGAGGACTGCGGCAGCATGGAGAACGCTGTGGAGATTGCCGGAGATGTCAGCATTACCATGTGCAACATGGAGGGCGATACCTACGATAATGTGATTCAGGGAGATATAGCACCGGAAGAGCCGGAGAATGGTGCGCTGTGGCTCGATACCAGCGGCGATACGCATTTCCTCCGCAAGTGGAGCGCAAGCCAGGAAATGTGGGTGAGCATCGCAACGGTCTACCTGAAGCTGTCT
>JAZLHW010000051.1:0-4708 GCA_045617105.1 Selenomonadaceae bacterium | reverse complement strand
GACCTTCAAAGACAAAAGGAGCACAGTATGAAACTGACAGTGGAACAGGCTTTCCGCAAATACGGAGATCGTGTATTTACGGCAGCTTTTCATGTATGCCGCAATCGGGAAGATGCGGACGATGTGGTGCAGGATACCTTTCTCAAGTATCATGCAATGCAGATGGACTACGAAAGTGAAGAACATATCAAGGCATGGCTTTTGCGAACGGCGATCAACCGTTCCAAAGATCTGCTGAAATCCTTCTGGCGGATACACATGACCCCTTGGGAGGATTATATGAATGAACTGGAATTTGCGGAGCCCCAGGACAAAGGGCTGTTTGAAGCCGTGATGCACCTGCCCCGGAAATACCGAATCGTGGTACATCTATTCTACTATGAAGATTACTCGGTGGAACAAATCGCCGGGATTCTCCGCATCCCCACCGGCACGGTAAAAAGCCAACTGTCCAGAGCCAGAACGCTCCTGAAAAACGAACTGATGGAGGAATGGAACGATGACGAATAAGGAAAAATATCAGCGCACATTCAGTACGCTCCACGCCTCCGATGATTTTTTGACGGAGGTAACAAACATGAATACGAAAAGAACTTTTTCTCCCCGCAGAGCAGTTGCTCTTTGCGCAGCAGTCATTCTGGTTTTGGGCATGGCAACCGTTGCCTATGCAAGTGACTTTGGTGGTATCCGTAGAACCATCCAGCTTTGGATTCACGGCGATCAGACTGATGTTGTTTGGGAAGTTCAGGACGGTGAATACCACGCTTCCTATCAGGATGCAGACGGCAGCACCCATGAAATCGGCGGCGGTGGCGTTGCCATTGACGAAGATGGCAATGAGCGTCCTGCAACCGAGGAAGAACTGCTGGAACACATGAACCGTCCCGAAGTAGAGTACAAAGATGATGGTACCGTCTGGGTTTACTATCACGATCAGTCCATCGAAATCACTGACCGTTTTGACGAAGATGGCGTTTGCTTCTTCCTGCTGAAAGATGGAAGCAAGACCCTCTATATGACCGTCAAATACAATCACGGATATGCCCTCAGTCAGAACTCTTATGTGCAGCCGTGGGAGTTTAACACCGGCGATTAAGAGAAATATATCCCAAAACAGCCTGTCACCGGATTGGTGACAGGCTGTTTTGCGGATGGTGCTTGCTTTATTCATATCTTTTTCCGATAATAAGGCTGTCCTTACAGAAACTACCCTTTGGAAAGGAGCCGATGACGAATGGCTGAATTTGGAGAACAGTTGAAACGTGCAAGAGAAGCAAAGGGCATGACCCAGCAAACACTGGCTGACAAGGTGTATGTCACCCGGCAGGCTGTGTCACGCTGGGAGCGTGGAGAACGCTACCCGGACTTGGTATCCCTCAAAATGCTTTCCTCCGTTCTGGAAGTCAGCGTGGACAAATTGCTTGACGATGGTGAAATGACCGCTGTGGTTGAAAAGAACCCCGTCATTGAAAAGCCGATCATCAACAATCTTGCCGTTGCCCTCTATGCGCTGATCGCATTTTGCTTTGGCATCCGCTGTGTACAGGAGATTCCCACTGTCCCATTTGCATGGGATATTTCAAAGAACATCCTTGCCAGCGGTGGATTGTACATCTATCTGGAACTGCTGGTCCTGCTCGGGGAAAGTGTGTTGTTTCTCTATGGCCTGTGGCTGGTGCTTTACGGCAAAATGAATCCCCAAAGGACCGGCATCGTGGTAACGGGATTCTTCGCGTTGGAAGCATTGAAGAATATCCGGAACCTGATACTGGGTGCTTATTCTCTGGATGTTTTCACTGTGTCCGTTTGCATGATGATTCCCTATATTCTCGGTGCCGTAGGTGCTTACTGCTTCTTCGTCCGCAACGATAAACACAAGTGCTTTGCTGTTGTCGTTGACCTTGCCGCTGCATTTGGAATCCTCCGGCAGCTCTACACCATCCTGATGATGAACCTCATTGCCGATCATCTTGTCACCGGCCTTCATGTCTTGATTTCCGTTCTGGTCGTAATGGTCTATGTCCTGTTCATCTACCAGACTGCGGTTCTAAACCGGAAACGAAAATCCGCTGATATTCTATCTTCCCAGAACAAAGAATGAAACAGGCATGGCTTTTGCGAAACGAAAAGATTATCTCTTTCCATGAAGTCCCAGGCGCAGAGTTATTTGAAGCAGAGGAAGAAACGTTCTGGGAACAATTCAAAATATTGGTTCCTGATGGGTATCGCATTCAGTGAAGAGATGCCAGCGCAAAGAACCACAACGCATAATAAAAGGCACTCCGTTCTTTCATGGAACAGAGTGCCTTTCATAATAGTATTGTATATTTCGCAATGTTGGCATCATCAGAGCCATCGTCAGTCGGGATGCAGGAACCTTTCCAGATTGCATTTGCATACGGAGCCCACTTACCTGCATATTCTCTGCATCTTTCACACAGATGCTCCGCAGATTCCGGGGATTGCAGATCCATCGAACGTGCGCCGGATTGTGCCACCAGCTTCTGGAGAATTTCGAGCAGGTTAAGAGAAGAACTGGGTCTGATGTCCCGTTGAGCTGGTAAAAATTGAATTTCCGTGTCACAATCGACATGGAATTCCTATTTAATGGATACAACATATTACTTTGACATTTTGTCTTTCAGTCGTTCCAAAAGCAATAATAATAAAAAACAATCGACATAAAATACTTTTTGTTGACCTTTATGTACCATATAATATAGTTTTTATAAATCTAAGCCGAAAAAGAAAGAAGGCGATCTACAAACTTGGCATAAGCTTCTGTTTCTTCCTGTTTAATCTCTTTTTTACAGCAGGAGCTTAGAGCAACTGGAGTAAATATTGAGAACAAACGTAAATAGACCAGAAGATTATTGGACTTCGCTATTTAGTGTCAAGAAGGCAAAAAATAGCACTCCATTTAGGTTCTTATGTCCAAGCGTCTGCTTTTGTATCTCTATCAATCCGATTAACGCCAAACTTGTGTTCGCCAGTGTGCGAGCCAAGTTTGGCTTATTTTTTTATTTTTGGACCTGTTCTTCTAACAACACACTTCCGCATATCCGAGGACCTCCTCCATCAATCTGTTTTTTAAAAATTCAGATTGATTGGAGGAAACAACAATGGATGGCAATCATCCACAAAATATAGATCCCCGTCCGAAGCGTAGAAAGGATAGGGACAACCCGTATACCATTTTTTCTATCGGCAGAGACAGTAATGATCCCCACTTCTATCTTTCCTTCACGGACGGTCAAGGGGTCTACAACTGCATGGAAATTACAGAAGAACTATTTGAAATCATGAATCGGTTTGCATTAGATGATCTTTCTTTTTTGAATGAAGTAGATAATCATTACGATCTGAAAACACACACCCTCGACTTCCTACATACCATTCCTCAAAAGACATACAACGATCCAGAAGAACTGGTTTACCATAATCAGAGAATAATTGCCCTGCACCAAGCAATGGATACGCTGCCAGAATTACAGCGCCGCAGACTGGTACTGTATTACTACGGAGAGTACACCATGAACGAAATCGCTCAGATGGAGGGATGCTGTGAAATGTGCGTCAGTAAATCCATTAAGCGAGCGATAGCCCATTTAAGAAAATTTATGAAAAATTACGATAACAGGGGTTAGTTTTGGCACCGTTGTTAGGTAGCAGATGGAGAGGCATTGCTTTTCCATCTGCTATTTTTTATGGAGGTCTCTATATGAAACAAAAGACAACATACTTGGTTCAAGGGAATGGCATTATGGTTTCCGTTCCCAAGGCCGAGTGGAAACGGATTGTAGAAGCCAATCGCAGCCGATCCAAGGAGGATAAGCGATATTTCATCGAAGATCGTATTTACGATTCCGATTCCGTGGATGTGATGGTTTATGAGGTCCCGTATCCAGAATATTTGGAATGGCACCGACAAGCGCAAGCAAAATCACGGTCAGATGATGCCGCAAAGCAATTTAGTTTTATTTCCCTGAATGATCTTATCAGCGATTCTGTGTCCTTGGATTGTCTGGTAGAAGATCCAAAGAATCCCATTAACGAAGTTATCAGCAGTATGATCCTGGACAGCCTGTTGGCTGAGCTGAAGGAATGGAGGCCTTGGGCAAGCGAAATGCTCTGCTTTTTCCTTGCGGGAAAGCAGCAGGAAGCTATCTGCTACTTCGGAAGAAAATATCACATCTCACCGCAGACTGTCCGTAAGTACAGGCGGCAGCTTTCCGAATACATTCAGACATTTCTATTGAGATGAGGAGTTTTGACGATGTTAGATAGTAAAATTGAAGCACTTTCCAGACAAGCGGATAAAGCCTTGCAGCAGGCGGCAAGTGAAAAACGAACCTATACCGTCAGTGAAATTCAGGAAATCCTTGGAATCAGCCAGCCTACCGCTTATCGGCTAATCAAGAAAAATCTGTTCCGCAGCGTAAAGATCGGCAGAACAGTTCGGATTTCTAAGATCAGCTTTGATACATGGCTGGATGCACAAAACCGTTGATTTGTCAAGTATGCCAATCTCAAAGGACTTGTATATTCGCACATTTCTCTTTTCTTCCGTTTCTCAATATAATGCAGGAAATCAGATGATGATTTGATAATGCTTGTATTTAGGAGGAACCCGGATGGAAAACAGCAGCCTATCATCCCCGAAGAAGAAAACCATGACCGTTGCAGAAATGGCGAAGATTTTGGGTAT
>JAZLHW010000050.1:0-1483 GCA_045617105.1 Selenomonadaceae bacterium | reverse complement strand
TCCTTCCTCCAAGTGCCGATGGAAAAGACAATCAAGGCGGTTGCTTATGAAACGGAGCAGGGGCAGCTTGTTCTTGCTTTTGTTCGTGGAGATCATGAAGTGAATGAAGTGAAGGTTCTCCATCAGGCAGAGGGGGCATTGGAGCTTCGTATGGCTTCCGAGGAAACGATTTCTGTGGCAGGTGGCTGCGTTGGCTACATAGGACCTATGGGAATCAAGGAAGGTACTCTAGTACTCGTTGATGCAACGGTTATGGGCATGGCGAATGCCGTGACGGGAGCAAACGAGGCGGGGTATCATTTTAAAAACGTAAATCCAAGGAGAGATTTCCATAATGTGATCTTTGCGGATCTGCGCATGGTTAAGGAAGGTGATGCCTGCCCGCATTGCGGAGCACCTATGAAGATGACACGTGGAATCGAGGCAGGTCAGGTTTTCACACTTGGAACAAAGTACAGTGCAGCGATGCATGCAACTTTCCTTGACGAAAACGGGAAGGAAAAACCATTTGTCATGGGGTGCTACGGTATCGGTGTTGGACGTACCATGGCGGCAGCGATTGAGCAGAACAACGATGCAGATGGTATCATTTGGCCTCGTGCAATTGCTCCCTTTGAGGTGGTCGTGGTTGTCGTTAATGCAAAAAATGAGAAACAGCTTTCCTGTGCAGAGGGGATTTATTCAGAGCTCCGCAAGATTGGGATTGATGTTCTGCTGGATGACCGCAAGGAACGTGCGGGTGTTAAGTTCAAGGATTGTGACCTGATTGGCTATCCGCTTCGTATTACTGTTGGCCCCAAGGCATTGGAGGAAGGAATTATTGAGGTCAAGGTTCGTCGGACAGGTGAAGTGTTCTCTTTAGAAAAAGAGAACTGGTTGACAAGAGTTCAAGAAATTTTAAAGAATCTTTGATTTTATGAAAATGTCGTGATGCAGGCAGGATGGTGTCTTATGTACACGGAAATAGCAGAGGGCTTCAGTGGGCATCTGGATTATAATAGCTGGCATGTTTCTGAGCTGGAGGATAATTTGCAGCAGGATCTGCGAAGAAGGTTTGGGGAACGTCCCGATTCAACAGAAGATAGTCGCTGTATAAAGGAAATCGAGGAAGTTCGTTCTTTGACGGAGTGGGAACGATGTATTTTCTCTGGGCAGCATTTTGTTTCGCCAAGGTACATGGTACAGGTACTTTATAAGGTCAAGGGGCAGCTTTCCCGTGATGCCTTACGCTGCACGTTGCATGGGCTTTTGGATTATACGCCAGACCTTCGGGCAAATTATATTACGTTGGGAATAGATAGCCATATTTACAAGGTAATATTCAAGGAAAAACTGCCAGATGTCCGTTTTCAAAATTTGAAAAATTTGGCGATAGGGAAAATAGAAGCGGCACTGTCCGTCTTGATGGCAGAAGACAGAAAACGAGGTATAGATTTGGCAAAGGATTCCTTGATGCGCATGACAGTGGTGCAGACGGATGATT
>JAZLHW010000049.1:0-2314 GCA_045617105.1 Selenomonadaceae bacterium | reverse complement strand
TTCTGCCGGATTTGGAATCCCGGCTCACCGAGATGGAATTGGGCCCCCTGCTGGGACTGTGGTTCCAGTCCATGTTTGTGGGCGTGACCATGTGGGCGCTCTCCATCTGCATCTTCATCGTCATATTCGGACGCATGATTGAAATCTACTGCGTGACCTCCGTTGCGCCGGTCCCCATGGCTACCATGCTGAACAGGGAGGCTGGGAACATGGGGCAGAACTATTTCCGCTCCCTCTGCGCCCTTGGCTTCCAAGCGTTTCTCATCATCGTCTGTGTGGCCATCTATGCGGTCCTTATCCAGAACATCGCCGTCATGGATGACATCAGCATGGCAATCTGGACCTGCATGGGGTACACCGTGCTGCTGTGCTTTACCCTGTTCAAAACGGGGAGCCTGTCCAAGACAATTTTTGCCGCGCATTAAAATTCTCCTTGATAAATCTCTGCAAGCTGTATATACTGGAAAGGAAATCAGAATCACTTACACAGGAGGGATTGCAAATGACCGCTGTTACCGCTGTTGCCGCGCAGGAAAACCTCTGTCAACTGATTGCGGATGTGAATGATACCAGCATCCCCGTTACGATTGTAAGCAATGAGGGGAAAAATGCGGTGCTGATTTCCGAAGCCGACTGGAACGCCATACAGGAAACCGCTTTTCTGAACGCAGTCCCCGGTATGGTAAGCAGTATCCTTGCATCCAGAGAGGAACCGATTGCGGAATGCTCGGTTTATGATGAGGATGAGCCGTGGTGAAGTATCAAATCCGATTCAGCAAGCAGGCCGAAAAGGACAAGCGGCTGTTAAAGGGTGCAGGACTTGAGCGGAAGGCAAAGGAACTACTGAATGTCATTGCTCAAAATCCATTTCAGAATCCTCCGCCTTACGAAAAGTTAGTAGGAAACCTGAGTGGCTTTTATTCCCGGAGAATCAACGTCCAGCACAGACTTGTCTATGAGGTGTTGGAAAACACGGAAGGTATCACCGACAGCAACAAGGAACCATATCTTGGGATTGTCCGTGTTGCTCGGATGTGGACCCATTATGAGTAATTTCATAACATTTTTGGAAAACCGCTTGCAGAGACGCAGGCGGTTTTTTGCACGAAAAGGAGGGCGATATGGCCTACGTTCCAGTCCCCAAGGACTTAACCAAAGTAAAGAGCAAGGTGCTGTTCAATCTCACCAAGCGCCAGCTTATCTGCTTCGGCGGCGGTATTCTTCTCGGAGTACCGCTTTTCTTTTTGCTCAAATCACCGTGCGGAACCACCGTTGCTTCGCTGGTAATGGTATTCCTCATGCTCCCGTTTTTCCTCCTGGCTATGTACGAACGCAACGGACAACCGTTAGAAAAAATTGTGGGCAATCTTGTCCGTGTGAGCTTCCTCCGTCCGAAGCAGCGTCCGTACAAGACCAATAACTTCTATGCCGTTCTTGCCCGTCAGGAACGGCTGGACCGGGAGGTGTCGCGCATTGTCCACAAGAAAAAACCTGACACGGGAGGAAAAACGGCAGATCGCCGCCGCCATTGAGCGGGCCAGGCAGACCAGCAGAAAGCAGCAGTCCGCCCAGGACAGCATCCCCTACGAAAAGCTGTGGGCGGATGGGATTTGCCGGGTCAGAGAATCCCATTATACCAAGACCATTCAATTTCAGGACATCAACTATCAGCTCAATCAGAATGAGGATAAGACCGCCATCTTTGAGGGGTGGTGTGATTTTCTCAACTATTTCGATGCGTCGGTTCAGTTTCAGCTCTCCTTCCTCAACCTTGCGGCCACGCAGGACAGCTTTTCCCGCCAGATCACCATTCCCTTTCAGGGGGACGGGTTCGATGACATCCGGCAGGAGTACACGGAGATGCTGGAAAACCAGCTTGCCAAGGGCAACAACGGCCTGACCAAGACCAAGTACCTCACCTTTGGCATCGACGCGGACGGTATCCGTGCCGCCAAGCCCCGGCTGGAGCGGCTGGAAATCGACATTCTCAACAACTTCAAGCGCCTCGGCGTAGCGGCGGAGCCTTTGAACGGAAAAGAGCGTCTCCGCCTTCTCCATGCCATTTTCCGCATGGATGAGCAGGAACCCTTTCGGTTTGAATGGGACTGGCTCCCTCTCACCTGCCTCTCCACGAAGGATTTTGTCGCCCCGTCCTCTTTTCCCTTCCCCAACGGGCGGTACTTCCACATGGGGCAGAGGATGGGGGCGGTCAGCTTCGTTCAGATTCTGGCCCCCGAACTCAATGACCGGATGTTAGCGGACTTTCTGGATATGGAGTCCTCACTCGTCGTGAATCTCCACATCCAGTCCGTGG
>JAZLHW010000048.1:0-85188 GCA_045617105.1 Selenomonadaceae bacterium | reverse complement strand
TAAAGCTTATTGACGAAGCAAAGAAGGATTTCCCGCCGGATCTTGAGTGCAAGACGATCATCGACAGCACGAAATTCATTGACAGCTCCATAGAAGAAGTCCTTGAGACCTTCTTTGAAGCATTGGTCTTGGTCGTTTTGGTTATTTTCTTGTTCTTGCAGAATGTACGTGCAACTATCATTCCTCTTTTGGCGGTTCCGGTGTCCTTGATCGGTACGCTGGGGTCATTTGCGCTCTTGGATTTTTCTATCAATACTTTGACGCTTTTTGCAATGGTGCTTGCCATCGGTCTGGTCGTTGACGATGCTATCGTAGTAATCGAGAATGTTGAGCATCACATGGAAGAGGGACTTGATCCGGTAGATGCAACGGAACGTGCAATGGACGAGGTGCAGGGACCGGTTGTGGCAGTTGCTTTCGTTCTTGCTGCGGTGTTTATACCGGTGGCTTTTCTGGGCGGCATGATGGGTGTTCTGTATCGGCAGTTTGCACTTACGATTGCTGTGTCCATGGCACTTTCCGCATTTGTAGCCTTGACGCTTACACCTGCACTTTGTGCCATGATTTTGAAGCCTCATTCCGCAGAGGAGAAGAAGGGCGTTTTGGGACGTTTCTTTGATGCGTTTAATCGTGGTTTTGATGCCACAAAGCATCGTTATGTCAGTATTGTTGCGAAGTTTGTCCGCCATTCCAAGCTGGCAGTTGTTTTCATGGTCATTGTCTGCGGCTTGACTTGGGTCGTTTTTGGGAAGCTGCCGTCGACCTTCGTTCCTGACGAGGATCAGGGGTTTTATCTGGCATCGGTAAGTCTTCCGGAGGGAACCTCCATGAACCGCACGCAAGCATCTGTAACCAAGGTAGCAGATGAGCTGCAAAAGCTGGATGGTGTGGATAATGTCATGTACGTTACAGGGTTTGATATAATGTCGAATGGTGCTAAACCGAATGCGGCTACCTTGTTCATAGGGCTCAAGCCTTGGGAGGAGCGTACAAGCCTGGAGACAAGTGTTGACAGTATTGTGGCAAAGACCTTTGGTGTTGGCATGAAGGCAGCACCTGAGGCACAGGTGCTGGCATTCAATCCACCGGCACTTCCAGGTCTTGGCATGGTCGGCGGCTGGAGCATGCAGCTGCAGGATATGTCAGGACATTCCGATGAGGAACTGAGCGAGATCACGCAGAAGATACTTGCTGCGATGAACCAAAGGCCAGAGCTTCTGGGCGTTCGCAGCACGTTCAACATTGCTTCGCCTATTTACAATTTCGAAATCAATCGAGAGAAGGTTAAGCTGTTGGGCGTACAGCTGTCCGATGTGTTTACGGCATTGCAGGCTAACTTCGGTGGTTTTGAAGTCAATGACTTTAACAAGTTTGGACGTTCCTACAAGGTAAAGCTTCAGGCAGATACCCTGTTCCGTACAGAGGTTGATGCAGCCCGCTTTATCTTCGTGAAGAGCAAGACTGGCACGATGGTTCCATTGGATACCTTGCTTCAGCCAAAGCTCGGTACGGGACCGTCTGTCATTTCCCGTTTCAATGCGGCAAGAGCCGTGCAGATTCAGGGCAACGTAGGGGCTGGCTACAGCTCCGGACAGGCAATGGCTGCTGCTGAGGAGGTCGTCCGTCAGGTTGCTCCGTCAGGCTTCAACATTGAATGGTCCGGGCAGAGCCGTGAGGAACAGAAGACACAGAATTCAACCGCTCGTATTTTTGCGATGGCGCTTGTGTTTGTATTCCTCTGTTTGGCTGCTCTTTACGAAAGCTGGAGTGTCCCGTATGCGGTACTCTTGACAGTTCCGACAGGTGTGTTTGGTGCAGTCGTGTCTGAGTATGGTTTGGGAATTTTGCAGGCTTTGGATGGTACGCCGAATCCTGGACTCCAGAACAGTGTGTATATGCAGATCGGTATCATCATGATCATGGGACTTGCGGCAAAGAATGCAATCTTGATTGTAGAGTTTGCAAAGGTTCGCGTGGACAGGGGCATGGAGCCGGTCAAGGCAGCCCTTGAGGCAGCAGGGCTTCGTCTGCGTCCGATCCTGATGACATCGTTTGCCTTTATTCTGGGCTGCGTGCCTTTGGCAGTTGCGACTGGTGCAGGTGCTGCATCCCGTAACGGCATGGGCGTGGCTGTTGTCGGCGGCATGACCTTTGCGACAGCATTGGGTATATTCCTGATACCAGTGTTCTTTGTTGTCGTTGAGTGGTTTGCTGCAAAGACGGGCATGCTCAAGCAGGATCGCAAGAAAGAATCGTCTGATTACATGTAATAAATGTATGTGATTCAGAGAGGTTGGCAAGGAAAATTGGCATGGTTCCATTGGAACCATGCCAATTTTTTGTTTCAATGCAAAGCCCATCGGATTTGAATTGCAACGAAGCGAATAATTCCCGCTTCGTTGAAACGCCCTCCATCAAGAAAATGCTTGTTGCTTTTCCTTGATGGAGGGCGTTATAATCTTCATGGAATGATAAGAAAAGGAGTGATAGATTTGGCTACAGACAAGAATGAAGCATTGGAGACAGCACTGAAGAAGATTGAGAAGGATTTCGGCAAAGGTGCTATTATGCGTTTGGGAGATGCCAAGGCGAGCATGAACGTGGAGGTTATTTCGACAGGTATTCTTCCTTTGGACATTGCTCTTGGTGTCGGCGGAGTTCCGCGCGGGCGTATCATTGAGGTATATGGTCCGGAATCTTCCGGTAAGACGACCGTTACGCTTCACATGATCGCAGAGGCGCAAAAGTCGGGCGGTATTGCGGCATTTATTGATGCGGAGCATGCACTTGATCCTGTGTATGCGCAGAAGCTGGGTGTAAATATCGACGACCTCCTGATCTCCCAGCCGGATACAGGGGAACAGGCATTGGATATTGCTGAGGCATTGGTTCGCAGCGGAGCGATCGATATTATCGTTGTCGATTCTGTTGCGGCACTTGTTCCAAAGGCAGAGATCGATGGAGATATGGGTGACTCGCATGTTGGGCTTCATGCCCGCTTGATGAGCCAAGCAATGCGCAAGCTGACGGGCGTTATCAGCAAGTCGCGCACGACAGCTGTATTTATCAATCAGATCCGTGAAAAGGTCGGTGTCATGTTCGGAAATCCTGAGACAACGACTGGCGGACGCGCTTTGAAGTTCTATGCTTCTGTGCGTATGGATGTCCGCAAGATCGATACCTTGAAACAGGGGACGGATGTGATTGGCAACCGTACCCGCATTAAGGTTGTAAAAAACAAGATCGCGCCTCCCTTCAAGCAGGCAGAATTTGATATCCTGTACGGGGAAGGCGTATCGAAGCTGTCCAGTATTGTTGATATGGGCGTGGAGCTTGATATCGTTGACAAGAGCGGGGCATGGTTCTCCTATGAAGGTACTCGCTTGGGACAGGGAAAGGAAAATGCGAAGGCGGCACTTTTGGAACAGCCGGAGCTGATTCAGGAAATCGAGGAAAAAATTCGTGCAAGACTGCTTTCCTCTGTGACTGAGGAATCCGCAGAGCAGCAGGGAAAGCCAGATGAGACAGCAGACGAATAAGACCGCTCTCATGTATGCGACGGATCTTTTGGCAAGGCAGGAGCAGAGCAGTGGTAAGCTGCGTGAAAAGCTGAGGCGTAAGGGTTATGAGGAAGATGAGACAGAATTGGCGCTTTCCTGCTTGGAGGAACGTCATTATTTGAATGACGCTGAGGCATGTGCCAGGCAGTTTGATTTTTTTTATCGAGAAAGCAAGTATTCTGTCCGGCAGATATGCGTCAAGCTGATGCAGAGGGGCTTTGAAGCTGGCTTGGTGAGATCGTGCGTACCGCAGGACACATATGCACGGGAGCTGCAGACGGCGATCCGCTGCCTGCGTATAAAATTCAAGGGAAGCTCTGAGGAAAGGAAAATGCTGGCAAACCTTTATGCAAAGGGGTTTGATTCTTCCGTCATGCAGGAAGCCGTGCAGAGCTTTTTGGCGGAAAAGAAAGTATGAAAAAAGCAGGAGGGAAACCTGTCTTGGTTTCCTTCCTGCTTTTCTGTATTATGGGGTTACCCAACCTATTTTTTCAAAATTTGTTGCATAGTGGATTTTTGTTGTGAACCCGTGATAAACTCTGTCATGGCGAAGTATGGTAATGCGTTCCAACCGATAGGGATCCGATTCATCGTCCACGAGTCCTTGGCGAATGGTGAAGGCTGCTTGATAGCCGCATTCCTGTGCAAGCTCTGTTATGATGCTGTTATGGGAGCCGTAGGGGTATGCGAGGAAGATAGGCTTTTTTCCGAGATGAGCTTCGATGATTTTTTGCGAGTTCATCAACTCATCTCTTGCCTCTTGGACAGAGAGCTTGGAAAGAGGCGAGTGACTGATAGTGTGTGATTCGATATTGATGCCATGCTCCAGCATTTCCTTTGCCTGTGCCCAGTCAAAGTAATCTAAATAACGTGCAGTCCCCACAAGCTCCGGAACGATGAAGATCGTAGCCTGGAAGCCGTTCTTGAGGAGGATTGGATAGGCGTAGGTATAATTGTCAAGGTAGCCATCGTCAAAGGTGATCAGGACAGGATTTTCAGGAAGCTCTGTGCCGTTTTCAAGATGATCCAGAAGCTGCTCCGGTGTGATCGAATGATAACCATGGAGAATCAGGTACTTGAGCTGTGCATCGAAGTCCTCTGGCGATACGGAGAGAGAAATGTCTGTGTCATCCACCTTATGATAATTGAGGACGAGTATTTTTGTTCCGTTTTCTGTATCTACCGCCGAAGCCATGCATTTTGGAAGAGAAAGCAAAAGCGTGAAAAGAAAAAGGAAGATTATGACAAATTTTTGTTGAAAGACTTGCAAGATATGGTACCTCCTTGATATGATAAGAGTTAGATTTGACAGAAAGGTGGAATTCCGTTGAAGAGAGTCCTTTTTCAGGTGATCTTGGCTGCGATGGTTTGGTTTTCTCTCGCTGGCGTTTCCTGTGCGGAAAGCATGCGGGCTGAGGTCACAGAGGAATTTTTGGATCTGGGTGCTGTGGAGGCTTCCTGTCCTGTGGTGCAGGTGGACGATGTATCCGTGTCAGAGAAAATCAACTGTGCCATAAAGCAGGAAATTGATGATTTTACGCAAAGGGTAAGGATTGCCTCCTTGCAGCAGCCAAAGCTGCATGGAACGGTGTCCTATGATGTTACCTGCAACAAGGCATACACATTCAGCTGCGTCTTGACGGAAGCTGTTTTTGCTGAAGATGGCACCAAGGTGGAGTCTTTTGCCAAGGGATTTATTTTTAAGTTGGCAACTGGGAACAAAGTGACTTATAATGATATATGGGAATTGGCGGCAGAAGCGGGCAATACGGATCGGTACGACCGAAAAGGTTTGACGTGGCAGCTGAACAGGCAGCTCGACCGTGCGGGCGTTGCTGTGCTGCCCACTTTGCGATATGCGCCGTATCCTCCTCAAAATCTCTACATGGATCAAAAATT
Source organism: Selenomonadaceae bacterium (assembly GCA_045617105.1). Lineage (GTDB taxonomy): Bacteria > Bacillota > Negativicutes > Selenomonadales > Selenomonadaceae > CALELM01. Next base: position 79,729 of record JAZLHW010000048.1, on the reverse strand, counting down.
TCGGTGTCATGTCATTTACCAGCCAGGAGTGGTTGCACACCGATCTGCCGGTATCGTTGATGTGGATATTGACGAGATCAACGAGGAAAATTGACAAAAAAAGATTTCGTAAAACCAGTTCAAAGATAGCATAGCAAGAAATGTTTGTCAAACAGCCGAGGAGGCTTTTCATGAAGAAAATAGGTTTCTGTCTGCTGTGCCTGTTCCTTTGGATGCAGGCAAGTGTGTTTGCGGCAGGCCATGCGGTGTTGAATGATGTGAGGTTTGGTGCATCAAAAAATCGAATCGTGTTTGATCTTAGTGCAATTCCGTCTTACAATGCTGTGAGTGAGGAGCAAGGGCAGAGAGTCGTCTTGGACTTGGATGGCATGGTGGATCGTTCAAAGAGCAAGCCAGCCATGTACAGCAGCTTGATAAAGAAGGTAAGCTTTGAGCCGAAGCCAAACGGCATGCGCGCAGTGATCGATCTGACGAGGAAGGCATCGTACACGGTTCATAAACTGAATGATCCGCCAAGAGTCTATATTGAGTTCAAGGAGCAAGGGACAGAGCAAAAGGGGAAGCAGGCAAAGCCGCCTGTAAGCCAGCAGGTTGGGAAGGAGTGGCCGATCGGCAAGGAGCAGAGGCAGGAAAGCCATCCCGCAGAAGGGCTTTCTTATGTGAAATATGAGAAGATGACAGCTGCCGGACGGGTGACGGCCTATGCTTTGACTGCAGATAAGAAAAAATATGACGTATGCCCGGCATTGGACGGGGACCAAGTGGCAGGACTGAAGACTGTACGGGCGATTGCGGCAGAGCATCACGCAGCAGCTGCAGTGAATTCGTCTTATTTCGGCAATGACGGCACGATCATCGGCTTGTTGAAACTCAAGGGTACTGTGGTATCTACCTGTGATTATAATCGAACAGGAGTGGGAAAACTTCCCAGTGGGGATTTGTATTTTGGCAAAGCTCGCTATATGGGGGCTGTTACTATGGGGGGAATCTCACATGATGTGGACGGCATCAACTGGGAACGAAGCGAAAATGCACTGATCGTCTATAATCCTTTTTTTGCGGAAACGACCAAGACCAATCCGTTTGGGAAGGAATACATTATCAAGAACAACAAGGTAGTAAAGATCAGCCAAGGAAATTCCGTCATACCAAAGGATGGCTATGTGGTATCTGTGCATGGCACAGCAAGAGCTGCTTTTGAAAAGGTCAAGGTGGGTGATGCGGCATTCCTGAATGAGGATCTGGGAGAGCCTTGGAACAAGACAGAGTGGATACAGGGGGTTGGCCCTCGGTTGCTTCAGGATGGAAAGGTGTGTGTGACTTCACTGGAGGAACAATTTCCATCAGATATCGCATCAGGCCGTGCGCCGAGGACTGCATTTGGGGTTACAGATTCCGGTGATTATGTCTTTATGGTAGTAGATGGGCGCCAGAAGCACAGTATTGGCTGTACCTTGACGGAGCTTGCAGAGCTTATGAAAAAGTTTGGTGCGGTGAATGCCCTGAATTTTGATGGGGGCGGTTCCAGCGAAATGGTGCTGGGAGACAAGGTGATGAATGTCCCGTCAGATGGTCGGGAAAGAAATGTAGGCTGTGCTCTTTTGCTTTTGAAGAAAGAAGGCAGCCCTTGAGGCAATCGTTGAGGCAATCGTTGAGGCAATGAAAGACAGAAAATAGTATTGGGATGACGAAAATGAAGTCAGAGAGTGATAAAAAAATGATTATGAAATATGAAGTTGCTACAGATGATGAACTGATCCAGTGTTATAGGACACAGCAGGATGGAAATGCACTGGCTGTTCTTTATCGGCGGTATAATCACATGATACGCGCTGTTGGACAGCATTACTTTTTGCTGAAGGCAGAGGACGAGGATCTGCTGCAGGAGGGAAGGCTGGGCTTTTACAAGGCTGTGCAGGGCTATGAACTCAAGAGGGAAGCTCCGTTTTCGGCGTTCGCAAAGCGGTGCGTGCGATGCCAGTACATTTCTGCCATTAAGGCAGCAAATCGGCAAAAGCACCGTCCGCTGAATACGTCGGTGTCCTTGAATGCTACGATTCATTTGGAGGACTCGGAGGTTACCTTTTTGGATATCCTTGCGGATGAGACGAACTCAGATGCGGCAGACAGCATTATCCAGATGGAGGAATATCGGGTATGCCATGCGTTCGTTCGGCAACTGCTCTCTGAGGTGGAATACGAAGCGGTCATGTGCTATCTGAAGGGCAGCCGTTATGAGGAGATCGCTCATTCCATGGGGCGCAGCGTGAAATCTATTGACAATGCCCTTCAACGTGCCAAGCAGGCGATTCGTCTCGGTGTCAAGACGAATGGGGAAATCACGCTCAAGATGCTTCGCCAGTATTTTCGTCATTGCCTCTGTTATGAGGAAGCAGAGGATCCTTATGAAATTGAGGACGACAGGGATATTCTTTGAGATAAGGTTGGGAGTACGTCGGTATGTTTTGGTTGCAGTGTTTTGCAGGACTTTGGATGGCATATAGCATATATAGGGCATATGATGTCATGAATGAAGGACAGCGTTTGGCAAGAGTGAACGATATGGTGGCAGAGGTCGAGGAACAAAAGATCGTTTTGGAGATGATGCCGCTGGAGACTTTGCTGGGATGCCTTTCTGTTTTTCAAGTTTTGCTGGTGGGGTTTGATCTCTTGGGGCTTGCGCTGGCACGTGAACATCTTGCTATGCAGGGGTGGAGGATCTGGGCGTTTTCCGTGATCGTGGGATGTTGGCTTGCAGAAATGACGCAGAGCTTTTGGCGCATACGAAAATTTCAAAGGCTGTGCGACAAAGATGGAGATCCCTTCCCGGTTATTGCAAGATATTGCCGCTATTGTGTGCTGAAGGAGAGTCCCCTGACATATATTTCTGTCTATGGAAAATGCTTTGCAGCGGTAAATTTGTTTCTTGGAGTGATTTGAGGATCTGAGGCACTTGCGGGGGCAGGTGCTTTTCTTTGTTTTGGGAAAGGCGGTTTGAATTGTTTAAGAAAATTTTTCATCATCATGCCTCATCGAATACGGATTGTTCCAAGTTTTGCTGTACGAGAATTGAGAACTTTGGTGTGAGGATCGGGAGGCTGGAGATTTTTTCCGATGTCAATCTCCATGTTCATTGCGGGCAGCTGACGGCTCTGATCGGACCGAATGGTGCAGGAAAAAGTACGCTTTTGCGGGCAATTTTAGGAGAGGTTCCGCATAGCGGGAAGCTTCATTATGTGGATGCAAAGGGGAAGCATACAGGGCATCCCATTATAGGGTATGTGCCGCAGTATTTGAGGTTTGATGTGACCTCACCTACGAGTGTTTTGGATCTCTTTATGGCATGTCTTTCGCAAAGACCAGTTTGGTTATGCTCGGCAGGAAGGCTTCGGGAGCAGGTGATTGAAACACTGAAACGCGTGAAGGCAGAGTATTTGGTCGACCGCAGGCTGGGAGCACTTTCCGGAGGAGAGCTGCAGCGAGTCCTTTTGGCTTTGGCACTGAATCCTATGCCGGATCTGCTTTTGCTGGATGAGCCTGTTTCGGGAGTGGATCAAAACGGAATGGAGCTTTTTTATGATATTGTCGGCGGGCTTCGGGAAAAGGAGGACATGGCGATCATCTTGGTTTCCCATGATATGAATTTAGTAGCAAAACATGCAGATCAGGTAGTGCTTTTGGATCATGGTGTCATCATGAATGCTTCGCCGCGGGAGGTATTTGCAGACAGCAGGACAAAGAAGATTTTTGGCGTGCTGGCAGGAGAGGGAACGACTGGGGAGGAAAGGACATAATGGAGGCTGTTTATTCAATTATGGATGTGCTGCTCCCGTTTTCTTGGGCAAGCCACGCCTTTATGAAGAATGCTTTTTTAGCGGTGCTTCTTGTTACCCCGCTGTTTGGGATACTCAGCACGATGGTGGTATCTAACCGCATGGCTTTTTTTTCGGATTCCTTGGGGCATGGGGCATTTTCCGGTATTGCGATCGGAGTGCTTTTTGGGATGCTTTCTCCGATGATGGCATTGATCGTATTTTCCGTGCTGTTTGCCTTTTTCATTACTTATATCAAGAACAAGAGTTCTGCTTCTGCGGATACGATCATCGGTGTTTTTTCTTCTACTGCGATTGCAGTCGGGCTGCTCATTATGTCGCATGGCGGCGGTTTCAATAAGTTTACTTCGTTTTTGATCGGAGACCTCTTGAGTATCTTGCCGGAGGATCTGGCAGCACTTCTTCTTGTCTTTTTCCTCGTGGTTTGTGCATGGATTCTGCTCTTCAACAGGCTTTTGGTGCTGTCTATCAATTCTTCGTTCGCCAGAAGCCGGGGGATTCCCGTATTTTGTGTGGAGTGTGCCTTTGCGGGAATTTTGGCTGTGGTCGTAGCGATCAGTATTCAATGGGTGGGGATCCTTCTCATCAATTCCTTGCTGGTGCTTCCGGCAGCGGGAGCAAGAAATGTGACCAATGATGTAAAGCATTATCATTTGGTTTCTGTACTCATTGCGATGGTCTCAGGATTCAGCGGATTGATTTTTGCATATTATTTTAATATGTCGGCAGGAGCGGCAATCGTGGTTTTCGCGGCAGGAATCTTTTTCTTGACCTTGCTTCTGAAACCGTATTTCGTGCGCTAGTTTTCCTGCGGAAGACTTGCTTTGTTTTTTTGACTTTTTGCTATTGCATTTTTTTGCGAAAAAGGTTATTATATTACTTGTGGTTAGCACTCATGCCAATCGAGTGCTAACAGGAAAGGGAACTTTATTTAACGGGAGGAAGATACATATGATTAAGCCATTGGGCGATCGAGTAGTCATTGAGGTTTCAGAAGGCGATGTAAAGACGGCAAGCGGAATCGTTCTGCCGGATACGGCAAAGGAAAAGCCGCAGAAGGGAACGGTTGTTGCAGTAGGCTCGGGCAAGCTGCTGGATAATGGCGAACATGCCGCTATGGAAGTCAAGGCTGGCGACAATGTTGTTTTCTCGAAGTATTCTGGAACGGAAGTAAAGGTAGATGGCAAGGATTATCTCGTTGTTCGTGAGAGCGATATTCTTGCAATCCTTTGATTCTCGAAAACGTAAGATATTTTAAATATACTGGGGGCTGTTGAAATGGCAAAGGAAATTTTGTTTGACGAGGATGCACGCCGTGCATTGGGACGTGGTGTAGATGCACTGGCAAATGCCGTAAAGGTTACGCTTGGGCCAAAGGGACGCAATGTTGTTTTGGACAAGAAGTTCGGCGCACCTACGATTACGAATGACGGCGTTACGATCGCACGCGATATCGAGCTTGAGGATCCGTTTGAGAACATGGGTGCACAGCTTGTGAAAGAGGTCGCTACAAAGACCAATGATATCGCTGGTGACGGTACGACGACGGCAACGCTTCTTGCACAGGCGATGATCCATGAGGGAATGCGCAATGTTGTTGCAGGTGCAAACCCGATGATCGTCAAGAAGGGCATCGAATCGGCTGTCAATGTATTGGTCGAGGAGATCAAGTTAAAGAGCAAGAAGGTCGAGGGACAGGCTGATATCGCTCAGGTCGCTACGATTTCTTCCGCAGATGAGGAAACGGGCAAGCTGATCGCAGAAGCAATGGAAAAGGTAGGCAAGGACGGCGTTATCACGGTAGAGGAATCCAAGTCCATGGCAACGAACCTTTCTGTCGTGGAAGGTATGCAGTTTGACCGTGGCTACATTTCTCCATATATGGTAACAGATACGGACAAGATGGAAGCTGTTATGGATGATCCGTACATTTTGATCACGGATCGCAAGATCTCTGCTATTGCAGATATTCTCCCTGTTCTTGAGCAGGTAGTGAAGCAGGGCAAGCAGCTGGTCGTTATCGCTGAGGATCTTGATGGTGAGGCATTGGCTACGATCGTTGTCAATAAGCTTCGCGGCACGTTCAAGGCATTGGCAGTGAAGGCACCTGGATTTGGTGACCGCCGTAAGGCAATGCTGGAGGATATTGCTATCCTGACAGGCGGAAGTGTTATCAGCGAAGAGCTTGGCCGTAAGCTGGACAGCGTAACGATGGAAGACTTGGGCCGTGCACGTCAGGTTCGTTCCTCGAAGGAGGAAACGACGATCGTTGACGGTGTTGGCGACAAGGGAGAGATCGCAGCTCGTGTTTCCCAGATCAAGAAGCAGATTGCAGAGACGACCTCCGATTTCGACAAGGAGAAGCTGCAGGAGCGTCTTGCAAAGCTGGCTGGCGGTGTAGCTGTCATCGAGATCGGTGCAGCAACGGAAGTTGAGATGAAGGAAAAGAAGTACCGTATCGAGGATGCTTTGAACGCAACGCGTGCTGCTGTTGAGGAAGGTATCGTAGCAGGCGGCGGTACGACTTTCATTGATATTCTTCCTGCACTTGACAAGATCGAGGCAGAGGGCGATATCAAGGTCGGTGTCAATATCGTTAAGCGTGCGATCGAGGAGCCTGTTCGCCAGATTGCAAACAATGCAGGACTCGAAGGTTCTGTCGTTGTTGAGAATGTCAAGAAGACGGCTTCCGGCATTGGCTTCAATGCTGTGACGAATGAATACGTTGATATGATCAAGGCAGGTATCGTGGATCCGGCTAAGGTTACGCGTTCCGCATTGCAGAATGCTGCATCGATCGCATCCATGGTTCTCACGACAGAAACCCTTATCGCTGACAAGCCGGAGAAGGAAGCACCTATGCCGGCAGGCGGACCGGGAATGGGCGGAATGCCCGGCATGATGTAATAAGCGGCGGAAGCCCTTATATATCAAGGTTCTACGAAAAACAAAATAGCTTTTGGCCGCTTTTTGACCACAAAAATAAGCACCCTCCTTTTTGGAGGGTGCTTTTGCTGTACATGGAGAGATCCGCAATCGGTTGTGAGATCCTGATTTTTAATCCAGCAGGATGTTTGATATATATGGCAGCAATTCATTATGAAGAAAATGCTTGTTGCATTTTCTTGATTGAGGGCGTTATAATGTATAGATAGTGCTGAAAAGAGAAGGATGGAGTTTTTTTGGAGGTTCATATTAAGGTCAAGAGTTCCCAGACAGATGCCGTGGGAGAGAAAACTCATGTGAATATGGAGGCGGATGGATGCCTTTCCTGCAAGAATGGCAAGCTGTACCTGCGTTATGAGGACACGTCTCTTTTTCAGGGTGCGAGGGTGTCAACAACAGTGAAGCTGCTGGAGAATGGCATACTGCTTCTTCGCAAGGGAGCATTGCAGCAGCGCATGGAGTTTTTGGAGGAATGCGAAACGGTGTCCATGTATCGAACCTCTTGCGGAGTCTTGGAGCTTCGGATAAGGACGACATGCTTTGCTCAGGAGCTTTCGGAGAAATCAGGCGGTTTTGTTCGATTGTGTTACGAGTTGTATGTAAATGGTAAATGGCAAAGCAGGAATCGACTGGAAATTGAAGTGCTGCCTGTGGGCAGGCAGTTGTGTTAGGGGGATGAATTTTGGATATCAAGGAGACATTGGAAAAAGCCATAGAGGAGGCAGCGAGGGCTGCGATTTCAGATGGTGTATTTCCTGATGGAGAGCTGGCGAAGATTGTTTTGGAGGTGCCGCCGCAAAAGGAGTTCGGTGATTTTGCAACGAATTTTGCGATGCAGTCGGCAAGAGTGTTTCGAATGAACCCTCGCAAGATAGCAGAGGAGCTTTCGGCACGTATTCAAGGGGAATGGCTGGATCATACGCAGATCGCAGGGCCTGGCTTCTTGAATTTTTATTTGAAGTCAAATGTGGTCTATGATTCTTTCCGCAGGATCTTGGAAGCAGGGGAAGCTTATGGACAGCTTCCGGCAAAGGAAATGGACACGATCCAGGTGGAGTATGTCAGTGCAAATCCAACAGGGCTTTTGCATGTAGGACATGGACGTGGCGCTGCGGCAGGCAGTGCACTCGTGAATCTTTTGCGGGCGGCAGGCTATCCCGTGGAAAGTGAATATTATATCAATGATGCCGGCAATCAGATGGATAATCTTGCCCGTTCTGTAAATGCCAGATACTTGGAGCTGCTTGGCAGGACCGTGGAATTTCCAGAGGATGGCTACCATGGCGAGGACATTATTGATACAGCAAAGCGCATTATTGCAAAAGATGGGAATCGGTATCTGGATATGAGCGAGGAGGAACGCCTTGAGATCTTCAAGGATCTTGCCTACAAGGAAAAGCTGGCAGTTCTCAAGGAGGACTTGGAGGCTTTCCAGGTTACCTTTGATAAGTGGTTCAGTGAGCGTACACTTCATCCGGAGGCTGTTCGTGAGGCGGTTCAGGTCTTGCAGGAGAATGGGACTATTTACGAAAAGGACGGGGCTCTTTGGCTGAAGTCTACAGATTACGGTGATGACAAGGATCGTGTAGTCATTCGAGACAATGGGGTTCCTACTTATTTGGCGGCAGACATTGCTTACCATCGCAATAAGCTGGAGCGTGGATTTGGCAAGATCATCAATATTTGGGGTGCTGACCATCATGGATATGTCTGCCGTGTCAGGGCGGCAATTTCGGCACTGGGCTATGATGCATCGAAGCTGGAGGTGCTGCTCCTGCAAATGGTCAGCCTGTACAGGAGCGGTGAGCTTGTCAAGATGTCGAAGCGTACAGGGCAGAGCATAACGCTCAATGAATTGATGGAGGAAGTTGGCACGGATGCGGCACGGTACTTCTTCTTGATGAGATCTCTGGACAGCCAGTTGGATTTTGACTTGGATCTTGCAAAGAAGAAGTCCAATGATAATCCGGTTTACTATATCCAGTATGCACATGCGAGAATCTGCAGTATTTTCCGTCAAGCAGAGGAAGCTGGGAAGGTACTTTCAGAAAATCCTCAGCTGGAGCTTTTGCAGGATGAGACGGAGACAGCATTGATCAAGAAGATCGAGGAGTATGCAGAGGAGATTGAGAAAGCGGCAAAGGAATATGCCCCGCAGCGTATTGCTCGCTATGCCTATGAGCTGGCTGGATTATTCCACAGCTTCTACAATAAATGCCGTATTATGGGCGTAGATGCCGGATTGGCTGAGGCACGGTTGGCATTGGTTACCGTGACGGCACATGTAATTCGTCATTCACTGGGGATTTTGGGTGTTTCGGCACCGGAGAAGATGTAAAGAAAGCACGGATCCGTTCAATGGATTTTGACAGAAAGGGGTATTTAGATTGGATTTCATCAACAGCTCTGAGGTAGATGTAGCGTATCATATTCTTACAGAGGCGGGACAGCCGATGTATTACAAGGATTTGACAATGGGAGTTATAGAGAAGAAGCATAAGCCTGTGCAGTCGCTTTTTGCGGCAATTTCTGAGGTGTATACACATATCAATATGGACAGCCGTTTCCATTATGTGGGAGACGGAAAATGGGGACTTACGGAGTGGAATCCACCTGAGGTAAAGAGAAGCCATGCTTCCATGCGGTCTGCTGCAGCTTCTGCCAAGTCTTCCTCCAAGGTGAGCCGGCGGAAGGAGAAGCTGTTTGAGAGTATTCAGGAATAAGGGAACAGGCGATAGGAGGAGATCGATTCATGGCAAAGTATATTTTTGTTACTGGCGGTGTTGTGTCTTCGCTGGGGAAAGGTATCACCGCAGCATCTCTCGGAAGGCTGCTCCGTAATCGTGGAATCAAGGTAACGATTCAGAAATTCGATCCTTATATCAATATTGATCCGGGAACGATGAGTCCCTATCAGCATGGCGAGGTGTTCGTTACGGACGATGGTGCTGAGACAGATTTGGATCTGGGTCATTATGAGCGTTTTATTGATATCAACCTTACAAAGAATTCCAATATTACAACGGGCAAGGTCTATTGGTCGGTTTTGAACAAGGAGCGCAAGGGCGATTACCTTGGCAGTACGGTTCAGGTCATTCCGCATATTACGAACGAAATTAAGCAGCGTGTTTATGACGTTGCGGCTGCAGATGGTGCCGACGTGGTTATTACTGAGATCGGCGGTACGGTTGGCGATATCGAGAGTCAGCCCTTTTTGGAGGCTATTCGCCAGGTCAAGAAAGAGGTCGGCAGGAATGACGTTCTCTATATTCATGTGACGCTTCTTCCTTACATTTCTGCTGCGGGAGAATTGAAGACGAAACCAACACAGCATAGTGTGAAAGAACTTCGTTCTATCGGTATTCAGCCAGATATTCTTGTCTGCCGTACAGAAAAGACGATCTCCAAGGATATGAAGGAAAAGATTGCCTTGTTTTGTGATGTTGATGCAGAGGCAGTCATTGAGAATCGCACGGCTTCTACGATTTATGAGGTTCCGCTGATGATGAAGCAGGAGGGACTGGATAAGATCGTTCTTTCCAAGCTGAATATGGATTACAGGCCAGTCAACATGGAAGAATGGGAAAAGATGGTCTACAAGATCAACAATCCTTCCAAGAAAGTCAAGATTGCTGTCGTGGGTAAGTATGTGGAGCTTCCGGATGCATATATTTCCGTTACGGAGGCACTGCATCATGCAGGAATCGCAAATGATGCGGCGGTGAAGATCCAGTGGGTGAACGCAGAGAAGATGGAATCCTCGGACATGGATCTGGATGAAATCTTCCTCGGATGCCAAGGGATTCTTGTTCCCGGCGGATTTGGCTATCGTGGTGTGGAGGGAAAGATCAAGGCGATCCAGTATGCCAGAGAGCATAAGATACCGTTTCTTGGCCTTTGCCTTGGTATGCAGTGTGCCGTCATCGAATTCGCTCGGCACGTCTGCGGCATGAGCGATGCAAACAGTGCAGAGTTTGATGAGGATACAAAGCATCCTGTGATTGCGTTGATGGATTCCCAGCTTGGTGTTGTCCAAAAGGGCGGAACGATGCGTTTGGGTTCTTATCCGTGCAAGGTAGCGGAAGGAACGCATACGCTGGAATGTTATGGAAAGAACGAAATTGCAGAGCGTCATCGTCATCGTTTTGAGTTCAACAATGAGTACCGCAAGGAGTTGGCGGACAAGGGCATGGTCGTTGCAGGAACCTTGCCGGATGACAGCCTTGTGGAGATCGTTGAGGTAAAGGATCATCCTTGGTTCGTGGCGTCGCAGTTCCATCCAGAGCTGAAATCCCGTCCCAACAATCCGCATCCGTTGTTCCGTGGATTTGTTTCGGCAGCTTTGGGCAAAAAGTAATCAATATGGTAAGGCAGATGATGAAATCTGCCTTATTTTTTTTGCAGGCAGGAAAAAAACGTTTTGCAGCGAATACTTTATGTTAGAGATGAAGGACGCTGGAAAGGAGGTCTTGCTTGTGTTGGTCAGCCATGTTTGTGCGATTGCATTTTACTGCCAAAGGTGTGGAAAGATCCACATGCAGGATGTTCCTGTTTTTCATGGGAGGAAAAGCTTGGTGCTGCGGTGCGGCAGCTGCGGGCATGAGCAGGCTGTGATCGCTATGCAGCCACGTCAAGGATTGGTGCTGGAGACGGTTTGCGGAGCCTGTGGGAATCGGAATCAAATGGTATTTCCATTTTCCCATTTGCGGAGACTGGAATTTGAGAAATTGTTTTGCGAAAAAGATCGCTTCGAGCTTGGATATATTGGAAGCTGGCGGAGGATCGCTGAGTTTTTGGATTTCAATGCGGCGGAGTATGATGCGCTTCATCCAGAGGATCTGGATGATTTCATGGGAAAACAGCAAGTACTTCTGGAGGCATTGAACCGTGTGCATGATCTGGTTGCCGGAAGATCCGTTTTTTGCCCGTGCGGCTGCCATGATTTTACGGGAGACGTGTTGGAGGATACGATATATTTGGAGTGTATGCGCTGCGGACGTATGGCCGCGATTCCGGCAACTACGGCAGAGGATCTCAGCCGCATCAGGCTTGGGATGCCTTTGGATTTCTTAGCAATGCGCTGCATGCAAAAATAGTGGCTTGAAGAAGCCTTTTCTTGCGGAATAGAGATATGTTTTATGGGCTGCTGGCGTTTGTCGCCGGGAGTCCTCTTTTTGGAGTCCTCTTTTGGGGCATTAGGTTATATTGGTTAGGAGCGAATTATGGAGGCATTTTTTGAGGAACTTTTCAAGGACAGTGCCATTTGCGAGGTTCGGAGCTGTTTGGCGAAAAAGAGTTCAGCTTTGGTTTATGGAATGGGAAATTCGCAAAAACATGCAGTTTTTGCAGCAGGCTGGAGGGGGAACAAGAAGCCCCTTGTCATTATTGTTCCGGGCAAGGTGCAAGTAAACGAATGGAGAGAGGAGCTTTTGGGCTTGCTCCCCGATACACAGGTTTTGGAGCTTCCGGAGCTGGATTCTGTGCAGGTGCAGGCAAAGGCTCGCAGTATAGAGCTATCTGCAAGGCGCATGGATGTACTGGGCAGATTGGTGCGAAGGGAAGCCATTATTGTGCTGGCGAGAGCGGATGCCGCTGTACAGAAGGGGCTTTCCAGACATTCCTTTGAGCAGTTGAGCCTTCGTGTTTCCTTGGGCGATGTTTTGCCGCGCGAAGCTTTTTTGGAACGCTTGGTGCAGCTCGGATATGAGCATGTGCCAGAGGTTGAGCATATGGGGCAGTTCAGCATACGGGGCAGCATAGCAGATGTGTTTTCCATCAATTCCATGATTCCCTTCCGTATAGAGTTTTTTGATGATGAAGTGGATACGATTCGGGAATTTGACTTGGAAACGAAGCGGTCGATCCAAAATGTGGAACACATAACGGTACTTCCTGTGGCGGGACTGGAGGAAGGAAAAACAGAGTCCTTTCTGTCGTATTTGGACGGAGAGGGGACAGTCCTTTTTGATGAGCCGATGCGTATTCGTGAGCAGATACACAAGCTGGCAAAGGAAAATCCTGACACTAAGAAGGCAATGCTCCGTTGGGAGGAGCTTTTAGAAAGCGCAGAAAAGGGCAATGTGATCTATGCGGCAGGTCTTCTGCAAAAGGTGCATGGTGCGGAGCCTAAGCAGACGATACGAGTGACGGCGGCAAGTATGCTGCCGTTTCGGGGGCAGATGGATCTGCTGGAAAATGAGATCTCCCGATGGCTGTCGCAGAAGCAGAAGATCCTTTTGCTGATGCCGAACCGACAGAAGGCAGATTCCATGCGGGAAATGCTGGCAAGAAAGAAGGTACCGGCTTCCTTTCTCCCAGAGGGGGAGAAGCTGTCCGAAGCCTTTGTGAATGTACAGCTGGGGAATTTGAGCAATGGGTTTGAGTTTCCAAAGGCAAAGCTTGTCGTTCTTACGGAATCGGATATTTTTGGACATGCAAAGCGGCAGAAGGGACTTCCCAAGCGGGCCTCTGCAGGAAATCGGATGGATCATTTTCAGGATATCAAGCCAGGGGACTATGTGGTTCATATCGACCACGGAATCGGCAAGTACCTCGGGGTTGAGACCTTGGTGGTGGACGGGATCCATAGAGACTATTTCCACATCAAGTATGGCGGGGAAGACAAACTGTTTGTGCCGACGGAGCAGGTCCGCAGGCTGCAGAAGTATGTAGGAGCAGAAGGGGAAGTGCCCAGACTTCACCAGCTGGGAGGAACAGCATGGGTAAAGGCAAAGGCAAAGGCAAAGCGGTCTGTGGAGGATATTGCAGGCAAGCTGATAGAGATCTATGCCCGCCGTAAAAATGCCGAGGGCTTTTCTTTTTCCGAGGATGACAGTACGCAAAGGGATTTTGAAGATGCATTTCCTTATGTGGAAACGGAGGACCAGCTGAAGGCGATTGAGGAAATCAAGAAGGACATGGAGCAGAAAAAGCCGATGGACCGCTTGCTCTGCGGAGATGTTGGCTTTGGAAAGACGGAGGTTGCCATTCGTGCGGCGTATAAGGCGGCAATGGACGGAAAGCAGGTGGCAGTGCTGGTTCCGACTACGGTACTGGCACAGCAGCATTTCCAGACGTTTTCCGAACGGTTTATGAATTTCCTCCCACGGGTTGACGTGATCTGCCGGTTTCGCACGGCAAAGGAGCAAAAGGAAACGCTTCACAGGCTCAAGGAAGGGCAAGTTGATATTTTGATTGGAACACATGCGATCTTGAATCAAAAAAAGGTGGTATTCAAGGATCTTGGGCTTTTGATCGTGGATGAGGAGCAGCGGTTCGGTGTGAAGCAAAAGGAAAAAATCAAGGCAATGGCGGCAGGTCTTGATGTTCTGACACTCTCTGCTACGCCGATTCCCCGCACGCTTCACATGTCGCTGGTTGGTGCACGGGACATGAGCATTATCGAGACACCTCCGGCAGAGCGTTTCCCTGTCCAGACCTATGTGATCGAGTATAATGATGCTATCATGGCAAATGCCATCAAACGTGAATTGAAGCGGGGCGGGCAGGTTTATTTTGTTTACAATCGGGTGGAAACCATTGACAGGATGCGGGAGCATTTGGAGCAGCTTGTGCCGGAAGCCCGTATTATGACGGCGCATGGGCAGATGCCGGAGGAGCTTTTGGAACGAGTTATGCTGGATTTCTATGAAGGAGAGTACGACCTCTTGCTTGCTACCAGTATTGTGGAGAATGGTCTTGACGTGCCGAATGCCAACACGATCATCGTCTATGATGCGGATAACTTTGGACTTTCCCAGCTGTATCAAATGCGCGGGCGTGTTGGCAGATCCTCCCGCTTGGCATTTGCGTGGTTTGTTTATCGGGAGGACAAGATCCTGAGTGAAACGGCAGAAAAAAGATTGCAAGCGATGAAGGAATTTGCCCAACTGGGGGCAGGCTTCAAGATCGCTATGCGTGACCTTGAAATCCGCGGTGCAGGAAATCTTTTGGGATCTCAGCAGCACGGGCATATTGCCAGCGTTGGTTTTGAGATGTATTGCAAGCTGCTGGAGGAGGCTGTGGAAGCCCTGCAAGAGAAAAAAGATAAAAAACCGCCAGTGCCAGAGCCTCGGATCGACTTGCAGGTGGAGGCATATATTGATGGGGGCTATATTGATGATGCGATGCATAAGCTGGAGCTTTACCAGCGGATCGCTGCCATTCGGAGCAATGAGGAGATACGGCAGCTGATTGATGAGCTGATAGACCGCTTTGGTGAGCCGAGCCAGCATGTGATGAACCTGCTTTCCGTGGCAAGACTCAAAAACTATGGAAGGGATATTGGCGTAAAGACCATCGAAGAAAAGACAGGAACCTTGGATGTCGTTTTGCAGGAGACTCCCAAATTCTCTGTGAAAGGGATGGTCAGGCTTCAGGATCTTTTCGGTATCAATTTGAAAATGATTCCAACACAGGGAATTTTGCGGTTCCGTCTGTTCCCCCAGCATAAAAAGAATATTTTGGGATTTGTTACAAGAATTCTAATGATGCTGTCCGGTGATGAGGAAGCATTTCAGCCAAGAAAAGTGAAAAAGGAGAAATGAGAGATGGCAGGCATTAAAGTGACGGGACTGGGACCTGGACGGGCAGGATTGATCACCATGGAAAGCATGGAGCTGATGGAGCAGGCAGGAACGCTGATCCTTCGCACGGAGATCCATCCGACAGTGGAAGCTTTGAAAGAGCGGGGATTGCAGTTTACTTCCTACGACAGCTTTTACCAGAAAGCAGATTCCTTTGAAGAGCTTTATTCGGCAATCGCAAGGGACTTGATATCTAAGGCAAAGGCTGGAGAAGATATCGTGTATGTTGTTCCGGGCAGTCCTTTGGTGGCAGAGCGTACCGTAGTTCTTCTTCGCCAAATGGCAGAGGAGGAAAATGTTTCTTTGGAGATCGTTCCGGGAATGAGCTTTCTTGAGGTACTTTATGCAAGGCTTGGCATTGACCCTGTAGAAGGCATTGCTGTTCTCGATGCAGAAACACTTGCGGATATCGTCCTTCCGGCAGGCTTGCCTATGGTAGTGACGCAGGTCTATAGTCCGCAAATTGCCTCGGATGCAAAGCTTTTGCTGATGGAGCATTTTCCGGACGATTATGAGGTGACGTATGTGCATCACCTGGCACTTCCCGATGAATCCATTCGTGAGATACCTCTGTTTGAGTTAGACAGGCAAAAGGACATCGACCATCTGACAAGCATTTATTTGAAAAAAATATAGGTCATGCACAAAAGCTGATGAGATGAACTATGACGTGCTTGCCCAAAGAGTACGTCAACTCAAGGAAACGGAGAAAGGAGAGGCAACCATGTGCAGGGTATTTGAAGAATTCGGAAAACAGGAACGTGCGGAAGGACGTACAGAGGGTATAAAACAGGCAATGGAGAGCAATATTATAACGCCATTGTTCAAGAAAATGCCATAAGCATTTTCCCTCCAATTTGCGTTTCAACGAAGCGGGAGATATGCTCACCGCTTGTTAAAATTGGGCTTCCCCCACTTACAGCAAGCTGTTGAAGAAGGGGACATCTTTAGCTTCGTTATTAATATGTTAAAGGAAAAGCTGCAGCCAAGCATGGTTGCGAGAATCACGCAGATGTCTGTGGAAGATGTGACAGCACTCGGCAAGCAGGCAGGGCTGCTGTAGGGAGAGTGGGCTTTGGATCATTGGGCAGAAGCTGACAGACTTTTGATGTGTTATGAAAAGAAACGGCAGTATTCTTTGGCTGCCGTTTCTTTTTGTGCTGAAATGTAGTAGAATAGATTCCATTGATGAATTGTTTTTGGGAGGTAGAGTTCATGGTAACGGCAGTATTTCCAGCGGCAGGCCAGGGCAGGCGTATGAAGGCGGGAAAAAACAAGGTGTTTTTGGAGCTTTTGGGAAAGCCGATCCTCGTGCATACGTTGGAGCGTTTCTCTGCTTCTCAGCAGGTGGATTTCCTCGTAGTGATCGTTGCCAAGGACGAGATCGCTCAGATAGAGCAGCTGCTTTCCAAGGTAAGTGGACTGAAGCCTTATGCAGTCATAGCCGGAGGCTCAGAACGCCAGTATTCGATTGCAAATGGGCTTGCTGCTATGCCGGAGGAAACGGAGATCGTGCTGGTTCATGATGCAGCGAGACCGTTGGTATCTTTGTCGGTTATTGAGAATGTGATTGCAGCCGCACGTGCAGAGGGCAGTGCTATTGCCGCAGTGCCGGAAAAGAATACGATCAAGGTGGTCGATGAGGCTGGTTTCGTCAGGGAAACTCCAAATCGTGCTGTGCTATGGGCTGTTCAGACACCGCAGGGCTTCCAAAAGGAAATACTTTTAGAAGCATACCAGAGAGCTGAGAAAGATGGCTTTTTGGGGACAGATGACGCAAGCTTGGTGGAACGAATGGGACGGCCTGTGCAGGTAGTAACTTCCAGTTATCGAAATATCAAGGTAACTACGCCGGAGGATCTGCTGATAGCAGAAGCGTTCTTGAGGGAATAGGAGAATAAATAGGGAGGTGACGGCATGACACGTTTTGGCATGGGTTATGATGTGCATCGCTTGGTCGAAGGAAGAAAATTGATTCTTGGCGGGGTGGAGATTCCGCATACATTAGGTTTGCTGGGACACTCTGATGCAGATGTGCTTCTTCATGCGATTGCAGATGCCTTGCTGGGAGCGGCTGCACTTGGTGATATAGGGAAGCATTTTCCGGATACGGATTCCAAATATGAGGGAGCAGACAGCTTGGTGCTGCTTTCGCAGGTGCAGAAACTTTTGGAAGAAAAAGGCTATGCCGTAGGGAATGTAGATGCAACTATAGTGGCACAAAAGCCCAAAATGGCACCGCATATTACTCAAATGCGGAAAAATATTGCAAATGTCCTGAAAGTTGATATCGATCAGGTCAATGTCAAGGCAACTACGGAGGAAAAGCTTGGTTTTACTGGTTCGGAGCAAGGAATCTCCTCCTATGCGGTGGCAGGCATTGAAAAAAGGGCATAAGAACAAGGGGGAGCTTGAATGAAGCTGTTTTCAAGGCTTCGCAAGGATATTCGTGTAGTATTTGAAAGAGATCCTGCAGCAAAGTCTGTTTGGGAGGTTCTTTTTTGTTATTCCGGATTACATGCGATATGGATGCATCGGGTCTCTCATGCCCTTTATCTGCGGGGGTGGGTGCTTTTTCCCCGCATGATATCGAATATGTGCCGATTTCTGACGGGAATCGAGATCCATCCGGGAGCGACGATCGGCGAAGGGCTTTTTATTGATCATGGAACAGGCATTGTGATCGGTGAGACAACAGAGATTGGAAAGAATGTGACTCTTTATCAAGGCGTAACGCTTGGCGGTACGGGAAAGGAAAAAGGGAAACGGCATCCTACGCTTGGAAACAACGTGGTCGTAGCTTCAGGCGCTAAGGTGCTGGGCTCTTTTAAAGTAGGAGATCATGCAAAAATCGGTGCTGGCTCGGTCGTGCTGAAGGAAGTCCCGCCGTATGCAACAGTAGTGGGAATACCGGGGCGCGTAGTTGTTATGAATGGACAGCGTGTCAGGACGCTGGACGAGATGAGGAAAGCGAAGGTATCTGAGGAGGAACTTGAGGTGCAGGAGCTTGCCGAGGAGCAGGATGTGGATCTGGATCATTGCGCCTTGCCGGATCCTGAGGAAGAGATGCGGCAGTCTATGCAGGATGAGATAGAAGCTCTTCAGCGAAGAATTGCTGAATTGGAGCAAAGATTGGAGGATAAAGATGCTAAAGGTTTATAATACGCTTACGAAGGAAAAGGAAGAATTCAAGCCATTGGAGGCGGGGAAAGTTGGCATTTATTGCTGTGGTGTTACGCCGTATAATCACCCGCATATTGGAAATGCACGTCCCTTTGTTATTTGGGACGTTATCCGCCGTTATTTTGCATGCAAGGGCTATGAGGTTCGGTATATACAGAATTTTACAGATGTAGATGACAAGATCATTCATGCAGCAAATCAGGAAGGTGTGGCATGGAGCGATATTTCAGCTCGTTACATCAAGTCCTACTTTGCTTCCATGGATGCCTTGAATGTACGTCATGCAGACATTTATCCCCGTGTATCAGAAACGATACCAGAGATCCTTGCCATGATCGAGAAGCTGGTGGAAAAGGGATATGCTTATCCGTTGGAAAACGGAGACGTTTTTTATCGTGTGGAAAAGTTTGCAGAATACGGCAAGCTGAGCGGACGCAAGCTGGAGGATATGCAGGCAGGAGCGCGTATTGAGGTGGACAGCCGAAAACATCATCCTATGGATTTTGCGCTTTGGAAGGCAGCAAAACCAGACGAGCCGTCATGGGACAGCCCGTGGGGCAAGGGACGCCCCGGTTGGCATATTGAGTGCTCTGCTATGTCCCTCAAATATCTTGGGGAGAAGTTTGATTTTCATGGCGGCGGAAGCGACTTGATCTTCCCGCATCATGAAAATGAGATCGCTCAGTCGCAGGCATGTATCGGTGATATGAAAAGCTTTGCCCAGTATTGGCTTCACAATGGGTTCATTACGATCAAGAATGAGAAGATGAGCAAGTCGAGGAACAACTTCTTCACCGTGCATGATATTTTGAAAGAGTTCCCAGGCGAGGTCGTGAGATTCTTTATCCTGCAGACGCATTACAGAAGCCCGCTGGATTTCAACGAGGAACGCTTGACGGAGGCACAGGCAAGCCTTGCACGTCTGCAAAACACGAAGCTGTACATCGAGGAGCTTTCTAAGCTGGAGGGTTCGTCTGATACGGCTGTGAACTTAGCAGAAAAGGCAGAGAAGCTTCTTTCTGATTTCTATGCAGCAATGGATGATGATTTCAATACGGCGCTTGCTATCAGCCAAATGTTTGCACTTTCTAAGGAAATCAATATTTATTATCAAGAGGTCACGGGAGGAAAGGCGGACTTCGATGCCGTTCATTTTGGAAAGGCTGTTGAGGTTTATGGGAAAATGGCTTCTGTGATTGGAATTTTGGAGGCAGGCGAGAAAGCAGATGAGGACGGTCTTGCAGACAAGCTGATGGATCTGATTCTTGAGATTCGCCAAGAGGCACGTCAGGAAAAGAATTGGAAGACGGCGGACAAGATTCGTGACGGTCTCAAGGCTCTTGGCATCGTTATCGAGGATTCCAAGAACGGCGCACGGTGGAAAAAGGCATGAAGTTCGACCATTTCAAGAAGCTTGTAGAAATGATGTTTCAGCCGGACGGTACGGGCGGTATTTTGCAGCGTTATGAAGGCGTGGAGGTCAAGCAGCTGAATCCTTTGGTGCTGGCCTATGTCGGAGATGCTTATTTTCATCTTTTTGTGCGGGGAAGGCTGCTTTCCTACGAGCAGTCAAAGGTGCAGGCACTTCATCAGTTCAGTGCGCAGATCGTTTCTGCTGTTTGGCAGGCGAGGGCATGGCATGAGCTGGAAGGCATGATGACGGAGGAGGAACTCTCTGTTTACCGGCGGGGACGGAATGCCAAGAGCCATGCGCCCAGAAGTGCAAGCGTAGCAGAATATCATGCCAGCACGGGCTTTGAGGCGGTTTTGGGATATCTCTATCTGCAGGAGAAAAACGAGCGGTTGTATGAGATTGCGGAAGCATCTTTTCAAGTGATCTCCAAAGACATGATGAAGGAAATACGGGAGAAGAACAGCAAGGGAACGTAAAGTGAGGAAACAGCTATGATAAAGGTAAAGCTTTTGGACTATACGCCAGAGCCTGAACGAGTGGTGGCAATGGCAGCTAGGCTTTGTTACTCTGCAGTCGGTGCGGAGGAGCTTTCGGAACGGCTCAGTGATGACAAGGTAAGGGAAATGGTGGAAAAGATGGTGTCGCTGGGACATGCGTCCACGATAGAGCATGTATCCTTTACCTTTGGGATCGAGGGAGTGAGCCGAGTGCTGACGCATCAACTGGTGCGCCATAGAATCGCATCCTATGACCAGCAGAGCCAGCGTTATGTAGCAGCACACGGCTTTCAATACGTTACACCGCACACGATTGAAGAAAATCCTGCGGCAAAGGAAAAATATGATGCCCTTCTTTCGGAGATCCGCAAGACGTATGATGAGCTGATAGAGCTGGGCATTCCCAAGGAGGACGCTCGTTACGTCCTTGCAAATGCGGCAGAAACCAAGATCCTTGTGACAATGAATGCAAGGTCGCTTCTGCATTTCTTCAACCTTCGCTGCTGCAATCGTGCACAGTGGGAGATACGGGAAATGGCAAATCTTATGCTGGCAGAGGTACAAAAGATAGCACCTACGCTGTTTAAGAATGCGGGAGCAACCTGCGTGAATACAGGCCGATGCCCAGAGGGAAATATGGGGTGCGGCAAATTTAACGAGATGATAAAGCTGAGGAAGATATGAAGAAAAGGGTGTAGCTCGATGAAAAATTCTTCCAAACGATCGGACAAGGAAAGAAAAGAGGAGAAAAAGCATTTTCTGGGGAAAGGTGTTCCTAAGCAAGAACTCTCTAAGGAAGGCAGGGGAAGGGAACGTTTGCAGGCTTCTGGTTCCAAGGAGCTTCCGGAGGACGTGCTGATTGGACGCAATGCGGTGCAGGAGGCACTTAAGAGCGGCAGGGGAATCAACAAGATCTTGGCGGCAAGCGGCGACAAGGAAGGCTCAATGGGGGCGATTCTTGCACTCGCCAGAGAACGGGGGATTCCTGTGCAGAAGGTGGAACGTTCCAAGATCGACAGCATGGCAGGCGGATCGCGTCATCAGGGGGTGCTTGCTTATGTTGCTCCTGTTCCCTACGTTGAGGTTGACGATATCCTGAAGCGTGCAGAGGAAAAAGGGGAAGCACCGTTTCTGCTTCTCTTGGATGAGCTGGAGGATCCGCATAATTTGGGAGCGCTCCTGCGTACTGCCGATGCTGCTGGCGTGCACGGCGTTCTCATTCCCAAACGGCACAGCGTACCACTGACGGCAACGGTCGCAAAGACATCGGCAGGTGCCGTGGAATATGTTCCCGTTGCAAGGATTGGAAATGTTGTGCAGGAATTGAAAAAACTCAAGGAAAAGGGGCTTTGGGCAGCGGCTGCGGATATGGACGGTACGCAGGCTTACTATGAGGCAGATCTTACAGGCCCATTGGTGTTGGTGCTTGGCAGTGAGGGAAAAGGGATCGGCCGCTTGGTGAAGGAAAATTGTGATTTTGTTGTCCATTTGCCAATGTTGGGGAAAATCAATTCCCTGAATGCTTCGGTGGCAGGTTCCATTTTGATGTATGAGTCCATGCGCCAAAGGCTGCAGCAGCGATAGAGATTTTGCAAGGCAGTATTTAAATGGGAAGCAACTTGACGTTTTTGGACAGGATGGGGTATAATTCAATGGGCTGAGAAATAGGAAGCACGGATTTTGAGGCGATTTCAAAGACGGGGGCTGGCGCAGTGGGGGCAGAACCAAACGCACATGTTTTTTTATACGATGAGGAAGAAAGCAGTAGATTTGACTGTCTTACGGACGAGGAGATCGTCCTTGAGGTTCAAGAGAATAGAGACGGAGATGCGCTGGAATATCTGATGGGAAAGTATCGGAATTTTGTGCGAGCCAAGGCACGGTCATATTTTTTGATTGGTGCAGACAGGGAGGATATCATTCAAGAGGGAATGATAGGACTCTACAAGGCTGTTCGTGATTTTCGGAATGATAAGCTTGCGTCCTTTCGGGCATTTGCAGAGCTTTGCGTGACAAGGCAGATCATTACGGCGATCAAGACGGCTACGAGGCAGAAGCATATACCGTTGAATTCGTATATTTCCTTGAACAGACCAATTTATGATGAGGAATCGGACAGGACGCTTCTGGACGTGCTTTCAGGGGTCAAAACACAGGTGGATCCTGAGGAACTGATGATTCGTCAAGAGGAATTTGCTCATATAGAGAGCAAGATGTCTGAGGTCTTGAGCGGCTTGGAATGGAACGTTCTGATGTCCTATTTGGACGGAAGATCTTATCAAGAGATCGCGGAGGACGTAGGCCGCAGCGTGAAGTCCATTGATAATGCCCTGCAGCGTGTGAAGCGAAAGCTGGAGAATTACATGGAATGTCACGGCAGGAATGTGGATATCGCTATGGTGTACCAAGGCTTGTCCTCCATGGATTCCGTGTTCAGCACGGAGGCAAAGGGCATTATGCCAAAGGGCAAAAAAAACCTGTTGCAGCGTGGAGGCTGACAGTTTTTGGAAGACAAAAGAATATAGGGAACAGGTGTCGTAAGACTTAATAGGGAATCCGGTAAAAGCCGGAACGGTCCCGCCACTGTGAAAGAGAGCAACCTTGCATGATGTCACTGGGAGAAATCTTGGGAAGGCGCAGGGAAGCGATGATCTTGAGTCAGGAGAACTGCCTGTTTAACAATCACCGTTTTTACCTGCGAGCGATGGGAAGGGGATTTACTCAGCAACTGTTTTTCAGTTGGATATTTTGTACATGAGTGGATGTTTCCTTGGGGAAACGTCCACTTTTTTATTTTGGAAAGTGAGGAGATATTTTGCTGAAGAGTTTTCGTGCCGTGTTGTGCTTTATGGTTTTGTTGTGCTGCGTTGGCTGCAAGCCGCCGGCACCGCATGCGGAGCAAGGAGAAACCGGGAATGGATATACCGTTACGGATGTACAGGGAACGGTGGTTGATATGCCCGGAAAGCCGCACAGGATCTTGACGCTGTCTATGAGTACCGATGAGGTTATGCTGGGAATCGTTCCGCCTTCGGATATGGCAGCGGTTGACAGGCTGTTGGACGATCCCATCAGCTCGAATGTGACAGCTCTTGCACAAAGGGTGGAAGGTCGTATTGCCGATCCGACGGTGGAGGAGATAGCAGCGCTTCACCCGGATCTGGTCATTCTGCCCGACTGGGGGGATATCTCACAAGCGGCGGCATTGCGGGACTTGGGCTTAAAGGTGGTCGTTTGCAAAGGGGCAAGGAATCTTTCGGAGATCAAGGAAACGATACGCCTTTTGTCGGAAGCTGTGGGAGAACCCGAGAGGGGGGAAGTCTTGATTCAGAAAATGGAGCAAAGGCTGGCATGGATCAAGGAGCGAGTGGACAAGATCCCCATGGAAGAGCGAAAGAAGGTCGTTTTGATTTCTTTGATGAGTTCCTATGGCGGCATTGGTTCCAGCTTTGATGAGGCATGCCGTTATGCAGGCGTTATCAATGGCCCGTCTGTGATTGGCTTGCGGGATGGGCAGGTCATGAGCAAGGAACAGCTTGTGAAGATAAATCCGGATATTGTTTTCCTGCCGTCCTATACGAACCATGGGGAATTTGATGTGGAAGCGTTTCGCAGGGCTTATATAGAGGATCCTTCTCTTTCCTCAATCACGGCAGTGAAGGAGAAGAATTTTAGGGAACCCTTTGAGGGATATGTGTATAACTGCTCGCAGGATTTTGTTTTTGGCGTGCAGGAAATTGCTTACCGTGTTTACGGTGATGCATTTAGCCAACCTGCCGATGAACATTTGTCGGCTTTGGAATAAATAATTTTGGGAGGAAAAGGTTTTATGAAAAAGAATAGGTTTGACTGCCGCTTCGCTGCGGCATTGGCGATGGGAATGCTCTCTTTTGCTGCTACGGCATTTGCAGAGGATGTGACGGAGAATAGGGAAGAACCTGTGGAGGTTGCGGCAGAGGAAGCGGCAGCACCTGTTATTGAGGAGCAGGATCTTGGCGGCAATGTTATCACGGCAGAGAGGATCCCGTCTGCGAGAATGAATACGGCGGCAGATGTCGTGGTGATCAGTGCGCAGGAGCTGGAGGATAATCATTATGCCGATGCGGCAGAGGCTTTGGGGCATATCAATGGCGTAGTCATCACGAATGGAATCAGCGGGGCAGACGAAGTGGTTCGCATCAATGGCGAGGAACGTGTTGTCATTATGGTGGACGGCGAGCGACTCAACGATGACCAAGGCTCCATGAGCCGGTCGAGCGCAACACTTTCCATGCTCCCGTCCATCAAGAACATTGAGCGTATCGAGGTAGTCAAGGGGGCAGGCTCTGCCCTTTACGGAAGCGATGCTGTTGGCGGTGTCATCAATATCATCACCAAGGCAGGCGAGAAGAACGAGACTACGGTAGATCTTAGCCTTGGATCTTGGAAAACGTACAAGGTTGACCTGATGAACCAAGGAAGCAATGACGATGGCTTTAGCTGGGCAGTGGCAGGAGGCTTCCAGACAAGCGACGGCTTTGATTTCAAGAACCGGCAGGGCGAAACGGAAACAATGCCGAGAAGCGGCAGCTCCTCCAATAATTTTTCCGTGCGCATGAAAAAAAGAGCAGATGCATCGCAGTCATGGGATCTTTATTTTGCGCATAAGAGTGTGGATGCAGAGGCACATGAGTATGATGCCTACGGCACGCAAAAATTTATTGGCTCGATTGACTGGAATACGGGAAAGCCATATTCGCAGGAAGAAAATTTCAATTATGGGTACGTCAAGTATAATTTCAAGGAAGATACGAAGCTTCCGGGCTTTTTGCGTTATTTCCAAAACTACAAGTCCGTGGACTTTGCGGGCAAGTACAATACCTGCACGGAGGGAATTGACTACCAAAACGGCTGGCAGCTGGGCAAGAACAATAAGCTGGTTGCAGGAATGGAATACCACTGGAGTTCTTCCACGAATCAGCAAAATGGCTATCAGAATGAAAGGCTCAATAATTTTGCCATTTATTTGCAGGATACGATGAAGCTGGACAAAAAATGGTTCTTTATACCGGGACTTCGCGTGGACAAGCATAGTGAGTTTGGAAGCCACTGGACACCGAAGGCTGCCTTCAACTATCGTCCGGACAAGGCAACGAAGGTCTATGCAACATGGGGCAAGGTCTACAAGGCACCCACCGCAGATGATTTGTTCTACTACAGCTATTGGGGATATTACGGGAATCCAAATCTCGATCCGGAAACGGGCGATGCGTGGACGCTGGGCATGACGCACGATTTCAAGAAGGGGACGAGCCTTGATGTTAATTTCTTCTATTCTGACTTGAAGGATGCGATCGACTGGGGTTCCAATGATGGCGGGATGACATGGTATGCCATGAATATCAACAAGGAAAAGAAGTATGGCGTGAATATTTCCTTTAACCAGAAGCTGTCGGAGATGTGGTCCTACAGCCTAGGCTATTCGCACACAAGCACGGATGCGGACGCAGACGAACTTGCCAATGCGGTGCAGTACCTCAGGCACAACAGCCAGCCCAATGGATACCGCATTGGTGTCAACTACCACTGCGGCGCATGGAAGGCAGGGCTTCTTGGGACGATGGCAAGCGGACTGGACAAGGAATACTTCGGAGACAGCAAGTACGCTCTCTTTGATGTGAATGTCAGCTATCAGGCAGGAGAGAACGTGACGCTTTATGCCAAGGCACTGAATCTCACGAATCAGGCATATTCCCTCTACAACAGCTGGAGATATCCTGCACCGGGAAGATTTTTGCAGTTTGGTGTTACCTGCAAATTCTGATAAGGATATTGTTCCCTAAAAATAAGAAAGCAGCAAAGGAGGAAGGCATTTAGAGAAAATAGATTTGATAAGACAAACGGGAAAAAATGTATTATACTGTTTCTGTTTGTGATTTCAAAGGAAAGCAGGACGTTGCATGATACTGGAAGTAGATGATTTAAAGGCAGGATATGATGGCAGGGAGGTTCTAAGGGGCGTTTCCTTTCAGATGAAGCAGGGAGAGATGGTTGGCATTATTGGTCCGAACGGGGCGGGAAAGAGTACGCTCCTGAAGGCTGTTATGGGACAGCTTCCCATTTTCTCCGGCAAGGTTTCCGTGATGGGAGGGCTTGTGCAGGAACTCTCTCCCAAGGAGTTTGCAAAACGTGCCGCCTATCTCCAGCAATCTGCGGAAACGACCTTTTCCTACACGGCGAGGGAGGTCGTGATGGCAGGAAGGTATCCTTATCTTTCGTGGTGGCAGCAGGAGTCGGAAAAGGATCGCCGTCTGGCAGATGCCTGTCTTGCTTATACGGGTGTGGAGAGCTTGGCGGAGCGACCTCTTCCTGCTATGTCGGGCGGGCAGAGGCAGCGAGTGCTTTTGGCAAAGGTTTTGGCACAGCAAACGCCCCTCTTGCTGCTTGACGAGCCGTCAACGGGATTGGATCTTGTATATCAGGAGGAGATCTTTCGTTTTTGCCAAGAGCTTTGCCAAGCGGGCAAGACGGTATTGATGGTCGTGCATGAGCTTTCTTTGGCGGCACGTTTTTGTTCTCGGCTTCTCTTGGTAGCAGGGGGCAGGAAGCTTGCCGATGGAGTTCCATCTGATGTGCTGTCCCCGCAAAATTTATCGCAGGCGTATGGCAGGGATTTTCAGGTCGTCTGCAACCCCTTGACGGGACATTTAGATATTTTTACGGAAATATCTGATACACAGCCAAAACGCAATGCAGCTTTGGAAGAAATTTTAGGAAAGGAGCAGGGAATGTTATGACGCTTCTTTCTCGTTATCGGTATGGGACGATTCTTCTTTTGTTCTTCCTGCTCCTTTGCTTTGTCAGTTTTTTATCGCTTTGCTGGGGGCAGATGGATATCCCGTATCTTCATGCGGCGGCATCTCTTTGCCATGGGGTTGGCTTGCCGTTTTTCTCGGAGGTTTCTGTGCCGAGGGATGAGGAATCTGTTCTTTGGTATATTCGTATGCCCCGTACAGCCGTTGGTTTGCTGGTCGGTGCAGGACTTGCTGTTTCCGGTGCTGTGCTGCAGGGAACTTTCCGCAATCCTTTGGCAGATCCGAGTATTGTCGGCGTATCGAGCGGTGCATCCGTAGGAGCGATCTTGGCGATCGCCTTGGGGTTGCCTGCAACGAGCATGTTGGCGCTCCCTGCCTGCGCATTGGCAGGGGCGCTTCTCGCCGTAGGGCTTGTGGTTGCTCTCTCCCTGCGTCATGGCAGGATCCCTGTGATGACACTGCTCCTTTCGGGGGTGGTGGTCGGAATGCTGCTGTCTGCTGTGGCGGCGGCGATCCTCACGGTCTTGAGTGAGCAAAAGATGCAGCAGTACGTCTTTTGGACGATCGGAAGCTTGGACTACCGCAGGTGGGAGCATGTTTTTTTAGGCATTGGGCCTATCTTGGCTGGCTCTTTTGCCATGCTGCTGCTTTCAAGGCATTTGAATGTATTGTCGCTTGGCGATACGGAGGCTCGTGCAGTCGGAATGCCTGTGAATACTTTTCGTATGGTGCTGCTTTCTTTGGCTTCGCTTGTGACGGCTGCCGGAGTATGCATCAGCGGAAATATTGGGTTTGTGGGACTTGTCGTTCCGCACATGCTTCGCTTGCTGGTGGGACCGGATCATCGGAGACTGCTTCCGCTCTGCCTGCTGGCAGGCGGCATATTTTTGGTGTTTTGTGATTCGCTCGGTCGGGTGATCTTGCCTGCATCTGAAATTCGCGTGGGTATTATGACTGCTTTTGTGGGAAGTCCGTATTTTCTTTACCTTTTGCGTAAGCAAACATGAGGAAGGGTTGTGTTAGAAATGGAAAACATTATGTCAGGCGTGGAGTTCTTTCAAAAGGGCGGTTCTGTCATGTATGTGCTGCTGCTTTGCTCCATGCTTACAGTGTCGGTCGGGCTGGAACGGTATTTATATTTCCGCAGGATGGATTCCGGCAGGGATTTTGCCATGCACTTCTGTTCCTTGATGGGAGAATTTAAAGAGCAGGAAGCACGGAAGCTGGCAAAAGCTTCGTCAGGGGTGCTTGCAGGCATTTTGGCACATGCGATGGAGATGGAGCAGGAAAGGGAAGGAAGGGCGGCAGTTTCCTATATGGAGGTGCAGTCAGGCGTGGAAATCTCAAAATTTCGTCGAAGGCTTTATTATCTGAATGTTATCGTGACGCTTGCGCCTCTCTTGGGACTTCTTGGGACGATCAGCGGCATGATCTCCGCTTTTAGCGTGTTCCATGTGCAGTCGGGACAGGCGGCTGCCATCACGGGCGGCGTTGGCGAGGCGTTGATAGCAACAGCGATGGGGCTTTGCGTGGCAATTCTCGCCTTGATCGTCCATGCTTATTTTTCGCAGCGGCTGGAAAATATCGTGACGGATATGGAGCAGTGCTTTTCCCTCGTAGAACGGGGAGCAGGTGAGCGAAAATGAGACTGCGGGACAGACGTGCTTTTCAAAAACCGGAAATTATCATTATACCAATGATCGACATTATGTTTTTTTTGCTGGTCTTTTTCATGCTGAGTACGATTTACATGGTGAATCTGAAAACCGTGGACGTGGATATGCCGCAGGCGGCACATGCCGAGACAAAGGTTTCTGTGACTTATGTGGTCACATTGAAGAAAGATGGCTCACTCTGGTTGGAGGATCGGAAAATCGAAGAGGATACTTTGCTTGCCAAGGCAATGGAGCAGCAGAAGGTCGATCCCAAGTTTTCTGTCGTAGTTCGTGCGGATCAAAGCATGGATTATGGAATGGTGATCGGGCTTTTGGACAAATTCAAGGGTGCGGGCATTGCCCGTATCGGATTGGCGGCTGATACGCCGAGGGGGTAGGACATGAGCGTGGAAAGCAGTGACAGCAGAAAGGCTTGGTGCATTTCCATTTTCTTGCACATCAATTTGTTTTTTCTTGTGGCGGCGAGTGGATTCTTCCTGTTGGCGAGGCCAGTGGAGGAAAGAGAAGCTATCGAGGTCGTTCTTTATGAAGGGGAAGGCAGTCAAGGGGGGAGTGCCAGCCTTTCTGCGCCTGCCACGGCAGCCGATGTTTTGGAGGTGGCGATTCCAACCGAGATCCATTTGCCGGAGATCCAAGAGGAGTACACGAAGCATCCGGAGCATCAGCAGGAATTCAAGCAGGAGCATCAAAAGGCAGAACAGCCAGTGAGTGTGCCATCGCAGGCAAAGGGGACAGCAGATGGTGCAGGCTCTGGCATAGGTGGGGCAGAGAGAAATGCTTTGCAGGGAAACGGACAGGGAAGCGGTACGGGCAGTGGGAAGGATACAGGAGGAGAAGGAGTGCCTGCTTCGAGTGAACCGCCGGCCGCACCAAGGGAGCGTACTGCAGCGGCATGTATTGGAAAGGGTGCCGTGACTTATCCTGAGAGCATGAGGAGCATAGGAGCAGAAGGAACGGTCAGGATCCGTTTCTATGTATCGGCAGACGGGGCAATCGAACGGCTGGAGATCCTGCAATCGTCCGGTTATGCGGAGCTTGACAGTGCGGCAATGCAGGCGGCTTATGGCTATCGGTTTTCTTCCGGCACGAATCCGGGGGTGTTTACGGACAGCTTTACCTTTCAGCTGACCGATGAGGATGATTGGTGATGGCAGGGATTGTAGATGATGGAGCTTCTGACTCAGCTGCAGAGACATGCTTGGATGCAGTTCACCGAGGGTTCTTATGTTTAGGAAAGATTTCTTTGAGAATCGGACAGCAAAATTTTAAAATATAACGAAGCTAAGATGTCCACTTCTTCAACAGCTTGCTGTAAGTGGGGGAAGCCAAATTTTAACAAACGGTGAGCATATCTCCCGCTTCGTTGAAACGCAAATTGGAGGGAAAATGCTTACGGCATTTTCTTGAACAATGGCGTTATAAAATGTTATCAAATTGTAACGCAGAGAATAAGGAAAAATACTTGCCAATTCCTTTTTTTTTGCGTTATAATTTTTTTCGTGAAAATAGGAACAGAGTTTGAATCTTGAGATAGATTGCAGAAGAGGTGGCTATATTGTTGGGACAAGCAGGCAGGGAATTTCGCAGGTATGCAGCAGGGAGTGTGCTGCGGGTCATCGTTCTTGCTTTATGGTTTGCAGGTGGTTTGCTGTATTCCATTCCGCAGGTGGAGGCAGGGAGCGACAAGACGGTGCGTGTCGGCTATTTCGAGTCGGGCGGAATGATGAGCGGGGCACAGGACGGTGCACGAAAGGATGGGTATTCGTATGAGTACCTGCAGGCGTTGTCCTTTTTTACTGGCTGGAAGTATGAGTATGTCAATGCTAACTTTGAGGTGATTTTTGATATGCTCCTCAGGGGTGAGGTGGATATCGTTCCCTTGCTCAGCCGCACGGAGGAGCGCATGGGGAAGGTGCTGTTTCCCAACCGTCCAATCGGTCGGGAGCAGTTTTTCTTGGCAACAGACAGGGCAGGGAAGAGCAGGTTTGCCAGCGATATCAATGCGAGTTTGGAAGGAAAGAAGATCGGCGTAAATGCCGGATATGCGGAAAATGCCCTGCTTGAGGAGTATCTTCGCAAGCATGATATCCATGCTGAGATCGTGAGTTTTGAATCGGAGCCGAAAAAGAGTGAAGCTCTTCATGCACATAGGGTAGATGCAACTTTGAATTCCAACAACGCTTTTGAGGATGACATGGTGCTGCTTCAGGATATTGGATCGATGCCATGCTATATTGGTGTATCCTTGGCGCGGCCGGATCTGCTTGCGGAACTGAATGACGCAGAATCCAAGCTGGCGCTTCAGCGTCCGAATTTTGAGTATTATCTCATGCAGAAGCATTTCAAGCTGTCGCCTATCAACAAGAACCTGAGTTTTGAAGAATTGGCTTGGCTTCAGCAACATCCCGTTTTGCGGATCGGAACCTGCCAAAACAATTTTCCGTATGTTTACCAAGGACCGTCAGGGGAAACGATCGGCATTTTCCCGGAGCTTTTGCAGAAGGCCCTTCAAAGAATGGACGTTTCCTTGGGGATCGAATGGAAAAACTATGATAACTATCAGGCGATGCATCAGGATGTGAAGGAAGGCAAGATCGACCTTGCTTTTCCGGAATCCAATGACCTGTATGAGGCAGACCTGAATGATTTTTTGATTTCACAGACTGTCTTTCAGGCAGTTATGGGAGTATTTTATCGAGGCAAGATGACAGATGAGACTTTTTCCCGTATTGCAGTACCTGCGAATGGCCTTGGAATGTCCTATGCGCTGAAGCACTATCCTTCGGCAGAGATCATTTCCTGTGAAACGCTGTCAGAGTGCGTGGAGTGTGTCATGAATGGAAAGGCAACGGCGGCGATTGGGCGGGTATCCTATTTGCAGGCATTGACAACGGATTACACGACTAGAAATATGGCATCTGTGTATTCCTTGGCAGAGGTGTGCGATGCTTGTGTTTCTGCCAAACGTGATAATATGCCGCTCATTCTTTTCATGAATCGTGTCTTGAGATTCGTGTCGGCAACTGAAATTGCAGATATTACGTTTCGTCATTCTGTGCTGAACCAAACGGATCTTTCGGCAAGAAATTTCTTCTTGCGGAATCCTGCCTATCTGCTTGTTTTTTTCCTGCTGGTATTCGGGGTCGTATTCACTACCTATGCAATGATACGCTTTGCCCGTTCGGAACGTGAACTGGAGAATGCCAACAAGTCCATCAAGGAAGTGAATGAGCATCTGGAAGGCTTGGTACAGAGCCGGACGGAGGAGCTGCAGGAGGCACTTTACAAGGCGGAGATGGCAAGCAAGTCCAAGACGACCTTCCTGTTCAATATGTCGCATGATATCCGTACACCGATGAACGCTATTTTGGGCTTTAACAAGATGGCAAGGAAGTATTTTCACGATGCAGGCAGGCTGAAGGATTGCTTGGACAAGGTGGAGACGGCAGGTGAGCATCTGCTTTCCCTTATCAATGAGATTTTGGAGATGGCTCGTATCGAGAACGGCAAGCTAGTGATTGAGAAACAACCTGTCAATTTACGGAAATGCAGGAGCAAGGTCACGCCTATGCTGGATTCCTTGGCAAAGGAGAAGAATATTTCCTTCCTGAAAGAGTATAAGAACATGGATGAGGATTGCTGGCTCTTTTTGGACACGATGCGGATCGACCAAGTGCTTTTAAATATCCTTTCCAATGCTATCAAGTATACGCCGGATGGCGGAACGGTGAAGTATTCCTTAGAGAAGATCGATTTGGAGAATCCGGAGCAGGTGGCTTTGTGCTTTACGGTTGCGGACAACGGCATAGGAATGAATGAGGAATTCGTGGAGCAAATCTTTGAGAATTTCTCACGGGAACGCAACAGTACTACGAGCGGGATCCAAGGCTGCGGGCTCGGCATGGCGATCGTCAAGAGAATCGTGGATGCTATGAATGGCACGATCCAGATTGAGAGTGAGCCTGAAAAGGGAACAGTAGTTTGCTTTAGAATCGTGGCAGATCGAGCTTCGGCTCCTGCGGACCCTTCGGCTCCTGCGGATATATCTCTCTCAGGTTTGCGTGTTTTGCTGGTGGAGGACAATATGCTGAACCGTGAGATTTCGGGGGAGATCTTGGAGGACTTTGGTATTTCCGTGGATTATGCGGAGGACGGCAGAATCGCCGTAGAGAAAATGAAGAAGGCTTCCGCCGGAGATTATGATATAGTGTTGATGGATATTCAGATGCCGTACATGGATGGATACCAAGCGACGAGGAAGATCCGCAAGCTTTCTGATCCGGAGGTGGCAGGAATTCCTATCTATGCGATGACGGCAAATGCATTTAGTGAGGACAAGGAACGCTCCCGTGAGGCAGGAATGAACGGGCATCTGGCAAAACCGATTGAGGTCGAGGAGCTGGAGCAGGTTCTGCGGGAAGCAGCCTACAGGAAATTGGAGAGATCGTAAGGGGACGTGAGGTAATGAGCAAAATTGGTTTTATTGGCATGGGGAATATGGCAAAGGCTTTGGCAGCAGGCTTTATTGCATCGGGAAGCATTCCGAGGGAAGATGTATTTGCCTACGCACCCAATCAGGAAAAGCTGCGGAAGAACAGCCATGCGATTGGGTTTACGCCAATGGCTTCCTTGGCAGAGCTTGCCGGCATTGCTGATATTTTGGTCATGGCATGCAAGCCCTACCAGATCGAGGACGTGCTAAAGGAGCTGGGCAGCCGTTTGGAAGGAAAGGCGGTCGTTTCGATTGCGGCAGGCTGGGATCTGGATAGGTACAAAAAGGCATTGTGCACGGATACCCGTATTCAGTTTGTGATGCCAAATACGCCTGCAATGGTTGGCGAGGGAGTTCTTTTGTTCGAGGAAAGCAATACGCTTTTGGCTGAGGAACGAGAGGAAGTCATGAAGCTGTTCGCTTCGGTGGGGATCGTGCAGGAGCTGCCGACTTCCCTTATGGGGATCGGCGGAGCGGTGACGGGCTGCGGGCCTGCTTTTGTGGATCTCATGATCGAGGCTTATGGTGATGCGGCGGTAAAGTATGGAATGAAGAGGGCAGAAGCCTATCGCTTGCTATCCCAAATGATCTTAGGCTCGGCAAAGCTCCAGCTGGAAACAGGGGAACACCCGGCAATGCTGAAGGACAAGGTTTGCTCGCCTGCCGGTACGACGATCTGCGGTGTGACGGCATTGGAGAAGAACGGCTTCCGCAATGCATGTATTCAATCGATTGATGCTGTCATGAACAAGAAATAAAAAATCCATGACGAAACGGTTTTCTGTTTCGTCATGGATTTTTTATTTCTCCGCCTTATTTTTTTTGTATTGCAGATAGAGGAAGATCACGGCAGAGATCGTAAAGGCAGTAAGGCTCGTCATTTGCGCACTCTTGAAAAGTCCAAAGGCAAGATCCATGTAATCCCCGCGCAGGTATTCAAGAAAGAAGCGAGCTGTGGAATAAAGCATGACATACAGGGCAAAGCACTGTCCCTTGGCATGATGGGTAGAGCGAAAGATGAGGAGAAGGGCGAAGATAACGAGGTCAAGCTGTCCCTCCCATATCTCCGCCGGCCAAAGAGGTTGGTTGCCGTAGGTGTGGTAGGCAAGTGTGGTAGGCGGATAGAGGATTCCAAAACTTGAACCTGTCGGCGCTCCAAAGGCATCGCCATTCAGGAGATTGGCACAGCGGCCGAGGGACTGACCGAGGACGAGGGCTGGGGCGAGAATGTCTGCAAGAGCCCAAGCATCCAGATGGTGCTTTCTTGCATAGGCAAGTCCTGCAAGGACTCCTGCGAAAATACCTCCTTGGATCGCCATGCCGCCCTGCCAGACGTTCATGATCTCCGTGAGATGATGGGAATAATAGCTCCAGTCAAAAAAGAAAACGTCCCATAATCTGGCGCCGATGAGTCCTGCGATTCCGCAGTAAATGCCGATATCGGCAACATGCTTTTCGTAGCCTCTGCCGTCCTGCTTGGCAAGAAAATAACCAACACCAGTCGCCAGCAGGATACTGAGCGAAAGAACCAATCCGTATGCCCTGATGGGGAAATCCCCGATAAAAAAGATATATTGATGCACGATGGACCCCTTTTCGTATGTATTATGAAAAATCTCTTAGCATATCTCGTATATTATAATGCCTTGGTTCAAGAAAATGCAAAGCCTTTTCCTGAACCGAGGTATTTTAATGAAGCAGGGGATGTTTTGATTTAGAACAGATTGCAGATGAAGTGAAAAAACAATTTTGAAATGCAAAATTTATCTGTAAATTTTTTTTATTCTAGAAGGATTTTGCAAAAATGTGTCGAAATTGTCGTATAGGAGATGAATAATGGCTTGAACTCGACGAAATCAAAATACGTTTAGGAGGGGTAATTGATGTTGGATTTTAGGTCAATGAAGATGCGATTGGTGGCGGCGATTGTCGGTGTCTCTGTTGCTACCATGTTGTGTGTTCTGGCAATCGTTGTCTACAGCTCGGTGCAGGACAACAAGGAGCAGTTGGCATCCTATCGGAGGGATTTGGAAGCCAGTGTTGAGACAAAGCTGATTGATGAGACGCAGCTTGCCGTCAGTGCTATTCAGGAGCTGTACAAGAAGCAGCAGGCAGGTGAACTGACAGAGGAGCAGGCAAAGAAGCAGGCTGCTGATGTTGTCAGGGATCTGCGCTATGACAATGGAAAGGGATATTTTTGGATTGATACGGAGGAGGGCGTGAATGTCGTTCTGCTCGGTCGTGATACGGAGGGAAAATCCCGCATCAATTCGGTAGACCCTAAGGGACGTTACTTCATCAAGGAAATGATTCAGAATGGCTTGAAGGAAGGCGGCGGCTTCACGGACTTGATGTTCGCAAAACCAAACGAGACGGAACCGCTTCCGAAGAGAAACTACACAACGACGTTCAAGCCTTACAAGTGGGTACTTGGTACTGGTGTCTGGATCGATGATATCGACAAGCAGGTAGTAGAGCGTGAGGCAGTCTTGTCCGATGCGCTTCGTGCAAACATCATTCACATGGTGCTTTTGATGTTGGTCTTGCAGGTTATCTTTATTGCCTTTGCTGTTTGGCTTGCAGGATCGATTGCAGGACCGATCCAAAAGGTTACGGATTACATTCGCATGATGGGAACAGGCGACCTGCGTATGTCGGACACAGAGGAACGTGAGCTTACGGCTATGGCTTCTCGTTCAGATGAGCTCGGTATCATGAGCAAGGCATTGCGTGACATGCAGAAGCAGATAGCCTCCCTGATGAAGAATATTGCGGAATGTGCAGAATATGTTGCGGCTGCTGCTGAGGAGCTTACTTCGACAGCAGAGCAGTCCTCGGAGGTCAGCCATTCGATCGCAGAATCGGTCGTCAATGTAGCGGCTTCCTGTAATGAGCAGTTTACGGATGTAGAGAATGCAACGGAAAATGCGCAGAAGCTCTCCAGGTACATGCAGGACTTCAAGGGTGTGCTCTCTGAGGCAAGCACGCAGATCAAGGAAACAAGCACGGTTGCATTGGAAGGTCAAAAGAATGTCGGAAATGCAGTCGATAACATGGGAACGATCAATTCGACCGTCCAGACGATTTCTTCCGTTATTGAGAGTCTTGGCGCTCAGTCGCAGAAGATTGGTACGATCGTAGATACGATTGCAGCGATTTCCGATCAGACGAATCTCCTTGCGCTCAATGCGGCAATCGAGGCTGCTCGTGCCGGTGAGCATGGACGTGGCTTCGCAGTCGTTGCAGATGAGGTTCGCAAGCTGGCAGAGCAGTCGCAGGGTGCGGCAGCAGAAATTGCACAGTTGATCGTTGCTATTCAGCATGATACGGAAAATGCTGTTACGGCAATGCATGATGGTGTTGGTCAGGTAACAGGCGGAACGCAGGCTGTTGGTGATGCAGGCAAGTCCTTCACGGATATTTCCACAATGGTTGGCGGTATTGCACAGAAGGCTATGCTCATGGATCAGGATGTTGGCACGTTGGTTGCTGGTGTGGACAACATTACCGCATCTGTCGAGAAGATCAATGATATGAGCCGCAAGGTTTCCGATGAGGCTCAGACGGTTTCGGCAGCAACGGAGGAACAGACTGCTTCGATGCATGAGATTGCAGCGGCAAGCCGCAAGCTTGCGGAGCAGGCACAGGATCTCCAGAATGCGATCGTGAAGTTCAAGTTTTGATAAAAGTTGTTAGTGCGTCCCCCGCTTCTGTGAGCGGGGGATTTTTTTCGCCAGATTCCAAGAGCCACACCTTTGCGTGCCAATGCAGCAGGAGTATGTCACTTGAAAATACAGTGACTTTGTGGTATGATAAGCGTTGGTTGAAATGCGAGGATGAAGACAGTAGTTGGGAAAGGAAAGCATCAGCGAGCCGCAGAGAGTGTGAGGCGGCAGTGAGTACATCCCAATGAATATCACTTCGGAGCAGCAGGCTGAACTTGGAGTAGGCTGAGCCGGTTTCCATCGTTAAAGGGATAGCATATATTGGTATGCGAAATAGGTGGTTTTGTGACAGTCGTGGACTCTCATCCTGTTTTGGGTGAGAGTCCTTTCTTTTGACAAGGCTAGAAGGACAGGAGGAATTTGCTTGTACAGCAAGGTAGATACGAACTTGAATTTCGTGGAGAGAGAAAAAGAGGTTGAACAATTTTGGAAGGCGCATAATATTGCGCAAAAGGCAATCGACCAACGGGAAGGGAACGATACGTTTACCTTCTACGATGGCCCGCCAACGGCAAACGGAAAACCTCATATCGGTCATGTTTTGACACGGGTGATCAAGGACATGCTGCCGCGTTACCAGTCTATGAAGGGGAAAAAGGTTCTTAGAAAGGCTGGCTGGGATACGCATGGTCTTCCTGTGGAGCTTGAGGTGGAAAAGGCTGTCGGCATCAATGGAAAGGAAGAGATCGAGAAGTACGGCATTGAGCCGTTCATCCGCAAGTGCCGGGAATCTGTTTGGAAGTACAAGGGAATGTGGGAAGAATTTTCGGGTGTTGTCGGCTTTTGGGCAGACATGGATCACCCTTACATTACCTATGAGAATGATTTTATTGAATCCGAATGGTGGGCATTGAAAGAGATATGGAAGAAAGGGCTTCTGTACAAAGGATATAAGGTTGTTCCTTATTGCCCTCGCTGTGGAACTCCGCTGTCCTCGCATGAGGTGGCGCAGGGCTACAAGGATGTGAAGGAACGTTCTGCTATGGTCAAGTTCAAGGTCAAGGATGAGGATGCATATTTTCTCGCTTGGACGACGACACCATGGACACTGCCGTCCAATTTAGGTCTTTGTGTCAATCCTGAGGTGGATTATGTCAAGATTCAGGTTGCAGATACTGTGTACTACTTGGCAGAGGCACTGGTGGACAGCGTTTTCCAGGATACGGAGGGAGAACGCAAGGTTCTGGATCGCATGAAGGGCAAGGATCTGGAATACCGTGATTATGAACCGCTGTATCCTTATGCAGAAGGAAAGCTGAAAAAACGTGCCTTTTATGTCATTTGCGATGACTATGTAACGACAACGGACGGCACGGGTATTGTCCATACGGCACCCGCCTTTGGTGAGGACGACAATCGTGTTTGCCGCAAGTATGATATGCCGTTTGTCCAGTTTGTGGACAACAAGGGACAGATGACAGAGGATACGGATTGGGCTGGTGTCTTTGTAAAAGATGCAGACCCATTGATTTTGAAGGATCTGCGTGAAAGCGGCAAGCTGTTCAAGGCACCAGTCTTTGAGCATAGCTATCCGCATTGCTGGCGCTGCGATACGCCGCTTATCTACTATGCCCGTGAGTCGTGGTTTGTCAAGATGACGGCAGTAAAGGAAGATCTGATCCGCAACAACAAGACTGTCAACTGGATTCCTAAGTCCATTGGCGAAGGACGTTTTGGGGATTGGCTGGAGCATGTGCAGGACTGGGGAATCAGCCGCAACCGCTATTGGGGAACACCGCTCAATATTTGGGAGTGTGAGTGCGGACATCAGCATGCTATTGGTTCCATTGAGGAATTGAAGAGCATGTCGGACAACTGCCCAGACACGATTGAACTGCATCGCCCGTATGTGGATCAAGTGACGGTCAAATGCCCAGAGTGCGGAAAGGAAATGCATCGAGTGCCTGAGGTTATCGACTGCTGGTTTGATTCCGGCGCTATGCCGTTTGCACAGTGGCATTATCCGTTTGAGAACAAGGAGCTGTTTGAGAAGCGTTTCCCCGCAGACTTCATTTCGGAAGCAGTGGATCAGACCCGTGGCTGGTTCTATTCTTTGATTGCGATCTCTACCTTGCTCTTTAACAAGAGCCCGTACAGGAATGTTATCGTGCTTGGCCATGTACAGGATGAGAATGGACAGAAAATGTCCAAGTCAAAGGGGAATGCTGTTGATCCGATGGATGCGCTCCGCCGTCACGGGGCAGATGCTATTCGTTGGTATTTCTATGAAAACAGTGCGCCTTGGCTGCCGAACCGCTTCCATGATGGAGCCGTGCAGGAAGGACAGCGCAAATTTATGGGGACGCTTTGGAATACCTATGCATTCTTTGTCCTTTATGCAAATATTGATGGATTCGATGCAACCAAGTATACGTTGGAGTATGATAAGCTCAGTGTCATGGACAAGTGGTGCTTGTCTCGCTTGAACACGATGGTAAAGAGTATGGACGATTGCCTTGGAAACTACAAGGTGACGGAGGCTGCCAAGGTATTGCAGGAATTTGTGGACGAGCTGTCTAACTGGTACGTCCGCCGCAGCCGTGCACGTTTTTGGGCAAAGGGAATGGAGCAGGACAAGATCAATGCTTACATGACACTTTACACGGCACTCGTTACGACTGCAAAGGCAGCTGCTCCGATGATTCCTTTCATGACGGAAAGTATTTACAGAAACCTTGTTTGCAGTCTCGATACGCAGGCACCGGAGAGCGTTCATCTTTGCGATTACCCAGTGCCGGATGAGCAAAAGATAGACAGCGAGCTGGAAAAGAACATGGAGCTGGTTTTGGAGATCGTTGTCCTTGGGCGTTCTGCCCGCAATGCGGCAAATATCAAGAACCGTCAGCCGATCGGCAATATGTTCGTAAAGGCTGAGAGCAAGCTGCCTGACTTCTTCAAGGAGATCGTAGAGGATGAGCTGAATGTAAAGCAGGTCACCTTTAAGGACGACATGGAGGAGTATTTGACCTATAGCTTCAAACCGCAGTTCCGCACGCTTGGGCCAAAGGTTGGGAAGGCGATAGGAGAGATCAAGGTAGCACTGGGCGCATTGAATGGAAGTACGGCAAAGAGCGAACTGGAAAAGACTGGAGTGCTGAAGGTCTCCACGAAATCCGGTGAGTTTGAGCTGATAGCTGAGGATGTAGAAGTCACGATGGCGCAGACGGAAGGTTATCTTTGCCAACGTTACAACGATGTGACGGTTGCTCTCGAAACGACACTTTCCGAGGAATTGATCGAGGAAGGCTTCGTGCGGGAGATCGTCAGCAAGCTTCAGACGATGCGCAAGGAAAACGGCTTTGAAGTCACGGATCATATTACTGTATTTGCAAAGGGCAATGACAAGCTTGCCGCATTGATGCAGAAGAATGAGGAATACATCAAGTCAGTCGTGCTTGCGGATGCGGCAGAGTATGGCAGGACAGATGGCTTTGAGAAGGAATGGAATATCAACGGCGAAAACGTTGTCCTTGCTGTGAAATAAGATATTTGTTCAAGGAGACTACATGGAAGAACATGAACATGTTTTAGCAGATGGAACAAGGATTCGCCATGTACATTCCCACACGCAGACCAAGGCGGTGCTGAACCGTATGGCTCGTATTATCGGGCACATGAGTTCGGTAAAAAAAATGGTCGAGGACGGGCGGGATTGCGCAGAGGTGCTGGTGCAAATTTCCGCCGTGGAAGCCGCACTGCAAAATGTGGGAAAGATTATTTTGAAGGATCACATGGAGCATTGCATTGTCGATGCCGTGCAGGCAGGGGACAAGGAATCCTTGGAGCAGCTGAATGAGGCGATTGACCGATTTATTCGCTAAGACGAAAAATAGTACTCCCGTACCGATCTGGGTATGGGGGTGCTGTTTTTAAATGAATAAAGCATATATTGATTTTAAAAGATATATACAATAAAATACGAATATGTTTTATTTTTTATTTGATATATCTTTTATTGACAAGACGGGGATTTTTGCTTATAATAAGAAATGTAAACAGAACGTAATCCCATGAAACAGGAGGAAGATGAAATGAATATTTACTTGGTTTGCAATGCAGGTATGTCTACGTCGATTTTGGTAAAAAAGATGCAGGAGGCAGCAGAAAAGCAAGGCTGCACGAACATGACCATTGAGGCATTTTCTGTGGAGGTGCTGGATCAGAGGGTTGACAATGCGGATGTTGTCTTGCTCGGTCCACAGATTCGTCATATGCTCAATGATGTCAAGGGTATCGTTGCAGATCGCTGCCCTGTCGATGTTATAGATATGCGTGATTATGGCATGATCCGAGGGGATAAGGTGCTGGCAAAAGCAATGAAATTGGTTCAGGGCTGATTAGAGAGAAAGCTTGACTCTGACAGGATCCGTTCCATTCTGTGATATACCAAACTATTTATAACGCCATTGTTCAAGAAAATGCCGTAAGCATTTTCCCTCCAATTTGCGTTTCAACGAAGCGGGAGATATGCTCACCGCTTGTTAAAATTTGGCTTCCCCCACTTACAGCAAGCTGTTGAAGAAGGGGACATCTTAGCTTTGTTATTATCAGAAAGGCAAATCTATTTTCAGTGATAAATGAAGTAATCCTGATTTTAATTGCTTAAAAGATTGAAATAGTTGTAATGACATGATATGCTGAACGCAGCTAGGAAACTGGATAGTTTCATCATGAAACAGCGAACCCCCGAAGATTTAGCCGATCTTCGGGGGTTCTTCTCTGTGTTCAACATGGCTTGCCTCTGTTTTCCTAATTATCCAATCGGTTTTTTTACTGGTGTTCCTGCCTTTCTGGGATATTCCTTTGGTGTTTTTCCTGTTTTCTTTATACAAATAACTGCCCGTACATCGTCCAATCCGGGGAGCTTGACGGAACGGATCTCCGCAAGCTCTCCGCCAAGAATCCTGATGGCTTTCTTTGCTTCTTCCGCTTCTTCAGCAAACTGCATCCCTTTGAGGGCAAGGAAGAAGCCATTCTTCTTCACGAAGGGAAGGCAATATTCTGCGAGAACCGGAAGCCTTGCTACCGCACGGGAGGTCACGATATCAAACCCTTCCCGATATGCCTTATTTCTGGCTCCCTCCTCAGCACGGGCATGAACGCAGGATACTTCCTTCAGCTCCAATTCCTCCGTCACGGCTTGAAGGAATTTCACCCTCTTGTTCAGGGAATCCATCAAGGTCAGCTTCAGATCAGGGCAAAAAATTTTCAGCGGAATTCCTGGAAAGCCTGCACCAGTTCCTACATCTAAAAGGCTTGCTCCCTTAAAAAACAATTTTTCGTCATAAGCTGTCAGGGAATCGATCATGTGCTTGACAGCAACCTCTCCTGCCTCCGTTATGGCAGTCAGGTTCATTTTCTCGTTCCATTCCAGCAACAGCCTATAATAGCAGTCAAACTGCACCAGCTGCTTTTCTGAGAGAATGATTCCATATTCCTCTGCCGCTGCCTTTAGTTCCTCTATCAGCATGATCCTGCACTCCTTTCCCTGCGTTCCTTCTCCAAGTAAACAAGCAAAACAGATACATCCGCAGGCGATACTCCTGAGATCCTGCCTGCCTGTCCCACGGAACGAGGACGAATGGCAGAAAGCTTTTCCCTTGCCTCGTCACGCAGGCTTGTTATTTTCCCATAATCCAACCCCTCCGGCAAAAGCTTGTTTTCCAGCTTTTCCATACGCTCTACCTGCTCCATCTGTTTTTTGATGTATCCTTCATAGAAAATGGAGATCTCTGCCTGCTTTTTCACCTCATCGTCCAGCGAAGGAAGTTCCAGCATTTCCTGCAATATGTCATAACTCACATTAGGACGGCGAAGCAATTCTACAAGGCTTGTCGTATTGCGAATTGCGGCGATTCCCTTGGATTCCAACAGCTCGTTGACCGCTTGGCTCGGCTGCAGGCTTCGCTTTGCCAGCATGGAAAGTGTCTCCTGTATTTTCTCCTGCTTTTTCGTAAAGCGTTCCCATCGGTCATCTTTCACAAGCCCAACCTTCCTGCCAAGCGGTGTCAGCCTTTGGTCTGCATTATCCTGACGCAAGATCAAGCGATATTCTGCCCTCGATGTCATGATACGGTACGGTTCTTCCGTTCCCTTCGTCACAAGATCGTCAATGAGAACACCAATATATCCCTCAGAACGCTTGATAATGAGCGGCTCCTCCCCCTTGACCAGCCTTGCTGCGTTGATGCCGGCAAGAATTCCCTGCGCCGCAGCTTCCTCATAGCCTGACGTTCCATTAGACTGCCCAGCGGAAAAAAATCCTTTGATCGACTTGAATTCCAAGGTCGGCTTCAGCTGCAATGGATCGATACAGTCATATTCAATGGCATAGCCTGCACGCATTACCTTCACATTCTCCAGTCCTGGAATCGTATGCAGGAAATCCAGCTGTACATCCATCGGCATACTCGTTGACATTCCCTGCACATAAACCTCATTCGTATGCAGCCCCTCCGGTTCCAAAAAGAGCTGATGCCTTTCCTTATCAGGAAATCTCAGGAGCTTTGACTCAATAGATGGGCAGTACCTTGGCCCAATTCCCTCAATTATGCCATTTGCCATCGGCGCACGATGCATATTATCGAGCAAAATACGATGCGTTTTTTCATTCGTGTACGTCAGCCAGCAAGGAACCTGTTCCCTTGTCTGGACATCGCTCATAAAGGAAAAATTGCGGCATTCTTCATCTCCCGGCTGAAGACTCATTTTACTGTAATCCAAGGTACGGGCATCCACTCTCGCCGGCGTTCCCGTCTTGAAACGCATGAGCCTTATCCCATTTTCTGCAAGCGACTCGGAAAGCTTCCTTGCCGCTCTTTGCCCATTCGGTCCTCCCTCATAGGTCTTTTCTCCAATAATAATACGCCCCTTGAGATACGTTCCCGTCGCTAAAATGACTGCAGGTGCCAGATACACCTCACCAGTCTCAATTTCCACGCCCTTGATCTCGCCTTCTTCCACCAAAAGCCTTTCCACTAAAATCTGCTTTATATCAAGATTTTCTGTATTCTCGCAGGTTTCCTTCATAGCAAGCTGATAAAGCTTCTTGTCTGCCTGCGCTCTCAGAGCATGTACCGCAGGGCCTTTTCCCGTGTTAAGCATTCGATACTGAATACAGGTTTTATCCGCATTGATTCCCATTTCCCCTCCAAGGGCATCCACCTCTCTTACCAAATGCCCCTTGGCAGGTCCTCCTACCGATGGATTGCACGGCATCATAGCAATATTGTCCATCGAAAGCGTTGCCAAAAGCGTCCTGCAGCCGATTCTCGCAGCAGCCAGTGCTGCCTCCACGCCTGCGTGTCCTGCACCAATCACAATAACATCATATTTTCCTGCCGTAAACAATGCAATCCCTCCTATTTTC
This sequence comes from Selenomonadaceae bacterium, assembly GCA_045617105.1. Lineage (GTDB taxonomy): Bacteria > Bacillota > Negativicutes > Selenomonadales > Selenomonadaceae > CALELM01. The sequence goes on along the minus strand of JAZLHW010000048.1, from coordinate 35,215 downwards.
CAATACAAAATCGAGAAAATATCTGATCGATAATATCCTCTCCTGCTGTTTCCCCGGTGAGTTCTCCAAGCTTTTCCCAAGCAGAACGAAGGTCTATAGAAATAAAATCCTCTCCCATTTCCATATCTATGGTCTGGAGTGCTGCCTCCAAATGCTTCTTCGCTTCACCAAGCAGATAGGCTTGACGTTCGTTATCCACAAAACAGGTATTATCTGTGGATAACTCATCACCATAGACCTTTTGGCGAATCAACTCAGCAAGCTCTGTAAGCCCCGTTTCTTCCTTTGTTGATATAAAACATAGCGGAAAGGACGAAAACCTCTCCTGCAGCATCTCAGAGGGGAATACAGGCATCAGATCATTTTTCGTAACCAAAAGGATCGCCTCTCGTCCATCAAGCAGCTTCATGATCTCCTCGTCCTCTGCCGTAAGATCCGAAGAACCATCAAAAAGAGCCAAAATCAAAGAAGCCTGTTCTGCATATTCCCTCGACCTCTCCACGCCAATTCGTTCTACCCTATCCTCCGTTGTTCGAATCCCCGCCGTATCTATGATGCGAAGCGGCACTCCTCCCACTTCTGCATATTCCTCGATACTGTCACGCGTTGTCCCCGGAATCTCCGTAACGATAGCCCGTTCCTCATGCAGCAAAGCATTCAAAAGACTTGACTTTCCGACATTCGGCTTCCCAATGATTGCCGTTGTCAGCCCTTCCCGTAAAATTCTCCCTGTCCTTGCTGTTTTCAGCAGCTCATCTAAATCATTGACATACGCAACCACATTTTGACGCACCTTATCCCTGACAATGGAATCCACCTCGTCCTCCGGAAAATCAATGGCGGCCTCCAAATGCGCAATTTGCTCCAAGATCCTATGCCGAAGCTCTGATACCTTCTTGGAAAGCCTCCCCGTCAAATGCCCTGCCGCCATTCGAAGGGACGCTTCCGTCTTCGATTGGATCACGTCCATAACCGCCTGTGCCTGCGCAAGATCCAGCCGTCCATTCAAAAATGCCCGCTTGGTAAATTCTCCCCTCTCTGCAGGACGTGCACCTGCGGCATAGGTAAGTGCCAACGTCTTTTGGAGCGGCATACGCCCGCCATGGCACTGCAATTCAACTACGTCTTCCATAGTATAGGAGTGAGGCGCTTTCATGACAAGAGCGATTGCTTCATCTACGATTTCCCCGTCCTCGTCCACAATTTTCCCATAAACGGCACGATACGATCCTATTTCTCTCAAGCTCCTATCCCTAACTGGACAAAATACACGCTCTGCAACCTCTATTGCCTTCTCGCCACTGATTCTTACAATTCCAATGCCTGCCTCGCCTGCCGAAGTAGCAGCTGCACTGATGGTATCCCCCTGCAAACCTTCCATCTCCTTTATCTTCATAGAAAAAAGGACCGCCCAAGAACGGACAGCCCTTTCACAGCTCTCTAAAAAAATTATTCGATTTCCTCAGATCTTTCCCGAAAGCGATTTCCTCCACGTTTCGGAACGATCACGATATAACGGTACGGCTCATCGCCCTCGCTTGTCGTAATCACTCGATGATTGTCCTGCAGCGCCACATGGATTATCTTGCGCTCGTGACGGTTCATCGGCTCCAGCTTGATGGACTGGCGCATACGGACTGCCTTCTCCGCCAAGCGATTTGCCAGACGGTTCAAGGTCTCCTCCCTGCGGGAACGATAATTTTCCACATCGAGAATAATGCGGACTCTATCCTCCGTCATACCTCGATTTGCCGCAAGGTTCACAAGATACTGAAGGGAATCCAAGGTCTGCCCATGCTTCCCAATCAGAACGCCGATCTCCTTCCCTGCCAGCTCAAAAACATATCCGTCCTCTGTCTGTCTGCCATTCATCTTGACCTCTATGTTCATGGCAAGGAAAAGCTCCGAAAGGAACTTCTCTGCCCGTTCCAATCCCAAGGAAGATACATCTGTCTCGCTTGCAGGAGCCTGCTCCTCCTCTGCGATCTCCACGGAATCCTCAGCAGTCCCAGAAATCTCTTTTTCCATGCAGTCCGTCTTTTCTTCCATTTCCTTTACCGTCACCTTGACGCGAGCTGGCTTTGCACCAATAAGCCCCAAAAAACCTTTAGACGGCTGTTCTAAAATCTCACATTCCACCTGCTCCTTAGAGCATCCCAACTCCAAAAGTGCCGATTGGATAGCTTCTTCCACGGTCTTTCCCGTCTTTTCCAAAGCCTTGGCCATATCAAGCAGCCCCCTTCTTGCTTTCCTTTTCATCCTTTCGGAACATCCACCACTGCTGCGCTATCTGCACAATATTCATCGTAACCCAGTAAAGGACAAGTCCGGAAGGAAAGTTTATGCTGATCCAACCCACGAAAATAGGCATCACTGTCATCATGATCTTCATCTGCTGTGTCATTTCCGTCGTGGTCTGCTTCTGCTGCAAGAACGTTGTCAATGCAGACAAAATCGGCAAAACATAAATGGGATCCGGCTCCGAAAGATTTGGTAACCAAGCAAAGGAAGCCGTTCCTCCAACGCTTGCATAATCAAAGCTGAAAAGAGCCCAATACATCGCCATCAAAATCGGCATTTGTATAAAAAGAGGCAAACAGCCAGCCAAAGGATTTACGCCTGCGTTTTGGTAGAGTTCCCCTACCTTCTGCTGCATCAGCTTCGGATCGTTCTTGTACTTCTCCTGAATCTTCTTCATTTTTGGACTTAATTCCTGCATTGCCTTCATTGACTTGACCTGCTTGACCGTCAATGGATAGAGCAGCATCTTGATAAGCACTGTCAAAAGAATAATGGACAAGCCTATGCTTGCAACCCCCATCATATCAGTAAGCGTATACAATGCCGTCAATACAAGCGACAAAAGGCCCGTAATCGGCGAAAGAATACCTGCAATAATCCCTGGTTCCAACTCATCACATCCTAATTCAAAATACTAGCAACATTTATGGCACAGGATCGTAACCGCCCTTGTGAAACGGGTGACACCGCAGCAAACGCCTGCATGCCATCCATCCACCCTTGCAGATCCCGTATTTTTCTATAGCAACCATCGCATATTCCGAACAAGTAGGAATATACCGGCAGGAAGGGGGCTTCAAGGGAGAAAGATACGACCGATAAAAACGTATCAAAAAAAGAACAGCCCTTTTCACTTCTCATCTTCCTCCTGAAAAATTCTGGCTTTCCTCCCCACCTGCAGAAAAGCCTTTTGCGCCACAGCACACTTTTCATTTACCAAGGCACGTCTTCCAACCAAGATCAAAGCAGCTCCAGAGCAAATTTTCTTTTGATGCAGACGATAGGTTTCACGAAGCAGCCTTTTTACCCTGTTGCGCACTACTGCACAGCCAAGCTTCTTGCCAGCCGCAAAGCCAACCTTCCCTGCCATCTCCTCTGTTGGAAAGACGTAAAGCACTAAATATCGGTTTGCATAAGATTTCCCACAATGATAGACAGTCTGAAATTCCTTCCTCTGGCGGAGAATCTTTCGCTTTGGTAACTTCAACATAAACTTCCTCTCAAAAAATGAACCACAGAAGGATTCTCCATGAAACGGAAAAAAGGCCACCGCAGTGACCTGTACGAATTATGCCGTAAGCTTCTTTCTGCCACGCTGGCGTCTTCTCTTGATAACAAGACGGCCTCCCTTTGTCTTCATGCGCTCACGAAAGCCGTGCGTCTTTTTACGCCAATGGTTATTCGGCTGATAAGTCTGTTTCATTACCTCAACACCTCCTTAATACTTATGAGGTAAACCCAAAGGAGCATACTCCCAAGAATTTTACTACGTCAAATTATAGACTAGCTATCTTAGAGTGTCAAGCAATAAACTGTGGATAGAATTGGTTTTGCAAGTGTATTTCCCCAAAAAACTGTTGATAACTTTCTTTAATTTTGTTAATATATTCTTGCACATTTTAGAGAACCTAGAAGGATTCCTTGGACGTATGCAAAGCAAGACACATATTGTCCACATAAAAGGATCCTTATCCACAATATTATCCACATTTCCACAAATCTTTCCATGCCCGATTATTGCAATGATTCTTGAGATTCCCGTCTCTTGGTCTTGTAATTTTTTTTCGGATACGTTTTCTTTTGGAACAATTTATCCACACTTGTGGACAAGGCTGTGGAAAAGTACTATCTCTTGTGTACAAGAAAACTCTATGCCAGAAAGGATTTTTTTATGGATCGAAAAGAAATGCCACAGATTTGGGAGTCTATCCTTGAGAGATCTCAGGAAACACTCTCCGAGTCCATCTGCAAAAACTGGCTTCGTCCGGTTGTCCCCATCTCCCTTGAAGACCAGACTCTGACACTTGGCGCACCGACCAGCCTGCACAAGGACTGGATCGAGAAGCGTTACATTACTATCCTTGAGGATGCTGCGCAAAATGAGATGCAGCAAGAAATTCATATCGTCCTCAAAAGCTTGAATCTTCAAAACGCCAACGAATCTTCCGTAGATTCCGCTGACTCGTCCCCTGATTTAGTCCAGGGTACTCTGCTTTCTGATGCACCCGCTTCCGCAGAAAAGGAAGAACAGGGCCATCGGGATTCCGCAGAACAGATCGCTCCCGGCGATACGACGAGCCTGAACCCTAAATACACATTTAATACCTTTGTCATGGGAAAATCCAACCAGTTGGCGCACGGTGCTGCTATGGGAGTAGCTGCCGCACCTGGAACAAAATACAACCCTCTTTTCATGTATGGAGGAGTCGGACTTGGAAAGACGCATCTCATGCATGCAATCGGCAACCAGATTTTAAAGAACAGCCCGCAAAAACGTGTCCTCTATGTTTCCTGCGAGCAGTTCACCAATGAGCTGATCAACTCCATTCGAGACAACAAGGGAGAGTTCTTCCGCCAAAAGTACCGCACCATTGATGTGCTTCTCGTTGACGATATCCAGTTCCTTTCCGGAAAACAAAGCACGCAGGAAGAATTCTTCCATACCTTCAATGAGCTTTACAATGCCAACAAGCAGATCATTCTGTCCTCGGATCGTCCCCCAAAGGACGTTGACCAGCTGACCGACAGGCTTCGCTCCCGCTTCGAGTGTGGTTTGATCACGGATATTCAGGCACCTGATCTCGAAACGAGAATTGCCATACTCAAAAAGAAGGCTCTTCTCGATAATATCAATGTCGGTGATGAAGTCATGATTTACATTGCAAGCCGAATCGACAGCAATATTCGAGAGCTGGAAGGTGCGTTGACCCGCGTGGTTGCTTATGCTTCCCTTACTCACCAGATGATCACAACGGAGCTTGTTGCAGAAGCATTGAAGGACATTTTTGCCAATAGCAAGCCCAAAGAGATTACGATCGATGTTATCCAAAAAATTGTAGCGGATTACTTTGCTATTCCTGTCGATGAGCTTCACTCCAAGAAGCGTCCCAAAAACATTGCTTATCCAAGGCAGATTGCTATGTACCTTTGCAGAGAGCTGACAGATACTTCCCTGCCGCAGATTGGCAGTGCCTTTGGAGGACGCGACCATACGACCGTCATGCATGCATGTGACAAAATAAAAACCGACAAGGAACAGGACAAAAAGCTTCAAAAAGCACTGAAGGACTTGACAGCACTTATCCAGCAAATGTAGTGCATAACTTCGTGGATAATCGCAGGGATATGCTGCAAACAAGATGTTCATAACTGAGAAAGGGGGTTATCACCGTGTATTGTGTGGATAACCTCCTTTTCTTTTCCCACAAGATTATCCACTCCATTTTATGAACAACTGCCTTGTTTAAAACCACTTTTCTACATTTCCACAGCCCCTACTACGACGACTACTGTTTTATTTTATATTTATAAGCAATCTTAAAACTAAGCTGCATAAAAGAAAGAAGGATCATCATGATATTTACTTGTATGAAAAAGGAGCTTGTGAACGCTCTTCAAATCGTTTCCAAGGCAGTAGCAAGCAAACCGCAAACCCCAATACTTTCTGGTGTATATCTAAAAACAGAGAAAAATATCTTAGAGCTTCAAGCTACGGATTACGATCTTGGTTTTATTGTCCGTATAGAAGCTGAAATTGAACAGGAAGGAACGCTTGTCGTTTCTGGACGCTATTTGCAGGAGGTTGTCCGCAAGCTGCCTGGGGAAAATGTTTCCTTCCGCTTTGATACAAAGGAAAATATCCTGCATATCCAATCAGAAAACTCGAAATTTACGCTCCTTGGAATGAATGTTTCCGATTTTCCTGTTATTCCTCCCTTTGAAGGTTCTCTTTCCTTCGATATCAAAGACAAGGTTCTTCGCAACCTAATCAAAAAAACAGTTTTTTCCTGCTCGACTGATGAAAACCGTCCTATTTTTACCGGCTGTCTTTTGGAGATTGACCAAACTGTTGTTACCATGGCTGCAACCAATACGCATCGGCTTTCCGTAAAGCATGAAAACTTTAGTGAACCAATCGGTGCAATCAAGATCATTATTCCTTCCAAGGTACTCAATGAGCTTCTGCACATCATGGATTCTGATGTTCCCATCAATGTCCATGTCACCTGCTCACACAACAAGATCAGCTTTGCTTTTGAGAACATATACATTACCTCACGCCTGATCGAAGGCGTATTTCCTGATTATCATAGGGTTATTCCCAAGGATTTCAGTACGGAGGTTACCATTTCTAAGGAAGAACTGCATGCCGCAGTGGAGCGTGTTTCCTTGATTGCCAAGACAGGTGACTATAATGTGATCCGATTGGAATTTTCTTCTGGAAAGCTTCATATTTCTTCCAATAATCCAGAAATTGGATATGCGGAGGAAACTGTTCTTGCTGTCGTGAATGGCCCTGATGTCAATATTGCTTTCAATGCAAATTACATTGTTGATGTTCTCAAGAACTTGACAGGAAAAGAATGTATGTTTTCCTTGAATTCCAGCTTGAATCCCATCATGGTTCGAGATGGTGATGATACTGAATTTACTTATATTGTTACGCCTGTTCGCACCAATCATTGATTTTGCAGGGAGGGTTTTGCATGGAAGAAGTTGTTATTGAAACAGAGGAGATCCAGTTGGATCAATTCCTGAAATGGGCAGGGATCTTGTCCTCGGGAGGAGAGATCAAGTCACTTTTGGAGGAACGACGTATCAAGAAAAATGGAGAAACGGAATCTGCGAAAAGACGCAAGCTTCATGCAGGAGATATCATCGAGATCGAGGGAATTGGTGCATGGAAGGTCGTCCGAAAGGAATGCTGAGGAATGTATGTTCATTCTTTATCATTGAGAAATTATAGAAACTATTCTTCCTTGGATCTGGAATTGGAGCATGGAATCAATATCTTTTTAGGTCAAAACGCGCAAGGAAAAACGAATGTTATGGAAGCTATTTACTATGCTTCCTTGGGACATTCCCATAGGACACGCACGGATACGGAACTGATTCTTTGGGACCAGAAGGAAGGCTATGCTCGCATTGCTTATGAACGGATGGGGATCTCGCAGGTAATGGAGCTTAAGTTCAGCAGGGAGGAACGCAGGAAGATCATTTCCAACGGACAGCAAATTCCTCCCAAGGAAATGATAGGAAAGCTCCATACGGTTCTCTTTTCTCCGGAGGATCTTTTTCTGATAAAGGGGGCTCCTTTGGGAAGACGGCGTTTCCTAGATGGGGAGATTTCTCAGGCAAGCCCTTCCTACTACCAGTCGCTTTTACAGTATCATCGGATTCTTTCGCAAAGGAATACACTGCTCAAGAGTATTCGTGAGCGGAGATCATCGGAATCGATGCTTGATCTGTGGGACGTTCAGCTGGCGGAAACGGCTGCAAAGATTACGAGGAAGCGCAAGGAATCTATCCAAAAACTGAACCGTATCGCAGAAATGGTGCAGGGGAGAATTTCCAGCCAGCAGGAAAAGCTGTCTGTTCTCTATGAGATTCGGGGCATGGACAAAGGAGAAATGACAAACGACCTAGAGGCATGGTATAATAATAAGCTGAGAGCTTTTAGGGAAAAGGATATTTTGCGGGGAAGTACAAGCATTGGACCTCATCATGATGATTTGGTTTTGGAGGTTAACGAAATCAATCTTCGTTCCTTTGGTTCTCAAGGACAGCAGAGAACGGGAGCGCTTGCACTGAAGCTTTCGGAGCTGGAGTTTCTGCGTTCGGAAACGGGAGAATATCCGATTCTTTTGCTGGACGATGTGATGAGTGAGTTGGATGCCGCAAGGCGCAGGCAGCTTTTGGATTTTATTTGCAAGGAAAAAATACAGACGCTGGTTACTGCGACAGAGGAAGCATATTTCCCAAAAGAACGTGTTGGGGCATATTATGAGGTATCGCAGGGAAGAATACGGAAGCTGTAACGAAAGTGATGTTTCTGCAAGCAAGAGGTGAAAGGAATGGAGACACGAACCCCTGGGCTGGAGCTGTTGGACAGGATCTTGCCCAAAAGTATTCATTCCCTTGGCGCAAAGGCCGAGAAGCTGTATCGCCGTCATTTTGTTCTGTGCCGTTGGCAAAGCCTTGTAGGACAGATGATTGCTCAAAATGTCCAAGCTGTAGGCATAGAGGGGAAAACGCTTTGGCTTTATGCAGAAAATCCGTCTTGGCGTAACGAAATACAAATGAGGCAGCTGGAGATCCTTCAGCTCGTCAATAACTGTGCCGGAGAAAGGCTGGTAAGGGAAATTCGATTCGGAAAAAGGCAGCAAACTTTCTCTCCTACAGATATTTCAGGTGAATTTGGAAAGGAAGAAGATTTTCACTTTGAAAAAAAATTGCGGCAGGTGAATCTCACGGAGGCGGAGCTTCAAGAAATTCGTGTTCAATGCGAAAATGTTGAAGATGAGGAACTGAAAAAACATCTGCTGAGGCTTTCTATAAAGCACCAGCAGCTAGCGAAGCTCAAGAAGGAGAAAGAATGGCATGTCTGCAAGGATTGCAGTGCTCTTTGCCCAAAAAAGGAGCTTCGTTGTTCGGTTTGCAAGGGAAAGCATGAGGCATGGCTTCGTCAGGAGGTTCGCAAGGTCTTGCAGGATATACCTTGGGCTTCCTATAAGGAAGTTAAGGTAAATGTGCCGGAATGCACGACCTATATGCTAAACAGCCAGCGGGCTTCTTTGGTGCAGATATGGGCAAAGGAAGCGAGATTGGATCAGTTGGATACGCTGGAAGCCAAGCGGTTGGTTATGCTCTACAAATGTCTGCCGCCGCAATGCTTGACAGAGGATATCATAAGAAAGACGATGTACGATCTTCGTTTTGATTTGGCACAGTCACCCAAGATGGAAAAATTCAAGCCGGTACGCAGGCGGGATTATATTTCGTCAAGACACGGAAAAAGGGCAGATGGGTCGTTTTATGCAGAGAAAAAGATAGGGGAGTAAGTTTCTATGGCAATGGAAAATGATAAGACAGAACAGCAGAGCCTGTTAGATGGTCGTGAGGTTCTTGAGGAAATCATGGAGCAGGGGCCTGACAGGGAAGGTGTAGAGATCCACATGAATGAGGATGCCGTTGAGGTCACTGCGGTGGAGGGTGACTACGGTGCGGAGCAGATTCAGATTTTGGAGGGGCTGGAGGCTGTCCGCAAGCGTCCGGGCATGTATATCGGAAGCACATCAGAGAGAGGGCTTCATCATCTCGTGTATGAGGTGGTGGACAATTCCATCGATGAGGCATTGGCAGGATATTGTGACTGCATTGAGGTTGTGATCCATGAGGACAACAGCATTACGGTTCAGGATAATGGACGAGGAATTCCGGTTGACATGCACGAAAGCGGAAAGCCGGCAGTGGAGGTCGTTCTTACGGTTCTTCATGCAGGAGGCAAGTTTGGCGGCGATGGATACAAGGTATCGGGAGGACTGCACGGCGTTGGCGTTTCGGTTGTCAATGCCCTGTCTACTTCGATGGATGTGCAGGTAAAGCGTGACGGGAAGATTCATGAGATCTCCTTCCTGCGCGGTGTAACGGAAAAGTCCTTGACGGTTACGGGAGATACGGAAGTTACGGGAACCCGTGTCCATTTTTGCCCAGATCCTGAGATTTTTACCGTTTTGGAATACAGCTATGAAACGCTCCGCCATCGCCTGCGTGAGCTTTCCTTCTTGAATCATGGCATTACGATCCAGTTGAAGGACGAGCGAGAGGGCGGGAAGTCTGAAAGCTTCCATTTCGATGGAGGAATCAGTTCCTTTGTGGAGCATTTGAACCGAAAGAAGGAAAAAATCAATCCTGAGCCAATCTACTTTAATGGGACGAAGGACGACACTGTTGTAGAAATTGCTTTGCAGTACAATGACAGCTATCAGGAAAATATTTATAGCTTCGTCAATAACATCAATACGGAAGAGGGCGGAACGCATCTGGCAGGCTTCAAGCTGGCACTTACCCGTGCTGCCAATGATTTTGCCCGCAAGCAAAATATCCTGAAAAACAATGACAGCAATCTCTCAGGCGAGGACATTCGAGAAGGACTTACCTGTGTCATCAGCTTGAAGATTCGGGAGCCGCAGTTTGAGGGACAGACCAAGACGAAGCTTGGAAATTCCGAGGTTCGCGGCATTGTGGATTCCATTGTGACAGAGGGACTTTCCGAGTATTTTGAGGAAAATCCTGCCATTACCAAGAAAATCATTGACAAGGCAATCATGGCGGCGAGGGCGAGGGAAGCTGCCCGCAAGGCTCGTGAGCTGACGAGGCGAAAGAATGCACTGGAGGTATCAAGCCTTCCCGGAAAGTTGGCAGATTGCTCGGTGAAGGATCCGGAGCAGGCAGAGATCTATATCGTGGAGGGAGATTCTGCAGGCGGTTCTGCCAAGCAGGGACGTGATCGCAGGTTTCAGGCGATCCTGCCGCTAAGAGGCAAGATTTTGAACGTGGAAAAGGCACGTTTGGACAAGATTTTTGCCAATGCTGAGATCCGTACAATGATTACGGCATTCGGTACGGGGATCAGTGATGATTTTGACCTTTCCAAGAGGCGTTACGGCAAGATCATCATTATGACAGATGCCGATGTTGACGGTGCGCATATAAGGACGCTTCTTTTGACGTTCTTCTATCGTTACATGAAGCCGCTTATTGAGCATGGGCATGTGTTCATTGCGCAGCCTCCTCTTTATCAGGTACGCAAGGGGAAAAAGAATTGGTATACCTACAGTGATGAGGAACTGGCAAAGAAATTGGATGAGGTTGGACGTGATGGTATCACGGTACAGCGCTACAAAGGTCTTGGTGAGATGAATCCGGAGCAGCTTTGGGAAACCACGATGGATCCAGAAGGACGCACGATGCTGCGGGTGGACATGGAGGATGCAGAGCTTGCCGATGAGCTTTTTACGATTCTTATGGGAGATAAGGTAGAGCCGCGCCGTCAGTTCATTGAAGAAAATGCGAAGCTGGTCAAGAATCTTGATATTTGATTTTGCTTGCAAGTTGAACAGGGATATGATATAGTACTTACATAGATTCTTAACAAGGGGAGTAGCCTAACGGTCAGGCATCGTCAGTACGGCGGTTTTTCCGCCCGGTGTGGCCGGCATTTGTTGTAAGCAAGACCTTGTTCCATGAAAGAACCTTTTGTTTTTTCGTGGAACAAGGTCTTTTTGTATCTCAGATGCAGGCTGCATTTGAGGAAAAGGAGATGAGTGTATTGGAAAATTTATTTAGTGGAATGTTTTCTCCGGAGTGGATCGCAGCTTTGACAGGAATCTTGATGCTGGATATCATTCTTTCGGGGGACAATGCAATTTTGATCGCGCTTGCCTGCAAGAACCTGCCGGAGCATAACAGGGGGAAGGCGATCTTTATTGGCGGCATGGGGGCTGTCCTAATTCGTATCGTTTGTACCTTGTTTGCAACTAGCTTGCTGGCAGCACCTTATTTGGAATTTATCGGAGGTGCAGCACTTCTCTATATCGCTGTCAAGCTGGTGACAGAGAATAAGGGAGAGTTAAAGGAGGGAGAGCAGCCTGCAAGCTTCTGGGCAGCGGTCAAGACGATCTTGATAGCAGATTTCATCATGAGCATTGACAACATTCTTTCTTTGGCAGGTGTTGCCAATACCGTTCCAGAAGGGAAATGGAGTTTGATCATCTGCGGTTTGCTTGTAAGCATTCCTATTGTCCTCTGCGGGGCGCAGCTTTTCTTGATGCTGATGAAGAAGATACCTGCCCTCATTTATATGGGCTCTGCTATTTTAGCCTATACGGCGGCGGAGTTGATGACGAGCGATGAGGCGATGGGAAGTATTCTGATAGATTATGCTGTGCCGCTGAAGGTTATTTTTATTATTGTCGTGCTGGCGATAGGCTGGTACAAGCGTTCTCATGGGAAAAATAAGGAGGAATAAGACATGAATACCGTAAAAACAACAATACTGATGGCGCTTTTGATGGGCGTGCTGGTGGCAGTTGGCGGGGCTATCGGAGGTTCGCACGGTGCAAGCATTATGTTTGTGATTGCTATCGGAATGAATTTTTATAGCTATTGGAACAGCGATTCCATGGTACTGCGGATGTACAATGCAAGGGAGATAGGGCCTTCGGAGGCACCGGAGCTTTACCGCATGGTAGAAAATTTGGCAGCTCGTGCAGAGCTTCCTATGCCTCGTGTCTGCATTATTGATTCGCCTGAGCCAAATGCCTTTGCTACGGGAAGAAATCCGGAGCATGCGGCAGTTGCTGTGACGACCGGAATCATGCGAACCTTGAACTACAACGAGCTTTCGGGTGTCGTGGCTCATGAGCTTGCGCATGTGAAGCACCACGATATCTTGATCTCTACGATTGCGGCAACCTTTGCCACGATGATTTCATGGATTGCAAATATGGCACAGTGGGCAGCAATCTTTGGACGTTCCGATGATGAGGAGCATGGGGGATTTTTGGGATCCTTGGCAACGATTATCATTGCACCGTTAGCGGCAGGCTTGATCCAGATGGCGATATCCCGTTCAAGGGAGTTTGAGGCAGATTATGGCGGCGGTGAGATCTGCGGCCATCCGGAATATCTCGCAGATGCTTTGGAAAAGATGGAGTACTATGCAAGGAACTCCCAGCCAATGGCACAGGCAACGCCTGCAACGGCACACATGTTCATCGTCAACCCATTGGAAAATGCCAAAAAGTCCATGGCAAACCTTTTTAGTACGCATCCACAAACGAGCGATCGTGTTGCGAGATTGCGTCAACAGGCAAGAGAAATAAGATAGTTAACACAATATATATATTGTGTTAGTGTATATTCGTTTAAAAAGCCGTAGCTTTATTAAAAGTTACGGCTTTTTGAGTATAAATAGTATTTATTTATATTACATAAAATAAATATTGGTAATTTAATTAGATAGTTAAAATAATTTAAAATGAAAATAGAGAGATAAATCACGAAAAAACTATATCTATTGCTGGTTTAATAAATATTACATAAAATAATTATTGGTGATAATACTGGAATGAATGAAAGATTAACATAAAAATTGAAGATAGCTGAAAAATTTAGTATAATGACAAATAGAGAAGCGTAGAGGAATAGGGGAGAGAATTTTGAAAAAGGCAATTATTATAGGAGCAGGTCCTGCAGGTCTTACGGCTGCGTATTATTTGCTCAAGAATACAGATATTCATCCCATTATTTTGGAGCAGGAAGATTTTGTGGGGGGGATTTCCCGCACGGTGAATTACAAGGGAAACCGCATGGATATAGGCGGGCATCGATTCTTTTCAAAGAATCAAGAGGTAGTAAAGCTATGGAAGGAGCTTCTGCCCTTGCAGGGAGCACCTGCATTGGATGACAAGCTTTTGGAAAGGGAGTCGAAGCTGGAGGAAAATGGGCCAAATCCTGAGAGGGAGGATGAGGTTCTGCTGAACCGCAATCGAGTGTCCCGTATTCTCTACCGCCGCAAGTTTTTTTCTTATCCAGTTTCTCTCAGTATGCAGACCATTCAAAACCTTGGCATTGGGAACATGATGGAAATTGGGATAAGCTTCGTCTTGTCACAGATGCTTCAGCGAAAGGAACGAAATTTGGAGGATTTCATGGTCAATCGCTTCGGCAGGAAGCTGTACCAGACCTTTTTTCGGGATTATACGCACAAGGTATGGGGACGCTACCCGAAGGATATTGATGCGGATTGGGGCAGCCAGCGTATCAAGGGGCTTTCTCTCAGTAAAGCATTGATGGATTTTGTAAAAAAGACAATGGGGCAGAAGGAGGGGGCAGGAGAAACTTCATTGATAGAGAGATTTTATTACCCTAAATTAGGTCCCGGGCAGCTTTGGGAGAAGCTGCGTTCCGAGGTGGAACGAATGGGCGGAGAGATACATTTTCATGCCAAGGTCGTTGGGATACAGATGGACAATGTGCATCATGTTCAGGGAGTTCAGGTTGCAGAGAATGGAACAGAACAGAGCTTGGAAGGGGACGTATTCTTTTCCTCCATGCCGATATCGGAGCTTGTAGGGGGAATGCCTGCGTCCATGGTGCAGGAATCTGTACGCAGGACGGCAAAGGAACTTCCTTATCGGGATTTCATAACGGTAGGTCTTTTGGTGGACAAGATGAAGCTGAAAAACCAAACGAAAATCAGAACTTTCAATGGAAATGTGCCGGATTGCTGGATCTATGTGCAGGAGCCGGAGGTCAAGGTAGGGAGATTGCAGATATTCAATAATTGGTCACCCTATATGGTGAGATCTCCCAAGGATACGGTTTGGATCGGAATGGAATATTTCTGTCAGGAGCATGACGAAATGTGGGAAAGGACGGATTCGGATATTATCCGATTTGCCATAGAGGAGCTGGAAAAAATCGATGTTATTGACAGCGAGGATGTGAGGGAGAGTACGGTCATTCGAGTGCCGAAGGCGTATCCTGCTTACTTTGACAGCTATAAGGAATTTCCAAAGGTACAGGAATTTTTGGAGGGTGTGGAAAACCTCTATTGCATTGGAAGAAATGGGCAGCACCGCTACAACAACATGGATCACAGCATGTTGAGTGCCATGGAAGCCGTTCAATGTGTGCGAGATGGCAACAAGAACCGGCATAGAGTATGGATGGTCAATGCAGAAAAAGAATATCATGAAGAGAAATAAAAAAGTCCAAGGGGTTATCCCTTGGACTTTTTTGCAAACAGGCGGCAGTGAGTTATAGTGCCGTCTTCTGAGTGGGCATCGTATTCGCAGAGGATCTCGTAGTCACTGTCGTGCAGGAGGCAGTTGTCTATGTAACTCCCATTCTTGGTCAGCAGGTGAGTGAATTGATAGGAATCGAGAAAATCTTTGTAATAGATCCATCCGTTAGTTAAGTCGGAGTATTCTTGCAGGATATCCTTTTGGTGGTTGAGAGACTTGATGAATACTTCGGCACGGCTGTCGATGTATGGATGAAATCCAACAAATCCTGCATAGGAGCCTTCTACAAAATCTGTCCAAAGACGAACTTCATCGGGTGAAAAATGAGCGGCAAGGTAGTCTATGCCTTCCTTGCCTTCTGGAAGATATTGCGATGTATCGCTTTTGTGACCTGCCGAGAGAAAAGTAAGGAATGAAAGAGAAACGAGGAGAACAGCAGCTTTATTGCGAAGGTTTTCCATGGAAAGGAAGGAAAGGTTCTTAGATGGGACAAGGAGAAGGAACAGTGTTGCGATGGCAATGATTCCAAAGAGAACCTGCATTTTGGTATCGATACTTGAGATTTCTTCCATGCTTTTCCATAATTGCAGGGCTAGAATGGCGAGAAGCCCTGTGATCATAAGGAGATGGCGGCGAAGTGCGGCAGGAGTGGTATCTTGCTTCTTGATCTCCGGCAGGCGGAACTTGGATAGGGCAAAGGAAAAGGGAAGTGTTCCCATCATAAGAAAGAAGAAGAGGCTGCGGCAGGTTTTCATTGCCATGTACATGCAGCCAATGGACAGAAGCAGATATTGCAGCTTCATTTTGACGCGTGTGCAGAGGATCAGCGTTGCAGCAAGAATGGGGAGAAAGAGCTTTCCAGTTGTATTCCCAAAACTCAATGGGAACATTTCGACAATATTTTCATTGATAACGTCAATTCCGTAGGAGTGCATGGTATAGGTAATTGCCTCTATGCCGTAGGGATTGATAAGTCCTGCGAGCAGGATCAGGGGAACGGAGAAAAGGAGCGGCTTGAGGCACCGAGGATTTCCTGAGATGGAAAACTTGGATATTACATTGCAGGGGAGCGATGCCATAAGGAAGGGAAGCATAAAGACGAGAAGCATTGGCCAAATGGCGGCATGAAGATTGGAAAGAAGGATAGAGAAAACAGGAAGAGGGAAAAGATATTTCATGTTTCCTGTCTGTTGGTGTTGTTCCATGCAAAGGACGGAGAGAAGCAGGAAAAATGTGGAAAAAATTTGCGGACGAACGTGGAAAAAGATGTGAATGGCAAGAATGCCGGCCAAGACTGTGACAAGAGAAGCTGCCAAGTGATTTCTTTCGCTGCTCAAAAAGCAAAGCCGATAAAAGGCAAGGAGAGTGAGCAAGCCAACGAAAGCCACCAAGACAGAGATACCGCTTTCTCCAAAGAAATGCCATACATTCCAAAAAATAACAGCAGACAGCCATTGCTGCATGACGAAATGGAGATTTTCGTGGAGGGTAAAGGGTTCTGTGTGGGGAAATCCGTGTTCCATGACATAGCGTCCGTCATTTAACAGAAACCAAAAGTCAGGATTCACGCAATGAGGAATAAGAAATAGGGGAAAAAGGATGGAAAAGGCGGCAAGCAGGTAGTTTTTATAGTTTGTACTCAAAATATCACTTCCTAAATTTTTATGGATTTGAGAAAGGGGGAACTATGCTTTAACAACTTTTGGTTTCTTTTTTATGGAAGCGTTCTCGCAGGCACATCATGGGGTATTCATAATATTTATGGACTACATAAGACAAGACAAAAGAAATGGCACAGGCTGCAAGGGCAAGCAAACATTTTGAAAAAAGGGACGGCACTTCCTCTGTATAATCGGCAACTGCCATGAAGATAGGAAAATGAATTAGGTAAACAGCGTATGAAATCTTGCTTATTGTCGTGAAGGTCCAATGGATCACATGATTGCTTGTCGTGATATGATAGGCATAGCAGAGAATCAAGCCCATAGCTATGGAAACTAAGTCAAACATGATGGTTTTTGCAAAAAATCCTTCTACGAAGCTTTTGTCTCCAAAGTAAAGGAAGGCAATGACGGCAATAAAGGCTGTTCCCAGAAGCAATGCCATTTTTTGATGTGCATGATGAAACCATTTTTCCTTGTAGAGGTAGATATAAGCCAGCAAAACACCGATGCCCAGAGAATCCAGACGCAGGAAGGTATTTCTTCGCACGTCCCAATCCCAATTTAGATTATCTGCGCCGGTGAAGGCAACATAGAGAATGCGGGCAAGGAGAACGGCGAGAATCATGAAGATGATATTCTTTGCTGTAGATTTTTGTATGGACAGCATAATCACAAGAGCGATAGGTATGAGCAAGTAAAAATATTCTTCTACGCTCAGGCTCCATGCTTCCGGAAAAACCATTACACCGAATGGTTGGTAGCTTTGCAGGAACAGCAAGTAGAAAAAAGCAAGATATAATTGCTGTATGCCGTCAAGGAGACCCAGGCCACAGTATCGCAAATGATCAAAGCACAGCCTCAGCCAGTACAATGGCAATGTCCGAAACCAACGACGGATCCAAAAATAACGCAGGGACGACAGTTTTTGGTGAATCGTTGCCCCATCGCTTACCTTTTCCAAGGTTCGCAGGAGAATTCTGCCAATCAGGAAACCGCTCAATACGAAAAATAGTTCTACACCATAATATCCGCAAAAAATCAATCGCCAAAGTTCATCGTTGTGAAATATGTGCCTCGCATGGGAAATTACAACTAGTAGAATGGCTATGGAGCGAAGCATGTCCAACCCAAAATTTCTCTTTGTATCCATTATCAATGGTTACTCCTTTACTGGTTTTTATTTTGAGTGATTTTTGGAATTGCTAGAAAGACTTTCTGAAATGTATCAACTTTATTTTATCGACTAGGATAGCTTTGTACAATAAAAGGTTAGTTTTTCTTGTATGCTTTTCCATTATAGATTCGTTCTGCATTTGTGTCGTAGCGAGGGGAAAGGGGGCTTTTTTCGGGAAGGAAGGAGGTAGTTTCGATTTGCATGAGGTCGAGGAGGAGATGTATCGTGTTGTCGGTTCGGAAGGGAAGATCCCTGGCGATGTCGATTTTATGGCAAAGTTCGGGATGAGTTTCACGAAGCTGAGGAGACAGCCAAATAAAAAGGGGAACTTCTATCATGTGGAGGCTGCCTTCTGCTTCCATGGAATGACCAAAGAAGTCGTTTCCATTGCAAACATCGCTTCCATGGTCGGAGAGATATAGGATCACAGTGTTCGTATTCTGGAAGCGTTCCGTAATTTGTCGGAGAAGGCTATCCGTGTAGAGAATGGAGTTGTCGTAGTCTGCCTGTATTTCCTGCCATTCCTGCTGGGAGGGAGGCTCATCATTTGCTGTAAATCTAGCAAATTCCTCTGGGAATCTTAACTTATAGATTTCATGGGAACCTTCGATATGAATGACATAAAAATTCTTTTGGTAGGCTTCATTGGATTTCATATAGCCGTCGAGAACGGGAAGAAGAACTTCGTCATAGGCTCGTGTCAAGCTTTTTCCGTAACAATCGTGAAATTCGGAGAAATAGGAATCGTTTGCACGCCCAGAGAGAATCTTGTCCATGTTTTCATAAATGCTGGCTTCTGACTGGTTGGAGATCCATGTGGTATGATATCCTGCTTTTTTTAGGATATCGAGGAGATTGGCATACTGGTACCAAGGCTTGTCAGAGATATCCTTTTCTGCAAAGGAAAAAATCATTTTCATGGTATCTGTGGTCGTGTTTCCGCAGGAAATGGTATCCGTGAAGAGATAGGCTTCCCTCTTTGCAATAGAATTGTCTAAAAACGGGGTATTTTCCAAAGGATATCCATAGCAATGCATGTGGTTTCTGTCGGCAGATTCTCCTAAAACTAGGACGACATTGGGAATGTCGCTGTTGTTATGGAGGATAGCTTCTGGATTTTCATCCAGAGCGGAAGGGATGGTTTTCTCATTTCCAAAGTTTTGTATGCACAGCTGTACTTGGTACGGGACTCTCAGTGAGGAAAGGAGTATGGGAGGAAGATAGGATATATAGGCAAAAATAGCGATTCCTGAAATAAAAAATACAGTCGTTAAAGCAACAATAACTTTAATGTATTTTTGCATAAAATAATTGAAAAGCACGATAAGGACGATGAGAAGGACAATTATGCTGATGATAAACAGAAGAACCGTTGGATTTGCTACATAGGAAAGCAAAAATTCGTTTATGGTCGCTGGATCGGCACTTAGAATTTCATTGATCATAATATCATTTAAGGTGTAACGATATTTGTATAGAAGGAATAAGTCACTTAAAAAAATCAAGAGCTGAAAAAGCACGAAAGATGACTGCAATATGCGGCGAATTATCCTATGCGGAATCTTTTCCGTCAGATAGCATAGGAAGATTGCTTGGATGATAAAGCAGGAGAGCTGAATTGCTTCTAAAAGCAACCAAAGGGGAATATTTTTTGTTGGATCAAGGTTATTTTCCGCATAGATTCCAAAGGAACCCAAGCTGGTAATTATGAGTGCAGAAAAAAAGATGGGACTATGCAAGATGATCTGCTCGATTTTTTGAAAAAATGAAGAAAAAAAATGCTTCAAGTGAAAGACTCCTTTATTTTTAATCATCTATGTTTTATTGTAGCAATAATAAAACATGAATTCAAATGAAAATATCTTTGCCAATTCTTGTATCGCATTATAAAATAAGAGAAGGCAGTGACATTTTAGAAAAATGGGGGTGAGAAAAATATATCATTTCAGGATCGTTTTTTTTTGTACTTGTCTTTTTATCTTTTTGATGAATTGTCTTTTTCCGCTTTCCTATGGTGATGATTATGTGTATTCCTTCCTTTGGGACGGTGCAAATGGGTGGAATATGTACCTTGATTTGCCGGAAAATGCAAGGCGTGTGGGGAGTTTCGGCGATATTTTCATTTCGCAATGGTCGCATTATTTCACATGGGGAGGAAGGATTCCGGCACATGTCTTGGTGCAGTTTTTTCTATGGCAGGGAAAATGGCTGTTCAATATTTTCAATACGGCGATATTTATGTTTCTTTTGCTTCTCCTTTATTGGATGAGCTTAGGAGGCAGAATTACTTGGAAGTTAAAGGCAGAAAGGTTTTTGTTTTTGTTTTTTGCTGTTTGGGCATTCTGTCCGGATTTTTCCGTGGTAACGCTTTGGCTGACAGGTTCCTGCAATTATCTTTGGATGCTGGTCTTGCTCTTTGTCTTTTTGACTTTTTATGTGCGGTCATATTTTTTATTGCCCTTGCCTATGGGAAAACTCTTTGCTGTTTTTATGTTTTTCCTTGGGATTTTGGCTGGCTGGACAAATGAGAATACGGTTTGCTGGCTTGTCCTGCTTTTGCCGGCATATTGCTATCAAATGAGGAAGCAGGGAAGGCTGTCTGCGTGGATGGTTTGTGGCGTTCTTGGCATGCTTTTTGGCTTTTCGCTTATGATGCTGGCACCCGGCAACCAAGCGAGGTATCTTTTTGAGCTTTCCATGGGGGCAATGACTGGAGAGAAGCTTTTTCGTCATGGCATGGTCAATATTTCTGTTGTTTTTATTTTTGAATTTTTTCTTTGGCATTATTTGTTGGGCTTTTGGAGGCAGAGAAAAATTTTTTCTTCGCTTCCTTCGTGGAGCCTTTGGAAAAATTATATGCTTCTTTGCTGTGCGTTCAGCTTGCTTTCCCTCTTTGTTATGCTGCTTTCGCCGTCTTTCCCTCTGCGTTCCTCCTTCCCGTCTGTTATTTCCTTGATTCTGGCAGCTGCCGTTTCCATGCAGGTGCAGGAGGAGGCAGGAAGGAATATCCACGGGGATAGTGTGCATAAGCTCCTTCATTTTGCGGCTGGGGGCTATTTGTTTCTGACTATGACGTTTTCTGTTTATGGGGGGAGCATTCTTCATGCATACACGGAGGCGGTGGACAGGCAGGCTCTGCAGGCAGCTTGCGGGGAAAATCGGGAACTGGTCATCGGAAGTTATGAAATGCCTTGCAATGCAGTTATTCTCAGTGGTTTTCATCTTGTAGAGATCAGGCTTTCCGAGGACAAGGAGGACTGGCACAATACTTCGTATGCAAGATTTTGGGGACTGGATTCCGTAAGTGTCAGGAAATAGTGTCATGTGAATTTGTAAGAATTTGAGGGGATATTGCGTGGTAAGTTATTTAAAAAATTATTGGAAGCCAGTTTTTTTTCTTTTTTTGGTATTCCTGTTTATTTATTTTTTAAATATTTTTTTTCCATTATGTGTGGATGACTATGTTTATATGTACGTTTGGGATGGTTCCGATGGATGGAATATGATGCAGCCGCTGAAGGAAAATGCGCAAAGGGTGGATAGTTTTTCGGATATTGCTGCTTCTCTTTGGTCGCATTACTTTACATGGGGCGGCAGGATTCCGGCACATGTTTTGGTGCAGTTTTTTTTGTGGCAGGGAGAATGGCTGTTTAATTTCTTGAATGCACTTGTCTTTGTCTTTTTGATGTTAGAGATTTATTGGTTCAGTTTAGGTGGAAAAATCACGTTTCAGCTAAAAGCAGGGCGCTTGGCATGGATTTTTTTTGGGATTTGGGCATGCTGTCCAGATATATCAGAGAGTATTTTATGGCTGACAGGCTCTTGCAATTATCTCTGGATGTTTCCTGTCCTTTTGACTTTTTTTCTTCCGTATGTTCGGGATTACTTTTCCATAGGAAAAATGCCAGAAAAAGCAGCTCCCTTTATGCTGATTTTTGGAATTTTGGCAGGATGGACCAATGAAAATACCGTTCCTGCCGTGATTTTGTTGCTTGCTGCTTACGGATATTTTCTTTATCGGGAAAAGAAATTGCAGGCATGGATGGTTTGCGGTGAGATTGGTCTTTGCATTGGTTACGCCTTTATGCTGCTGGCACCCGGAAATTTTGCTCGGAAGCTGGTGGATGCCAGACCTTTTAATTTAGAGGAATTGTGCATACATTTTATGATATGGACAATAATCCTTGGAATTCAGTTTGTTTTGTGGTACAGCGTGCGAATCTTTTGGCCAAAGGGAGAAAAGTCAGCAGAGAACAAGAAACTTTTGAACTATGTGACAGCTTTTTTGTTTCTTAGTTTGTTTTCTGTGAGCATTATGGTGTTATCTCCGTTCTTTCCTCTTAGGTCGGCATTTGGCTCCACGATTTTTCTTTTGATTGCTGTGATGTCTATGGTCGAGTGGACGGATTGGAGGACAAAGGTTCGTATTGAGGCTCGCAGGTTCTTTACTGGTCTTGCAATTCTCTATATGGCAGTGACGATGACAACAACCTTGTATGGGTATTATCGGACACATTTATATATGGAAGAAATTATTTCTGGCATACAGACTGCTGTTTCGGAAGGCAGGACAAAGGAAACGATTCACCTAAAGGTGAGGCGTGGTTACTCAGAAACTTTGCATCAGATTAG
This sequence comes from Selenomonadaceae bacterium, assembly GCA_045617105.1. Lineage (GTDB taxonomy): Bacteria > Bacillota > Negativicutes > Selenomonadales > Selenomonadaceae > CALELM01. The sequence continues at coordinate 12,632 of JAZLHW010000048.1, read as the reverse complement.
CTTGCATCATTTTGCATGTATGGAATGGACAGAGGAAAAGAAGAATACAAGAACCAATAAAAATTTTTCTTTTCATTGGGGCATTGATTCTTTTGAGGTAGAAGCGATTGAGGAATGAAAATAGGGATATGCTATGCTGTAGAAAATAATTTTATAAGAATTTGAGGGGATATTGCGTGGCAAGTTATTTAAAAAGTTACTGGAAGTCAATTTTTTTTCTTTTTTTAGTGTTCCTTTTTTTTTATTTTTTAAATATTTTTTTTCCATTGTATGCAGATGATTATGTTTACATGTATATTTGGGATGGTTCCGATGGCTGGAATATGCTACAGTATCCGTTGAAGGAAAATGCACAAAGGGTGGACAGCTTTTCCGATATTGCTGAGTCTCTTTGGTCGCATTATTTTACATGGGGCGGCAGGATTCCGGCACATGTTTTGGTGCAGTTTTTTCTGTGGCAGGGAAAATGGCTGTTTAATTTCTTGAATGCACTTGTTTTTGTCTTTTTGATGTTAGAAATTTATTGGTTCAGTTTAGGCGGAAGAATTACATTTCAGTTAAAAGCAGGACGCTTGGCTTGGATTTTTTTTGGAATTTGGGCATGTGCTCCGGAATTATCGGAGAGCATGTTATGGCTGACGGGTTCCTGCAATTACCTTTGGATGTTTCCTGTCCTTTTGACTTTTTTGCTTCCTTATGTCCGGGATTACTTTTCCATAGGAAAAATGCCCCGAAAGGCAGCTCCTTTTATGATGATTTTTGGAATTTTAGCAGGCTGGACTAATGAAAATAATGTTTCTGTTGTGATTTTACTGCTTGCCGTTTATGGGTATTTTCTTTATAGAGAAAAGAAATTGCAGGCATGGATGGTTTGCGGTGAGGTGGGACTTTGCATTGGTTATGCTTTTATGATGCTGGCACCCGGAAATTTTGTTCGGAAGTTGATGGAAGCCAGACCGTTTAATTTAGAAGAATTGTTCTGCAATTTCGTGATATGGGCAATTATTCTGGGATTTCAGTTTGTTTTGTGGTACAGCGTGAGGGTCTTTTGGTTCAAGAGAGAAAAATCAGCAGAGAACAAGAAGCTTGTGAACTATGTGAAGGCTTTTCTGTTTCTTAGTTTGTTTTCTGTAAGTATTATGGTGTTATCTCCGTCCTTTCCTCTTCGGTCAGCATTTGGTTCCACGTGTTTTTTGTTAATTGCGGTGATGTCTATGGTCGAGTGGACGGATTGGAGGGCTAAGATTCGCATGGAAGCCCGCAGGTTCTTTATGGGTCTTGCGGTTCTCTATATGGCAGTGACGATGACAACGAGCCTGTATGGATACTATCGGACAAATTTATATGTGGAGGAGATCATTGCCGGTGTGCAGGCTGCCGTTTCGGAAGGCAGGACGAATGAAACGATTCACTTAAAGGTAAAGCGGGGTTACTCAGAAACCTTGAGTCAGATCAGCTTGTATCATTTTGCACGTGCAGAATGGACAGAGGAAAAAAATACACTTATCAATACCAATTTTTCTTTTCATTGGGGAATCGATTCTCTTGAGATAGAAGCAATCGAGGAATGAGAAACTTGTTATGAGGTGAGGAACGGTCGAGACCTTGCCTCTTTTTTGATGAATGAGGTGAAAATATATGGAGCAAAGGAAAGTACAGTCGGCATTCGTGCTTATTGGTATTGTTATTTTTATGTATCTGTTAAATAGCCTGCTTCCTCTGGCGTATGGGGATGATTATTTGTTTCAGTTCATTTGGGATGAGGAGCATGGCGGTTATATGTACCGTGCACTTCCGGAGGATGCAAGGAGAGTTGAGGGGTTAGGGGATATTTTGACCTCGGTTTGGGCGTATTATTTTACTTGGGGAGGCAGGATTCTCGCCTGTTTTTGTGTTTACCTGTTTCTTTGGCTGGGGAAACCGGTTTTTGATTTGGTCAATACGCTGATCTTTCTTTTGCTTGTGCTGGAAATTTATTGGCTGGGACACGGCGGGCGAATTTCCTTTCCCGAAAAGCCTTGGCGAATTGCTTGGATCTTCTTTGCGCTCTGGACATTTTGCGTTGGTTTTTCCGGTGATGTGTTCTGGATTACGGGAACTTGCCATTATCTTTGGATGATTGTTCTCCTGCTGGCATTTTTGTTTCCCTATGTGCGCCGGCATGAGGGGATAGAGGAATCTTTTCCTGCCGTTGGCATGTTTTTTCTGGGAATTCTTGGCGGCTGCACCAATGAAAATACGGTTTGCTGGGTTATCTTGTTCTTGGGGTTGCACTTATATGGTTGTTATCGTCAAGGAAAAATGCAGCGATGGATGCTTTGGGGATTCCTTGGGCTTGCCATAGGATATGTTTTGATGATGGCAGCCCCCGGCAATTTTGCAAGGGAGGCAGTGGAGGCCAGCCTTGGAATGCCGACTGGCTGGAATATGCGAAGTGAAAAGTTTTTGACCTTTTGTTTTATTTTGCTCGTGCAGCTTTTGTTATGGCATTACCTTTGGAAAAGCTGGAGAGAATTGAAAAAAATTGAGATTTCCGAAGAAATTTCCAAGAAAAAGGAATCGTGCCAGTTTTTTTTCATGGTTTCCTTTCTTTCCCTGTTTATCATGTTGGCTTCTCCTGCATTTCCTATCCGTACCGGTTTTGGCCCAACTATTTTTTTGGTTCTTTCCTGTGCCATTATGCAGGAGATTATGCAAAAAACGGGGCATGCATTGCCGGAAAAGCTTTCCCGTATGCTTCGCTTTTTCGGTGTTTGCTATATGGCAGTAACGATGGCAGTGACACTGCAGGGATTTTTTGGAATGCATGACTATGGACGGTATGTGGACAGCGAAGTGCAGGCGGCACTTTCGGAGGGAAGGACGAAGGAAATTCTTGTAATTCGACCTTTTGACTTTTCTGAGGAAAAAAATTGGATAAGCGGGCTACATTTAGGAACTCTGCAGATGACGGATTCGGAAAAAAGCTGGTATAACGTGGCTTATGCAAGGTATTGGGGGATTTTGGGAATTCGGGCAGAAGCTTGTGAATGATTTTTAAGGAAACAAGGATCCATTTAAATATCCACATCTTGGTGGTTTATTAGATTTCCTTGCAATTCCCCGACAGGATACTGTTTTGCTTGTATAAAAAAATCTGGCGAAAAATTTTCGCCAGATTTTTTTGCAGAAATGAATCAGCACTTTCTAAAAGAAAGCAGTGACAAGATAACAGATATGTGTTAGAATCTTAAGAAATAAGTCCTATATTTGATTTTATGGCTTTATGTAAGTAACAGCAAGAGCCACGAAGGAAAAATAAGGTCCATAGGCGAAGAAGTCATGCTTGCCCTTTTTGCCCAAAAGCATGAGAAGGGCGGCAGAGATTCCGCCAAGAAGAAATCCTCCTAGAATGACAGCGGCGAGTGGCCAAGCGCCAAGCCAAAGACCGAGGACAAAAATAAGCTTGATGTCTCCGCCCCCAATTCCTCCGCGTGTCAGGACGGCAAGCAGGAAAAAGAGGACTCCACCTCCAAGGGCAGCGAGCAGATGGCTGAAGATAGTTCCAAAAGGCATGAGCAAGAGGAAGGGGAGACTGAGGATTCCGAAGGGAAGCAGCATGCGGTCAAAGATGACGTACTGCTCAAAGTCTGTGTCAATGGTAAGAAGCAGGAAGGCAGATAAGATCAGCTGGTAGCAGATGACGGCAAAGGAGCTTTCCGAAGCAGTCAGTGAAAGAAGGAAAAAGAATCCGAGGAAAAGAAAAGCTTTTCTGCAATGTGCTCTCCTTTTTAAGTCGGCTGGGTAACTGAGAACGTCAGGAGATCGTTGGTAGAGGAAGTCGATCCACGCAGATCCAAATGAGGAGTAGACATCTGCCAAAGAAAGAAAAACAAGATACATAAAAATGCCTCCCAATATAAATGTCAATATTATTAAAGCACAATGTTTTTTTTCAAGCAACTTGGAATCTGTTTCTGAAAAAAATTTTTCATTTTTTTTTCAGAAAGCTATGGAAATGTGGAATATGATGTGTTATTATATAGCGTAAGGTAGTGTAGATAATACTAGCAGGGATTTCAAATAAGATGCGGCACTCTCTAAAAATTCGGTGAATTCAGATTGCTTAGAAAATTTTTCGTCAGATGAAGCAAAAGGTTCAGGAAGCATGAATGGCTTTTCTGAACATTCTCGTGAAATATGGCGGAAAAAGAGCAGGCAGGATGGATGCAAGGGAATTTTATGGGGATGCTTGCGTTGGGGAAGGAGAAAATATGTAGTATGAAAGGTCCGAGTATACTAGAACGATTCAGGGATTTGGCGGATAAGCTGTCCTATCGCCAATATCTCATGATAGGCGCACTTTGCAGTATCCTGTTGGGTGTGATGATTTATTTTGTTATGGATGACGGTGCTGGCAACAGGGCAGAAAGGGAAAAGTCAGCACAGACGAGCATGGTATCTGTGGTCGTTGCGAATCAGGATATTCCGCAGCGTACTGTAGTCAAGGCAGAAATGCTGAAGATGGTAGAGGTTCCTTCCGGTGCTGTACCGGCAGGGGCAGTCAAGGATATCCAGAGTGCTGTCAACAAGCCGGCAGCGGTCATGATCTTGCAGGGTGATGTCGTGACGGAGAAAAAGCTCTTGGCAGATCTGCGAATGGCAGGCTTCATTGGTATGATTCCTCCGGATTGCCGTGCAATTTCTATCGCTATCAATGATGTTACTGGTGTGGCTGGATTTGCTAAACCGGGTGACTATGTAGATGTCATGCTGGTCAATGGAAAAAATAATAACGGTCGTGTCAGCGGTGAGCTTCTTCTTCAAAATGTACTGCTTTTAGGTATCAACAAGACAGCAAACGTCCATCAGGCAGGTGCTCCAAAGCCAGAGGTAAAGAAGGAAGATGGCAAGGAGAAGGACGGAGAAGGAGAAGAAAATAAAGAGAAGAAAAATGAAAATCCAAGTAATGATGTAAAGGCTTCCGGTGAAGCAATGGCAACGGCTACGCTCGCTATTACGCCGGAGGAAGCATTAAAGCTTGCGGTGGCGAGCCAGCAGGGAACGGTTTATCTCTTGCTTCGCCCGTACAAGCCACGCGATATGTTTGTTTTGGATACAGAGTATTTCCAGATTGTGGCACCAGAGAAGAAGGAAGCACAGCCGGCTCCTATGCCGCAGATTCCTATGCCGTCGTTTAATATGCCAGCTGCACCTGCGGCACCTGCAGCACCGTCTGCAAGCAACAATTATGGTATTAAGGTATTTAGAGGAACAGAGGAGGGCAAGTAAGCATGTGGCAATTCAATAAAAAATTTGGGATGGGTCTTGCTGCTGCAACTGCTGCATGTCTTGCACCTGCACCCGCTTATGCGGCGGTACAGCCAATTTGGCTGGAGGTCAATCAGGCTTATTATTTGAATACGGGTTCTGCTATCGACAAGGTGGCTGTTGTGAATCCTAATATTGCAGATGTCGCAGTATTGGGTCCCAGCGCTCTCAATATCATTGCAAAGGAAACGGGTACGACAGGTCTTACGATATGGACTAAGAACGGTATGAGGCAGGAATTTTCCGTCAGCGTTTCCCCAATGAACAGTTCGTTGGCACAGATGATACAGAAGGCAATCAACCTGCCGGGTGTCAGGGTAGAGATGGCAGATGGAAAGATTTTGCTTCGTGGCATGGTTGCCAATCAGTCGGAAAAAATAATGGCGGAGCAGGTTGCATCCATGTATGTAAATGGAGCAACGGCACTCGATGAACGCGGCAATATCAAGACAAATGCCAGCTCCTCTATCGTCAATATGTTGGAAATGAGCAATCCTCTGCAGGTGAATTTGGAAGCATGGATCGTGGATATTGCAGATTCTGACAAGAAGGATCTGGGAATACAGTATGCTAACAGCAAAGTTGGTTATTCTGAGACGACGATGGGCGGAAGCACTTTTACCACTGCAGAGATACAGTTTGGTACGGCTGGGCTTTTTGCCGGCGGTACGAACTTCCATGACATCACAGGCAAGTGGTTTGACAAGCTGGATTGGCAGATTCAGGCACTTGCATCAGAAGGAAAGATGAATATTCTTTCCCGTCCAAATATCACGACAATGAGCGGTGAAACTGCTGAGATCACCATCGGCGGATCGATTCCATTCGTGATTTATGGGAATAACAACTATGGAACCCCTACCGTAGAGTGGAAGGATTATGGTATCAAGCTTCATATTGAACCTGTTGTGGATAAGGAAAACAATGTGACCTCGAGAATTGAGGCAGAGATCAGCAGCTTGGATTATGCAAATGCTGTCACGATCAATAATACGACGTATCCGGCACTCACCAAGAGAACGGCAAATGCAGTAATCAACGTGCCGTCCGGTATGATGATGGCGATTGGCGGTTTGATGAACAATCAAGATCAGGAAACGATCAAGAAGATTCCACTTTTGAGCAATATTCCAATCTTGGGTGAGTTCTTCAAGCATCGTTCTAATTCGAAGGACAAGAGGGAACTTGTTATTCTCATTCGTCCGCGTATCGTGAACGAGACAACTCCTGTGAAGATGGGACCGAAGATGGAAAAGAAATTCCAAGATGCCCGCAGGGAGGAAGCAAACCTCAAGGAAATTGATGTGAATGGCGAGATTCCAGAGGCTGAGGAAACAGAGGAAGTAAAGGAAGCTGAAAAGAAGGCAGACGCAAAGAAGCGTCCTGTTAAGGCAACGGAGAAGGAAGACTCTATTCTTGGAAAATACTTGAATCAAGATGTGTTGCCGGCAGCGACTCCAGAGGAGAAGGCTGCGGCAGAGAAGTAAGGAGGGAGAAAGTTGGCAGGGGAACGCATCAAAGGAACAGTGCTGACTTTTTTCAGTACGGCTTCTGCCGTAGGAAAGACCTTGCTCAGCTGCAATATGGCGGCAGAAATAGCTAGGAGAGGTGCAAGGGCATGTGTTGTTGACCTTGACCTCCAATTTGGGGATGTCTGCAATTATTTGCAGATTTCTCCTACCCGTACGATTGCAGATGCCCAGCAGGCTCTTAATGTGCAGGGAGATTCTTGCAGAGTGCAGGAGTTTTTGCTCCCGTATGACTATGATGAGGCTCTCTTTTATGTCATGGCGTCGCCTACAAAGTTGGAAGAAGCCTATAACATGTCTGTGGAAAGTATAAAAAAAATATTAAAGAAATTGCAGGAAATTTTCGATTATGTAATTGTCGATACTTCTTCCATGTTCAGTGAATTGAATTTGGCGGTCCTTGACATGAGTACGATTATATTCTTCATGGGAATCGTGGATTTCATACCTACCATCAAGAACATGAAGATAGGGAGTGATACCCTCAAGGAGTTGAATTACGACAAGGACAAGATAAGATACGTCTTGAATCGAAGCGATGCTGTGACGCGTATTCCTATTGAGGAAGTGGAAAACCATCTTTTGAATACGAGGTTTGACTTTGTTGTGCTGAATAATTTTAAGGTAGCAAGCAGGTCAATCCAGAGTGGAGTTCCGCTTGTGTTTGATGATGGGGCAACGGATATCGGCATGAGCATTAAGGAAATGGTGACTCTGTGCACGAATCGAGGCAAGTCGGAGCCTGTATTACAGAAGCAGGAAAAAAAGAGCGGCGGTTCGTTGTTCAGTCGGTTGTTTGGTGGATAAGGGGTGTAAAGCATGGAATATCAGGTATTGCTGGTAGAGAGCGATCGCCTTATGTTGGAGCGTTTGGCAAACGTCATCAAGGAAACCATTGGATTCAAGCTGGCGGCTCGCTATCAAAGCCCGAGCGATGCGCTTGGTCAGGGAGCAGTATTCAATCCAAACCTTATCCTGTTGGATATTGAGAATAATCCGATATCTACCTTGGAAGATTTTAAGAGGGTGTATCCTGGAATATCAATCGTTTGTATGGGTGAGCATTGGCAAGCGGATACGGCAAGCCATTTGGTTCGTTCCGGTGCAAGAGGATATTTGATGAAGCCGTTTACCAGTAACGAGCTTATTAAGTCACTGGAGACATTCAATCGAATCTCTTTGGAAGGTCATTCACAGGTTATTACATTCTTTAGTCCTAAAGGAAAGAGCGGGAAGACAACCTTGATTTCTAACTTGGCTGTGAGCCTTGCACGCAAGACAGGTGAGCCTGTTGGCATCATTGATGCCGATCTGCAATTTGGCGATATGGCAGTGTTTTTCAATGTCGAGCCAAAGAGTACTATTGTTGAGGCTGTTCGGGATATAGATTTTCTTTCGCCGGTTTCCTTGAATGGTTATTTCGTTCCGGTGACGGAGAAAATATCTCTTCTTTGCGGGACGAAAACGCCGAATCTCAGTGACAAGGTGGAAATAGATCCGTTCTTGAGTCTTTTAACGATGGCAAAAAGCCTGTTTCGCTATGTATTGGTGGATGTGCCGCAAGGATTCTGTCCTATTTCGATTGCTGCGGCAGAGGCTTCTGACCTTACCTATGTGGTTGCTATGGTCAATGGAGCCTATGAGGTGCGTCACGTACAGCGTGCGTTGCAGATTTTTGATGATTGGGAAGATGCCAGTGACCGTGTCAAAACGGTATTCACTCGCGTAAATCCGTGTGATGCTTCTTCCCAGAGGTTTTTGGAGGATAATTTGGAGCGTCCCGTGGAGGCAATCATACCAAATGAGTATGTGATGGTTTCAGCAGCGGCAGACAATGGTCACATGGCACTTGATTTAGAGCCTGGCAGCCAGCTGGCGATGTCCATCAACCTTTTGGCGGATCGATTGCTTGGCAGGAAGCAAATTCGGTGGGATGAGCTATGAAGATAGTAGTTGCTGCGTTAGTAACGCTTATTATGTTTTTGGTCGTGACTTTTTTCCTGACGATAAAGCAGGGAAAAAAGAATGCGATGGTGCAGCGTTTGGAATCTCTGTCTGCCAGAGTTGAACAGGAGACGGATTCCAAGAAGGTCAGGGAAAAGAGAAACAAAAGGACTTTCTTGGCAAGGGTTCGTATTCTTGCAACGAGATGGCGCAGGGTTCATAGAAATGCGGATCTTGACCTCAAGATGCAGCAGGCTGGCTGGCCGATTTTTGGAGCGGAATTTCAGGTCATGGTGGCAGGGCTTTCCGTTTGTGTTGGTTTATTTCTCTTTTTGCTGACTTTTGATTGGGTGTTTTTGGTTGGAGGCATGGTGCTTACGTTTGTTTGCTGCCTTGCTTACTTGAATTTCACGATCAGCAATCGCCGCAAAGCATTTCTGAACCAGTTGGGGGATACCTTGGTGATGGTGTCGAATGCTCTTCGTGCCGGCTTCAGCTTTATGCAGGCGATGGAATTGATTTCCAGAGAGATGCAGCCGCCTATTGGCGAGGAATTCCAAAAGGTTATTGCTGAGGTAAATCTCGGAGCGACGTTGGATGTTGCTTTGGAGAATATGAGCCAGAGACTGAAATGCCCGGATTTTGACCTTGTGGTGACTGCAGTGCTGATCCAACGGCAGGTTGGCGGTAATCTTTCGCAGGTCTTGGATAGCATCAGTGATACGATTATGGAACGTATCCGTATGAGAAACGAGGTTTTATCTCTGACAGCACAGGGAAGGTTTTCCGGCATGATCGTTGGTGCGCTTCCTTTTGCAATCGCTGGTTTTGTCAAGTGGCAGAATCCAACTTATTTTCAGCCGATGCTGGACAATATTTACGGGCAGATTGCGCTGGTCATAGGTGCTGTTTTGGTATTGGTTGCGCTTTTTATTATCCGCAAGATTGTGGATATCGATGTGTGATGATGTAGATAGTACATGTTATTTTATGGAGGATAAAATGGAACATCGCGTTGCAAAAAAAGCGGGAGATCAAAAAGCGCAGGGCATGGTGGAATATGCGTTGCTGTTGGCATTCGTGGTGGTTGTTTCTATGGCGCTTGTGGCTGGTTCTCCAAAAATGCTTAATGAGATGGGGAATGTTTTCGGTTCAACGGCCAGTGCTTTGAACGGAAAGTGATTTTGGTGTGATGTCCCGAATGGGCTTTGCATATAGAATGTTTTACTTATTAAGAGGAGGGTTTTTTTATGATGGAGGTTATCGATTATTTGAAGGCTCGCTATTTGAGCGAAAAGGCACAGGGCATGGTTGAGTATGCACTCATCCTCGCTTTTGTTGTCATCATCGCTGCAGTTCTCATGAACAGCGGTGGACTTAAGGGCGGTATCAACAACGTATTCAACTCTGCAACTTCGCAGCTGAATGCAACAAAGTAATTAGTTAGTCTCTTACCTTTTTGAGAGAGGTCTCCTCACATTTGTGGGGAGACTCTTTCTAAGTGATTGTGTTGTTTTTTATTTGTAAATGGAGGGCAGTATGGGAAGGATTAGGCAAAAAGCGCAGACCATCGTGGAATTTGCATTGGTACTGCCTATTTTTTTGATACTTTTGATAGGAATCATTTTTTCAGGGTTCGTGCTTTCAGACTATATCGCAATGAATCATTTGGCGAGGTCGGTAGCTAGAGAGGCTTCCCTTGCGCAAAGCAGTGAATATGCAAATATCAAGGATAAGTATGCGAAACAGGCAAGCAAAAATGGAAATTATTTGCCGAATGATACTTATGTCTGCAATATAAAGAAGGGTCCTGGCAGTCTTACCATTGCTGACAAGGATAATGATGTCGTGGTGACTGTAAAGGCAGAGGCAGATGCAATGAAGGGCGTGTTTCATGCGGTCTTGCAGCTTACAGGAATTGATAAAATCACAGTAGAGTACCGAATGTACAATGAAGTAAAGGGCAGTGCAAGCTCGTAAGAAGGTTTGGAATAGAAAATTTGTATGCAGTAGGGGAGTGAGATAGATGTCGCTATTGACGCGTTTGGGGCGTCCGGATGGAAGAAACATGCAGGTCAAGATTTTTTCCACGACAAAGGAAAATGAAAAGACCGAGGACAATGTGCAGAAAATAAAGCTTCTGATCCATAAGAGAATCGTGGAGGATATCAGTCCTGAGGAGCAGCGCATGCTTGCATCTGCACAGGCGGATTCTTCACAGGTGAATGCTATCATTCACAGATATCTTGATTTGGAGCTGGAAGCGAATCCCCATGCGATTCCTATTTCGCAGCGTGGACGCATCTTGGCAGAGATTCGGGACGAAATGTTGGGGCTTGGTCCTATTGAGCCGCTTTTGAAAGATGACAGCGTGACAGAAATTATGATCAATGGACCAAAGAAGATTTTTGTCGAGCGATTGGGCAAGCTGACACTGACGGATGTTCAGTTCCACAGTGATGCGCAATTGATGAATATTATCGAGCGTATCCTGACTCCTATCGGCCGCCGTGTGGATGAGGCTTCACCGCTGGTGGATGCCCGCTTGAAGGACGGTTCCCGTGTCAATGCGATCATTCCGCCGTTGGCACTTTTGGGTCCCTGCGTGACAATCCGTAAGTTTGCAAAGAAGCCGTTTTCTGTAGAGAACCTGATTGCGTTCAATACGATGTCCGAAAAGATGGCAATGTTCCTGCGTGCCTGTGTCAAAGCGCGAGTCAATGTACTGGTGTCCGGCGGTACGGGTTCAGGAAAAACAACGACGCTTAATGTGTTGTCGTCCTTCATTCCGAATGACGAGCGTATTGTTACGATCGAGGATGCTGCAGAGCTTCGCTTGCAGCAGGAGCATGTGGTAACCTTGGAGTCCCGTCCAGCGAATCTGGAGGGCAAGGGACAGATCGCGATTCGTGATCTTGTGAAGAATGCACTTCGTATGCGTCCGGACCGAATTATCGTCGGTGAGGTTCGTGGCGGTGAGGCACTTGACATGCTGCAGGCGATGAACACAGGTCATGATGGTTCCCTGACTACGGCTCATGCCAATACCCCTCGTGATGCATTGACTCGTCTGGAAACCATGGTGCTGATGAGCGGTCTTGATCTTCCGGTGCGCGCTATTCGAGAGCAGATTGCTTCGGCTATTGACGTAGTTTTGCAGCAATCCCGTATCCGTGACGGCAGCCGTAAGGTAACGTACATCACGGAAGTGCAGCACATGGAAGGAAATACGATTACGACGCAGGATATTTTCAGGTATGTGCAGACTGGTATAGACGAGGACGGGAAATCCATCGGTCATTTTGAGCCGACGGGGCTTCAGCCAAACTTCCTCGATAAGTTCGTAATGAATGGCATCGAGCTGCCGGATGGATTCTTTGAGAATACCTATGAGCAGCCAGAGGGGGGTTATTGATGAAGGCTATCCTGATATCGGTACTGGCAGTTGTCTTTATCTTTTTGATTTTTGCGTTTGTGCTCAGCAAAAAGGTTGCTACGAAGGATGTTGTCAAACAGAAGATTCAAGGCTTGGGAACTCAAGATTCGGAGGAATCCAGCCGCTCGCAGGCACAGTGGAGACTTCAAAGACAAGCTGGCGTGAATCAAGAGCCGGAAGTGAAGAAGAAGAAAAATCGTTCCATGGAGCAGACGCCGTTTGTTGAACGAGTTTTGCTTCCTTTGCGGAAGAATATAGAGGAATGGCTTCTTTCCTTTACTCCGACTTCTATGTTTGATTATTTGAGCAAGAAGATGACACAGGCAGGACACCATGGCAAGGGAATGGTGGGACCGTTTTTGCTGAAGGTCGCTGTCTTTACTGTTTTGATGGCAGGTTTGATGCTTTGGGCT